>DATAOV010000095.1:0-13958 GCA_036265535.1 Gaiellaceae bacterium | reverse complement strand
CCGGCGAACCGCTGCACGGCCTCCATCACCGGTGCGAAGCGGGCGATCGCCCCACAGCGGAGGTAGTCGCCGTAGGAGAACCCGCCCGGGAGTGCGACCGCGCCGACCTCGGGCAGCTCGGGCTCCGCGTGCCAGACGAGGACCGGCTCGGCTCCGAGGCGCTCGAACGCGAGCGCGGCGTCCCGATCGTCGTTCGACCCGGGGAAGACGACGACCGCGATCCTCGGGCGCGGCGACTCGCTCATTCGGCCACGGTGATCTCGTAGGACTCGATCAGCGGGTTGGCCAGCAGCTGCTCGCACATCCGCTCGAGCTCGGCTCGCGTTCGCTCGGCGTCGCCGAGATCGAGCTCGAGGTCGACCACGCGGCCGATCCGCGCCTCCTCGACCGGGAAGCCCAGCTGCTCCAGCGACCGTTGCACGGCCTCACCCTGCGGGTCGAGAATGCCCGGCTTCGGGCGGACGAGCACCGTCGCCCTCATCGCAGCACGACCTGGGGGTCGGCGAGGTAGTCGTCGAACGAGATCCCCGTGAGGCGCTCGAAGGCCTCGACGTAGCGGGCCCGAGTACCGACGACTACCTCCTCGGGCAGCTCTGGGCCCGGATCGGTCTTGTCCCAGCCCAGGCTCTCGCAGTAGTCGCGCACGAACTGCTTGTCGAAGGAAGGCTGCGGCCGCCCTGCCTCGTACTCGTCCGCGGGCCAGAAGCGCGAGGAGTCGGGTGTGAACGCCTCGTCCGCGAGCACCAGGTTGCCGCCGGGATCGAGCCCGAACTCGAACTTCGTGTCCGCGATCAGGATTCCGCGCTCCGCCGCGTGCTCGGAGGCGAATCGGTAGAGGGCAATGGCCGTCCGCTCGACCTCGTCCAGCCGCTCTCGGCCGACGAGGTTCGCCGCACGCTCGCGGTCGATGTTCTCGTCGTGGCCTTCCTCGGCCTTGGTGGCCGGGGTGAAGATCGGCTCGGGCAGACGGTCGGAGTCGCGCAGGCCCTCTCCGAGAACGTGCCCGCAGACGGCGCCGGTCGCCTGGTAGTCCTTCCAGCCCGAGCCCGTGAGGTAGCCGCGCACGACGCATTCGATCGGCAGCATCTCCAGCCGGCGGCATTCGCTCGACCGCCCGTCCGGTCGCAGCGCGAGCAGGTGGTTGGCCAGGAGTCCGGCCGTGCGTGCGAACCAGAACCCGGAGAGTCCCGTCAGCACCCTGCCCTTGTCGGGGATCTCGGTCGGAAGGACGACGTCGAAGGTCGAGATGCGGTCGCTGGCGACGAGCAGCAGCCGCTCGCCCTCCAGTTCGTAGAGCTCGCGGACCTTTCCGCTTCCGACGTGAACGGCGGCTTCAGGCATGAATCGGCTCCTCCTTTCGGGCGAGTGCGCCCAGCCGCTCGAAGACGGCGTCGACGTGACGGGTGTACCAGCCGAGGTCGAAGATGGCGTCGAGGTCGACGCGGCCGGCGATCTCTTCGTCGGCTCTGACGAGCTCACGGAAGTCCTGCTCCTCCTCGTGTGCCCGGAGCGCGTGCCGCTGCACGAGGCGGTAGGCCTCGGTCCTGGGCAGGCCGGACTCGACGAGCGCGAGCAGGAGGCGCTGGCTGAAGAAGAGCCCGTGGCCGGCCTCGAGGTTGCGGCGCATCCGCTCCGGCCTGACGACCAGGCCCTCGACCAGCCAGGTGAAGCGGTCGAGCATGTAGTCGAGTGCGAGGAACGAGTCCGGGATGACGATTCGCTCGGCCGAGGAATGGGAGATGTCCCGCTCGTGCCAGAGCGCCACGTTCTCGAGACCGACCAGCGCATTGGCCCGCACGACCCGCGCCAGGCCGCAGATGCGCTCGGAGACGACCGGGTTGCGCTTGTGCGGCATCGCGGAGGAGCCTTTCTGGCCCTTCCCGAACGGCTCGGCCACCTCTCCGACCTCGGTCCGCGCCAGGTGGCGGATCTCGAGCGCGAACGTCTCGAGCGAGGCGGCGACGAGCGCGAGCGCGGAGAGCAGCTCGGCATGCCGATCGCGTTGGATGATCTGCGTCGACACAGGCGCCGGCTCGAGCCCGAGGCGCTCGCACGCGAGGCGCTCGAGCTCCGGCTCGGTGGCCGCGTAGGTGCCGACTGCGCCGGAGAGCTTGCCCACGCGCATTCCCTCGAGTGCGTGGCGGAGCCGGTCGCGGCCGCGGTCGAGCTCGAACGCCCAGCCGGCCAGCTTCAGGCCGAAGGTGGTCGGCTCCGCGTGAACGCCGTGTGTCCGGCCGATGCAGACGTCGTCCTTGTGCTGCTGCGCCCGCGTGATCACGGCCTCCAGCGCTCCGTCGAGCGCCTCGAGAAGGAGCGAGCCCGCCTCGCGCACCTGCAGCGCGAGGGCGGTGTCGACGATGTCGGACGAAGTCAGACCGTGGTGAAGCCAGCGTCCGGACGGGCCGAGCTCGGCGGCGACGGCGTCCACGAAGGCCGCAAGATCGTGCTGGGTCTCGCGCTCCAGCTCCGCGACGCGCTCGGGCGTAGGCGGCGTTGCGTGGTCGCGAACATCTGCTATGGCCTCAGCGGGAATGACGCCGAGCTCGGCCCACGCCTCGAGCGCGGCGAGCTCGACGTCGAGCCAGTGCGCCAGCCTGTTCTCGTCCGACCAGACCCCAGCCATCACGGGTCGGGAATAGCGCGCGATCACCGTCTGCAGTCTAGAGCCCGCGCAGGAAGGAAGCCGTCCTCAGATTCACGAACTCGACACGGTCCGGTCACCCACCCGGGCGCCGTCTTCAGGCACCCTCGAGATCCCCCTGGGTGGGTGGGGGTTGGGGATGGGCCCGGACGGGAGGCCACCTGGAGCCCGCGCGGTCGAAGCAGTCAGCTGCCGAGGATGCGGGCGGCCAGGGCGGCGGCGTTCTTCGCATTGTCGACGCCGACCGTCGCGACCGGCACACCCGGCGGCATCTGCACGATCGACAGCAGCGCGTCCAGCCCGTCGAGGACGCTCAGCCGGGAGCGGAGCGGCACGCCGATCACCGGAAGGTCGGTGTGCGCCGCGACGACTCCGGGGAGCGCCGCCGCGAGCCCTGCGCCGGCGATCAGCACGCGAATCCCGCGCTCTCGAGCGCTGCGGGCGTACTCGGCAACCGCATCAGGGCTGCGATGAGCCGAACGCACCTCGAGCTCGTGCGGAATCCCGTGCGCCTCCAGCTCGTCGAGCGCGGGCTGCATCGGCTCGCGATCCGATTCCGAGCCGACGAGGATCCCGACTACCGGCTTCTCAGCTGCGGACATGGCCCTCCGCGGCGGCCAAGGCGATGTCGCGCCTGAACTGCATGCCGGCGAACTCGATCTTGTGCGCCGCCTCGTAGGCTGCCGCCCGGGCGGCAGCGAGGTCCTCGGCGGTCGCCGTCACGCCGAGGATCCGCCCGCCGTTCGTGACCAGGCGTCCGTCATGCCGCGCCGTGCCGGCGTGGAACACCAAGGCTCCCGTCGCCTCGGCAGCCTCGATCCGCTCGATCGGCGTGCCGGTGTCGCCTCGTTCCGGGTAGTCCCCGCTCGCGAGCACGACGGTCACCGCCGCGCCTCCTCGGATGCTCAGGTCCGAGTCGAGCTCGCCGGTCGCCGCGCCCCGGAGCGTGACCAGCAGGTCGCCTTCGACGAGCGGCAGGATCGACTGCGTCTCCGGATCGCCGAAGCGGCAGTTGAACTCGAGCACCCGCGGACCCTCGTCGGTCAGCATGAGACCCGCGTAGAGCAGGCCCGAGAACGGCGATTCCCGCCGCGCGAGCTCCTCGAGGACCGGTCGATGCACCGTTTCGAGCAGCTCCTCGACCTCCGGCTCGTCCAGTCCGGACACCGGCGAGTACGAGCCCATGCCACCGGTGTTCGGCCCCGTGTCCTCGTCGCCGATCCGCTTGAAATCCTGCGCGGGCGCCAGGGCGACGGCGTCGCGGCCGTCGGTAACAGCGAAGAGCGAGACTTCCTCGCCCTCCAGAAGCTCCTCGACGACGAGGTCGCCTCCGAGCGCCGCAGCCCCACGGAGGCCGGCGTCGAGTTCCTCCTGGGTCCGGCAGACGAAGACTCCTTTCCCGGCTGCGAGCCCGTCGGCCTTCACGACGCACGGGGGCCGTGCGACCGCCAGTCGAGCGGCAGTCGGCACGCCGGCAGCCTCGAGCACCTCCTTGGCGAAGTTCTTCGACCCTTCGATCCGCGCGGCGGCCCGGGTCGGGCCGAAGACGGCGACTCCCGCCCGGCGGAGGGTGTCGACCAGGCCGACGACGAGTGGCGCCTCGGGGCCGACGACGACGAGATCGACGCCCAGCGCGCGGCACAGCGAGAGCAGGCCTTCGCCGTCCTCCGCCCGGACCGGGTGGCACTCGCCGATGGATGCGATGCCCGGGTTTCCGGGCGCGGCGTGGAGCGACTCAAGCGTCGGGCTCTGGCTGAGCTTCCAGGCGAGTGCGTGCTCGCGTCCGCCCGACCCCACGATGAGCACCTTCACGGCGCAACGAGTGTACTGGCGGCGGCGGCTCGTGCTCGAGCGTCTAGATCAGGTTCTCCCGGCCTCCTCCCCGAGGCGAGCGTATCGAGAGCGAGCGCACGTGTCTGTGACGACGCGTGTCGAATGTGTCCCACGTTGGACGGCGGATACGCTGCCCCCGGATGAGCTTCGATGTCTCGGGTGATTCCTACGACCGCTTCATGGGCCGCTACTCCCGCGAACTGGCGCCCGTGTTCGCGGATTTCTGCGGGATCGCTTCCGGGCAGAGCGTTGTCGACGTCGGCTGCGGCTCGGGCGTCCTGACCGAGGAGCTCGCGAAGCGCCTCGGAGCGGAGAACGTCGCCGGCGTTGACCCGTCGCCGCTGCTCGAGGCCTGTGCGGCTCGCGTTCCGGGTGCGGACCTGCGCAAGGGTGTGGCCGAAGAACTGCCGTGGCCGGACGACGCGTTCGACGGTGCGCTCGCACAGCTCGTGGTCCACTTCATGGACGATCCGCGGGCCGGGGTCGCCGAGATGGCGCGCGTCGTCCGTCCGGGAGGCGTGGTCGCGGCGTGCACCTGGGACTTCGCCGACGGGATGCAGCTGCTGAGCGCGTTCTGGGACGCCGCCCGCGCGGTCAAGCCCGAGGCGTCGAGCGAGACTACCTTCGGCACGCTCGAGGAGCTCGAAGAGGTCTGGAGCGCGCAGGGTTTCGAGGAGGTAGAGCTCGGACCGTTGGAGGTCACCACGTCCTACGCGGACTTCGACGAGGTGTGGAGCTCGTTCCAACTCGGCGTCGGACCTGCCGGGCAGTACCTCGTCTCGCTCGAGCCGGACGCTCAGGACACGATCCGCCAGGAGTACCAGCGCCGACTCGGCGAGCCGGCCGGCAGCTTCGAGCTCACCGCGCGCTCGTGGGCCGTGCAGGGGCGCGTTCCCGGCTAGTACTAGGGTCGAGCGAGCGCCTCGAGCGGCCCAGGCGCCAACACGCGCTCGCGCTCGGCGCCGGTGCCGATCAGCGACACGGTCACCTCGAGCTCCCGCTCGACGAACTCGACGTAGCGCCGCGCGTTCGCCGGCAGCGAGCCGAGCTCGGTGATCTCGTCGAGCGGCTCCTCCCAGCCCGGGAGCGGCTCGTAGACGGGACGGCAGTGGTGGAAGTCGCTCTGGTGAGCCGGGAAATCGGCCGTCTCCGACCCGTCTCGCAGCCGGTAGCGCACGCAGACAGGAAGCTCGTGGAACGCGGAGAGGACGTCGAGCTTGGTGAGCGCGAGCGAGGTGATTCCGTTCAGGCGCACTGCGTAACGGAGCGCGACGAGGTCGAGCCATCCGCAGCGGCGCTCACGCCCGGTCGTCGTCCCGAACTCCGCGCCGAGATCGCGTACACGCGCCTGGTCACCGCCCTCGATCTCGGTCGGGAACGGCCCCTCGCCGACGCGTGTCAGGTAGGCCTTGGCGACGCCGATGATCGAATCGATTCTGTTCGGCCCGATCCCCGTCCCGACCGCGGCGGCCCCGGCGACCGTGCCTGACGAGGTGACGAACGGGTAGGTGCCGTGGTCGAGGTCGAGCAGCGTCCCTTGTGCGCCCTCGAGCAGCACGAACCTGCCCTCGCGCAGCGCCCGATGGATCAGGAGCGAGGTGTCGGCCACGTACGGCCGCAGGCGCTGTGCGAAGCCTTCGTAACGTGCGGCCAGGTCCTCGAGCTCGAGCGGCTCGGCGCCGTAGACCCGCTCGAGCCAGACGTTCTTCTCGGCGAGTGCGACCTCGATCTTCTGGCGCAGGATCTTCGGCTCGAGCAGGTCCTGGACGCGGATCCCGAGCCTCGAGGCCTTGTCGGCGTAGGCCGGGCCGATGCCCCGTTTGGTGGTGCCGATCTGGAGGTTCCCGAGCCGCCGCTCGGTGCCCTGGTCGATCGCCACGTGCCAGGGCATGATCAGGTGCGCTTCGCCCGAGAGCCGCACCACCTCGGTCGAGATCCCGCGGGCTTCCAGGCCGTCGAGCTCGCGCACGAAGACCTCCGGGTCGATCACGCAACCCGAGCCGAGGATGCACTCCTTCCCGTGCAGGATCCCGGACGGCATGTGGTGGAACTTGAACTTCTCGCCGTCGACGACGATCGTGTGCCCGGCGTTCGGCCCGCCCTGGTAGCGGCACACGAGGTCGGAGTGCTGGGCGAGCAGATCGACGATCTTGCCCTTGCCCTCGTCGCCCCACTGCGCCCCCACGATCACGGTCGCAGGCACGGCTCGCAGTTTGCCGTACCCGGCGGCTACCGGCTACCAGAGTGGCGAGGTCGCCTCGGCGGCGACCGCGCCGCCAGCGCGGATCACGCGGATGCGGTGTCCCTTCGGGCAGGTCGTCCAGCCGAGGTCGTGGCCGAGGCGCAGGGTTCCCTGTGCCGTCAGGCCTGCGTACTCGTCGTGCGGGCTGCTCTCGGCGCAGTCCTGGCAGATGACCGTGAAGGCGGTGGTGCGGGCCAGGAGGACGACGGTCTGCTCGTACATGGCTAAGGCTGCGCTTGCGCTGCCGTCGTCAGTGCGCACGGGCTTCGCCCGCGCCCACGTCCGAATTGACCGGTCGACACATGAGAGGGTGTCTGCACAAGCGCTCCTAGGCGGCCGGCGCCAGGTCGGCGAACTTCGCGTACCGTTTCAGGAACGAGAGCTTGACCGTATCGGTGGGCCCGTTCCGGTGCTTCGCAAGGTGGACCTCGGCGATGCCCTGCTGGTCCGACTCCTCGTTGTAGTACTCGTCGCGGTAGATGAACATGACCAGGTCGGCGTCCTGCTCGATCGAGCCGGACTCGCGCAGGTCGGAGAGGATCGGACGCTTGTCGTGACGCTGCTCGACGGCCCGCGAGAGCTGCGACATCGCCAGGATCGGGACGTCGAGGTCGCGGGCGAGGATCTTGAGCGAGCGCGAGATCTGCGACACCTCCTGGACGCGGTTCTCGACCGTCGAGCCGGAGGTCATCAGCTGCATGTAGTCGACCACGATCAGGCCGAGATCCGGCTCGCGCGACTTCAGACGCCGCGCCTTCGAGCGGATCTCCATCATCGTGATCGACCCGGTGTCGTCGACGTAGATCGGCGCCTTGGCGAGCCGGTCGCAGGCGGCCGTTAGGCGTGGCCAGTCGTCTGCGCCGAGCTTGCCGGTGCGCAGGCGCTGCGACTCGACCTTCGCCTCGCTGCACATCAGCCGCTGGGTGACCTCCGACTTGGACATCTCGAGCGTGAAGAGGGCGACCGGCCGCTCTTCGCGCACCGCCAGGTTGGCGGCGACGCAAAGACCGAGGCCGGACTTCCCCATGGACGGGCGGGCGGCGACGATGATCAGGTTTCCGGGCTGGAAGCCGGACGTGAGCTTGTCGAGGTCGCGGAAGCCGGACGCCGTCCCGGTGACGTCGGCACCTGCCTCGTAGAGCGCGGTGATCCGCTCGAAGCTGTCCTTCAGCAGCTCTTCGATGTGACTGAACTCGCTCGTCACGCGCGCCTGCGAGAGGTCGAAGACGACCTGCTCGGCGCGGTCGACGAGGTCGGTGGTGTCTCCCGGCCGGTCCCACCCCAACTGGGCGATCTCGCCGCCCGCCCGAATCAGACCGCGGAGCGTCGCCATCTCCCGCACGATGCGGGCGTAGTGCCCGGCGTTGGCGCTCGCCGGGACGAGCGCGGCCAGCTCGTGGATGCGGACGCGGCCGCCCGCGTCCTCGAGCTCGCCACGCTCTTCGAGCTCGTCGACGAGGGTGATCGCGTCGACGGGCTCGCCCTTGGCATAAAGGGCCAAAGCCGCGCGGTAGATCTTGGCGTGGCTCTCGCGGTAGAAGTCGCTCGCGTCAAGCACTTCGCTGACCGCCCCGATCGCGCCGGGGGAGAGCATCATCGCGCCGAGGACTGATTCCTCCGCTTCGAGATTCTGCGGCGGAACCGGGGCGGTCGGCGAGGCCTGGGCGAGCTGGGCCATCGCGCTACGTAAGCACTCCGGAGACGGCCGTGGAAGGTCTGGACGACCCGACTTTCGACAGGCCCTTTGCGGCGCGATCAGGGCGGTTTACAGGCATAAGGGAACACAGGTTCCCAGGGCTCCCGGACGACGCCTGTGGGTGATTTTCCCGCTCGGAGCGGAAAGTCCCTTCGGAATTCCACAGGCCACCGTCAACCTGTGGAGAAGACTGTGCGCTGTTGTTACTCCCGCTCGGGGTCGGCGGCGTCGGCGGCCCGGTCGAACGCATCCTCGGGCACCTGCTCGGCCTCGGCAGCCGGCTCGGTCTCCGGCTCCGGCTCCGCCTCCTCCTCGGCCACGACCGCCTCGATCTCGGCCTCGGCCTCCTGGTGCTGGGCCTGCGCCTCGGCCTGGGCGGCCGCTTCTGCCTCGGCCTCGGCCGCGGCGATCGCGTCGAGCTCCTCCTGCGGCGGCAGCTCGCCGCCCTCCGGCACGACCGCGATGCGGAGCGTGGCCGTCACGTCGGCGAAGAGCTCGACCGGGATCTGGTAGCGCCCGATCCGCTTGATCGACTCGGGCAGCTCGAGCTTGCGCCGGTCGATCCGCACCTTCTGCGACTGCCAGAGCTGCTCCGTGATGTCGGTGGCCGTGACCGACCCGAAGAGCGTGCCGGTCTCGCCGGCGGGAACGTCGAAGCGCAGCTCGGCGCTCTCGAGCGTCTGCGCGATCTCCTGCGCCTGCTCGAAGCTCTGTGCCTCGTGCCGAGCCCGCTTCTCCTCGTGCTTGCGCAGCTCGGTGACCTTCGCAGGCGTAGCCGTCTCGGCCAGCTTCCGCGGAAGGAGGAAGTTGCGGGCGAAGCCGGGAGCGACGTCCACGACCTCGCCGCGCAGCCCGACCTTCTCGACGTCCTGCCGGAGGATGACCTGCATGCTGCTCAGCCGGTGGAGTAGGGGAGGAGCGCCATCTCGCGCGCCCGCTTCACGGCCAGCGCGACCTGCCGCTGGTGCCGCCGGCAAGCGCCGGTGATCCGCCGGGAGCGGATCTTGCCCTTCTCGGAGACGTACCGGCGGAGCTGGTTTGCGTTCTTGTAGTCGACTTCCGCGATCTTCTCGCGGCAGAAGTAGCAGTTCCGCTTCCGGATCGGCCCGCCGGGGGCGGGGCGCCCCTTGCGCTGCTGTCGCTGGTCTCGCTGGGCCATCAGAACGGGATATCGTCGTCGCTGGCGGAGCTCCCGAAGTCGGCGTTCTCGGCGGTGGCTCCGCTCGGGACGAACTGCGGCTGCGCGCCGCCCTCGCCCTCGGGCCTGCCTCCCAGGAACTGGACGCTGTCGGCGATGATCTCGACGGCCTGGCGCTTGGTGCCGTCCTGGGCGTCCCACTCGCGCCAGTCGAGCCGGCCGTCCACGGCGACGGGGCGGCCCTTCGCGAGGTACTGGGCGCAGCTCTCGCCCTGGTTGCCCCAGACGGTGACGTCGAAGTAGTTCGGCTTGTCGCCCCACTCGCCGGTGGCACCGTCCTTCTGGCGCGTGTTCACGGCGAGCCGCAGCTTGCAGACGGCGGTACCGCTCGGCGTATGGCGAAGCTCGGGATCCTTGGTCAGGTTGCCGACGAGGACGACGCGGTTGATGTTGGCCATTCCTCCCTCTCCTCTCAGGCGGGGCTTTCGGTCTCGGTCCGGGTCTCGGAATCCTGACTCGCGCCGGCCGCCGCCGCAACGGGCTCTTCGGGAGCGGGCTGCGGCGGACGCGTCGAGGCGCCCTCGACGCGGCGCACGGCCAGGTGGCGCATGACGCCGTCGGTGATCTTCAGCACGCGCGAGATCTCCGTCAGCGTCGCGGGCTCGGAGGCGAAGGTCAGCAGGTGGTACGCGCCCTCGCGCTTGTGATCGATCTCGTACTCGAGGCGACGGCGGCCCCAGGGCTCGTGCCCGTCGAAGCGGCCCCCGTCGCGCTCGATGGCTTCCCGCGCGCGGGTGACGATCTCGTTCTGGCGCTCGTCGGGCAGCTCGGGATCGAGCATGAGCAGGATTTCGTAGTCGGTCACGCTCCCGATACCTCCCTTCCTTCGGTCTCAGGCGGCCTCGCCGGCAAGCGCCGCTCGGGAGCGAACGACGCGATGGCGTGGCAGGAAGGGCGCCAGTGTAGCATCGGCCCGATGAGAGCCCGGATCGCCTGGCTGGCCGGCGCGGTGGGGGTCGCGGGTGCGGCTGCCTACCGGATGCTGCGGCGCAAGGAGGAGCCTGCTCCCCGCGAGGATCCGCGGGCCCAGGAGCTGCGCCACAAGCTCGACGAGTCGCGCACCATCGTCGAGGAGCGCGAGGAGTTCGAAGCGGCGGAGACGCCCGTCGACGAGGTCGGCGAGCCGGCCGAGGTCGAGGACCGCCGCCAGGCCGTCCACGAGCGCGGGCGCGCAGCCGCCGAGGAGATGCGCGGCCGCCCGCCCGACTAACGACGCGTCTTTCCGAGCTACTTCGAGCTCGGGAGCGCAATGAACGACGCGATCCCGGCGGTCAGCCCCACCGCCACGCGCTGCTGGTAGGCGGCGCTGTTCAACAGGTGGCGCTCGGCCGGGTTTGTGAGGAAGCCCGTCTCGACGAGCACCGCCGGCACGTTCGCCCAGTTGAAGCCGGTCAGGTCGGAGCGCCGGACGACGCCGCGGTCGGCCGCCCCGGTCGCGCTCACGAGAGCCCGCTGCAGCATCGCTCCCGCCCTCAGGCTGGGCGCGTAGATGTCGTCCGTCCAGCCGCGGTGCCTGGCGGGCACGAGCGTCGAGATGCCGTGGAGCGAGGTGTTCCGGGAGCCGTCGGCGTGGATGCGCACCATCAGCGCCGCGTGCCGCCGGTTGCAAAACTGCGCGCGGGCGATGTTGCCGCCGGTCCCGTACCGAAAGGTCGGGCCCGTGCGCGTCATCGCCACCCGGTAGCCCCGCGCGAGCAAGAGCGATCGCGTCCGGCGCGCGATCGCGAGCGCCACGCCGGCCTCCCCGGGCGCTCCCCCGCCGTCCTTGATCTTCGTCACCTTCGACCCGGGGCCGATGGGCTCCACCTGTCTGCCGACCGCCGGCGGCGTTCCGTGACCGGGGTCGAGGCAGATGAGCGCCGCGGCCGCGAGGCCCGCAGCGCCGAGGATCACGACAGCCGCTCCGCGAGGTAGCCGATCGCCTGCGGGTAGCGGTACTCGATCCCGGAGTGGGTCGCGTCGAAGAGCTCGTAGAAGTAGTCGGTCACGCCGACCTCGTCGAGCTTGCGCTTGAAGGCCTCGGCCCCGAGGTCGAGGAAGAACTGGTCACGGGAGCCGCAGTCGACGTAGATCGCCGTCAGCGAGCGCAAGGCGTCGGCCCGCTCGGGTGCCATCCGCACCGGGTCCCATGCGAGCCAGCGCTCCCAGATCTCGGGCCGCAGCTCGCCGGTAGCGGTGTCGTACGGCAGCTGGACGGTCCCGTCCTCCTCGGCGGAGTAGCAGGCGGCCATGCAGTAGTCGTTCAGGAGGGTGTGGTCGGAATCCTTCGAGAGTGCGGGGCGACTGCGGAAGTCCTCCCAGAAGCGCTCGAACGAGCCGTCATAGTGGTCGCGCAGCGCGCGCACGGAGCGCCGGAAGTCCGGCAGATAGCACATCTCGAAGAGCGCGTCCCCCGCGTGGGTGGCGAGTCCGCCGAAGACGTCGGGGCGCAGCATCGGGTTGACCATCGCGCCGTAGCCTCCGCTCGACTTGCCCGCGATCCCACGGTGCTCGGCCCCGGCGAGCGTGCGGTAGCGCTCGTCCACGAACGGGACGATCTCCTCGCAGATGTACGTGTGATAGCGGCCGGTGCCGGGCGAGTCGATGAACTGGCTCCCGCCGAGCGAGGTCCACGCGTCGACGAAGACGAGCAGGCACGGCGGCGAGTCGCCGCGCGCGAACATCTCGTCGACGAGTTCGGGGAAGGTCTTCCGGAAGGCGCTGCGATTGCGCC
Organism: Gaiellaceae bacterium; assembly: GCA_036265535.1. Lineage (GTDB taxonomy): Bacteria > Actinomycetota > Thermoleophilia > Gaiellales > Gaiellaceae > AC-32. Next base: position 1,635 of record DATAOV010000095.1, on the reverse strand, counting down.
ACATGTCGATCTGCCCCGTCAGGCCCTGGATGACGTAGACCGACGGGTAACGCCGCTCCCGGTCGGAGTCGTAGCCCGGCGGCACGTAGACCCAGAGCGGCCGCGCGTGCGGGTCGCCGAGCGGATTGTCCTTCAGGACGGCGCTCTCGAATTCGTGCTCGTCGAAGCGGCCGGCCAGGTCGTACGACCAAGGTTGCACTAAGGCACCGCTCGCGGTGCCGTCTTCAGGCCGCGTGGGCTTTGCCCGCGTGGCCGTCGGAACCGACCGATCGACACGATTGCGCTCATCTCGAAACCGCCACTCGGGGATGCTACGTGGCCGTCGCGGGAGCGGGCGTAACCGGGAGGCCGTTGGCCTCGAGCAGGCCTCGCAGCATCTGCGCGTTCACGGGCGCCTGGGCAACCGTCTCGCCGTCGCCGGCCGTACCGTCGAGGGATGGCGGGCCCGGCATCGTCGACCGTCCGTTGTTGTTGAACATCGCGTAGACCTCGTCCGACTGCCCGGAGAGCTCGGCCAGCGGCTCGACCCACTCGCCGAGCTCTTCGTCGGAGTAGAGGTAGTCGAACCGCTCGGCGGCGCTGCGCACGCGCTTGTTCCAGGTGGCGGCGTTACGCCCGTGGAAGCGCACGTACGCCGTCGGGGTGGTGGTGGCGACGACGGTCGGGGAGACGTTGCGCGCCTCGGTGCGCGGCGCGTCCACGATCACATGGCTCATGTGGTTTCGCTCGAGGAAGGCCAGCGTCTCCAGGCGGTTGTCGGACTCGAGCCAGCTCGCGTGCCGGAACTCGACCAGCATCTCGTCACCGCCGAGCTGCTCCTGCGCCCACTCCAGGTACTCCAGCGAGGAGGGCTTGAAGACCACGTACGGCGGAAGCTGCATCAGGATCCCGCCAAGCTTGTCGTTCCGCCGCAGCGGCTCCAACGCTTCGTGGAAGCGGCGGAAGACCTCGGCCCGGAACTCGCGCGGCGGGCGGTCTACCCGGCCCCGCTCGTCTACGGGCGCGGCCTCGCGCAGGTCGGGCGGGAGCTGCTCGACCTTGACCGGGTGCCGCGTCATCACCCCGAAGGCCTTCACGTGCATCACGAACCCCTCGGGCGTCCGCTCGTGCCAGCGCCGCACCATCTCCTCGGCTGGGAGGCTGTAGTAGGTCGAGTTCGCCTCGACGGTGTCGAAGCGGTCGGCGTAGTAGCGCAGCCGCTCCTCGGCTCCCTTGACCTCGGGCGGGTAGAAGTACTTCGTCAGGGACTCGTCGGCCCACGAGCAGGTGCCGATGCGGATCGCCGCCGCCACGCCCGCGATGGTACGGGCTAGCGCACCACCCTGAACGCGGCGACCGCGGTCTTGCTCACGTTCTCGCCCGCGTCGCGTGCGACCGCCCGCAGCCGATAGACCCCCGGCGCGAAGACCTTCCCGTGGAGCTTCCCGGCGAAGGCGTAGCGGTTGGCGTCGAACTGGCCGGCCACGTCGAGGCTCCCGGTGATGGAGAGGTAGCGGGTGCATGCGGGCGCACGGCGGAACTTCGTTCGCGGCAGGCATCTGCCGTGCCGCCTGGCTCCGGGCTTGACGCGGTCGAACTTGAAGGTGACCGTCGCCGGCTCGGAGAGCTTGAACTCGAAGGTCGTGCCCTTGCGTG
>DATAOV010000094.1:0-49411 GCA_036265535.1 Gaiellaceae bacterium | reverse complement strand
CACCACCGCCGCCTCCGCGACCACCGGGTGATCCACCAGTGCCGATTCGACCTCGATGGTGCTGATGCGGTGGCCGGCGACGTTCATCACATCGTCGACGCGGCCCAGCAGCCAGAAATCGCCGTCCTCGTCGATCCGCGCCCCGTCGCCCGCGAAGTACGTGTCTTCGTACCTCGACCAATACGTCTCCCGATAGCGCTCGTCGTCGTTGTAGATCCCGCGCAGCATCGCGGGCCACGGGCGGCGCAGGACGAGGTAGCCGCCTCCGCCGGGGCCGACCTCGTTCCCCTGCTCGTCGTAGACCGCGGCGTCCACCCCGGGGAAGGGCCGCGTCGCCGATCCGGGCTTCAACGTCGTGATCCCGGGCAGCGGCGTGATCATGATCATCCCCGTCTCCGTCTGCCACCACGTGTCCACGACCGGTGTCCGGTCGCCGCCGATGTGCTCCCGGTACCAGACCCAGGCCTCCGGATTGATCGGCTCGCCCACCGTGCCGAGCAGGCGCAGCGAGGTCAGGTCGTGCTTGGCGGCGTGCTCCGGCCCCCACTTCATGTGCGTCCGGATCGCAGTCGGTGCCGTGTAGAGGATGTCGACCTTGTAGCGCTCGACAATCGCCCACCAACGGTCCTTGTCCGGGAAGTTCGGAACGCCCTCGTAGATGACGCCGGTGGTGCCGTTGCAGAGCGGCCCGTAGACGATGTAGCTGTGCCCGGTGACCCAGCCGATGTCGGCGGCGCACCAGTAGACCGAGTCGGGCTTGACGTCGAAGATGTAGTGGTGGGTCGTGGCGGTGCCGACGAGGTAGCCGGCCGTCGTGTGCGCGATCCCCTTCGGCTTCGCGGTCGTGCCGCTCGTGTACAGCAGGTAGAGGAGATCCTCGGCGTCCATCGGCTCGCACGGGCACGAGTCGGAGTCGGACTCTTTCCCCTCGACGAGCTCGTGCCACCAGAGGTCGCGCCCGTCGGTCCAGCCGACATCGCCGCCGGTCCGCCGGTAGACGATCGCGTTCTTCACCCCGGGCGAGTACGCCAGCGCGGCGTCGGCGTTCGCCTTCAGCGGCACCTTCCCGCCGTTGCGAAGCCCCTCGTCCTGGGTGATCAGGAGCTCGCAACCCATGTCGTTCAGCCGGTCCGAGAGCGCATCGGCGGAGAAGCCGCCGAAGACGACGGTGTGCGGCGCGCCGAGCCGGGCGCATGCGAGCATCGCGATCGGGAGCTCGGGGACCATCCCCATGTAGATCCCGACCGAAGTGCCCTTGGCGACGCCGAGCTCCTTGAGCGCGTTCGCGAAGCGGACGACCTCGCTCTGGAGGTCGGCGAAGGTGATCGTTCGTCGCTCTTCCTCGGGCTCGCCCTCCCAGTGGTAAGCGACCTTGTCTCCGTTGCCCGCCTCGACGTGCCTATCGACGCAGTTGTAGGCGACGTTGAGCCTGCCGCCGACGTACCACTTGGCGTAGGGCGCCTCCCAGTCGCAGAGGGCGCCGAAGTCCTCGAACCAGGACACTCGCTCCCGGCCCTCGGTCTCCCAGAACTCCTCGAAGTCGCGCTCGTAGATCTCCGGTTGAGCGTTGGCTTGCGCCGCGAACTCCGGAGACGGCGGGTACCGACGCTCCTCCAGGAGGATCGTCTCGATCGTTTGGCCCATTACGGCGCCAGATCGTACGGATATTCGGTCAGCACCTCGGCGCCGTCGGCGGTCACGAGCACGATGTCCTCGAGCCGGCAGCCGCCGTAGCCGTTGCGGTAGAGCCCGGGCTCGACGGCGATCACATCGCCTGCGACGAGCTCGCCCGGGCCGCGGCCGAGGTTCGGTTGCTCGTGCACCTCGAGCCCGACTCCGTGACCGAGCGAGTGGTAGAAGCCGTCCTTCAGCACCTGCCCCGGCTGTTTGGAGAGAAGCGTCGGGAAGCCGTGCTCCTCGAACACTTCGCAGCAGATCCGGTTGAGCTCGCTCCCCGCGATGCCCGGCTTGACGGCCGCGACCGAGCGGTCGAGCGCCTCGCGGCAGAGCCGGTGGTACTCGAGGAGCTCGTCGGAGGGCTCGCCGACGACGAACGTGCGCGTCATGTCGGCAAAGCATCCGGACTCGCGGTCGCGCGGGAAGAGGTCGAGGCAGACGGGCTCGTCGGGCGCGATCGGCCCCGAGCCCATGTCGTGGCCGACGGCGGTCTGCGGGCCGTGCGAGACGATGAACTCGTCGGCGAAGGCGCCGTTGGCGGTGAACGCCTGCTCGACTGCGAGCTTGATCCGCTCGCAGGTGAGCGGCTCGCCCTCGAGGACGAGATCCCCGTTCTGGCGCTCGGCCGCGCGCAAGAGATCGCGCGCGGCGGTCATCGCCGCTTCGGCAGCGCGCTGGGCGCGGCGAATCCCGGCCAGCTCAGTGTCGTTCTTGACCCGGCGTCGGCCCACGAACTGGTCACGGTCGGAGGAGAGCTCGATCCCGTTGGCGCGCAGATGGTCGGCCAGCTCGAGCGGGAACGTCGGCGGCACCGCGGCCTGCTCGATCCCGAAGCGCCGGGCCGCTCGCAGGACGACCTCGAGCTCGATCTCGTCACGTGTGAGGCCCTGCGCATAGAGCTCGTCGATTCCGAACTCCTCCAGCGGCGTGACCTGGAGACCCGGAGCGACCTGCGCGATCCGGTCGAGCTCGAACGAGCTCGCGACCACGTGCCGCTCGCCGCCTCCCTCCGCGTAGAGGAACGGATCCGGAATCGCGATCTGCACCTCATGCCGCATCTCCGGCGAGCGAAGCGAGTCTGCGTAGATCAGGACATCTGGCACGACGGCAGCGTGATGCTACTGCGCCGAGCCAAGCCTACGCCAGCTCCAGAAGCATCACGAGCGAGCGGCCGACCGAACGAGTGGACAGCGGGCATCGCGCCATGCGTAGACTGGCGGCGATGGACGACGTGCTCCGGCGGGCCCAGGCGCTGATCGCCGGCTACGACGAGGAGCTAGAGCGCGAGCTGCCCGACGATGCCGAGATCTTCGACGTGCACGTCCACCTCGGCCACGACATCGACGGCTTCAGCGGCGTCTACGAGGACCTCGAGCAGATCCAGGAGCGCTACCGCATCTCGCGCGCGTTCATGTTCTGCATGGACGAGCCCGACCGGCACCCGGCCTTCCGGGCCGCCAACGACCGCACGCTCGCGTTCGCCGAGCGCTCGGGCGGCCGCCTGATCCCGTTCGTGCGGCTCGATCTCGGGGAGGAGCCGATCGAGGAGGCGACCCGCGCTCTCGACGCGGGCGCACGCGGAATCAAGCTGCACCCGCGGGCGCAGCGCTTTCTGCTGAACGACGAGCGGCTTGCGCCGGTCTTCGCCCTCGCCGCGGAGCGACATGTCCCGATCCTGATCCACGGCGGGCGAGGCCTGCCGCCGATCGCCGATCACCTCGCACGCCTCATCGAGCGCTACCCCGAGGCCGAGCTGATCATCGCCCACGCCGGAATCGCCGACCTCTCCGAGCTGGCGGGGCACTTCGGCGGCAAGGCTGGCGTCTTCTTCGACACCTCCGTCTGGAGCCCGATCGACCTGCTCAGCCTGTACCACCTCGTCGGACCCGAGCAGGTCGTCTATGCCTCCGATTACCCCTACGGGCAGCAGCCGAGCTCGCTCCTGATCGCACTGCGCACAGCAGCGCTAGCCGGCCTTGACGAGTCGCAAGTGCGGGCGATGCTGGCCGGAAACGCGAGCCGGATCGCCGAGGGCGAGCCGCCGCTCGAGCCGAGCGCGCCGCTCGGCAGCACGACCTTTGAGCAACCGATGGCGCTCGCGCGCATCCACCAGTACCTCTCGATGGCGACGCCGCTTCTCTGGACTCGGCAGCCGGACACGATCGGCGTGCTCGGACTCGCGCTGAACGCGTGCGCGGACCGCGACGGGCACAAGGAGGAGCGCGATCGAATCCGCGAGCTCGTGACCACTGCGCGCGACCTCTGGCGGACCCTTCCCGAGGTGGAGGACGAGGGCGAGCAGCGGATCGTCAACCGCACGACGTTTCGGCTGGTGCACCTGGCGGACATCTTGGCGGTGACCAGCGGCGCCTGAGGAGGCGATACCTTGCGCGAGCGGCGCAACGAGATACTCATGTCAGACCTCATTTCGGCGAAACCAAACGCGTAGCGTGGTGCTTAGCTTGAGGATCAATGGGAGCGTGCGCGAGGTCGACCCGCCGGTCGGGCGCACCCTGGCCGAGACACTGCGCGACGACCTCGGCCTGACCGGCACGAAGATCGCCTGCGGCGAGGGTCACTGCGGTGCCTGCACCGTCCAGCTCGACGGCTCGCCGGTCCTCTCGTGCATCACGCTCGTCCACACCGTGGGCGACCGCGAGGTGACGACGATCGAGGGCCTGCAGGACCACCCGCTCGTCGACGCCTTCGTCCGCACCGACGCGCTCCAGTGCGGCTTCTGCACGCCGGGCCAGATCGTCTCCGCAGCGGCGCTCGTCGAGGCCGACCCGGAGCCGACGGCCGAGCGCGTCCGGCACGCGATGGCCGGAAACCTCTGCCGCTGCGGCGCATACTCACGAATCGAGGAGGCAGTTCTCACTTGGCGCGACTGATCAAGACCGAGAAGGAAGTCGAAGGCCGCTACAGCGAGCAGTGGGTCGTGGTCGAAGACGACGACGCGCTCGACCAGTGGCCGCAAGGTCCGGGAGCGGTAGTCGGGAAACCGGCGACACGGCAGGACGGGCCGCAGCGCGCCCGTGGACAGGCGATCTACACCGCCGACCTCCAGCTTCCCGGGATGCTGCACGCGGCGGTGCTGCGGTCGCCCCACGCGCGCGCGCGCGCGGAGAAGATGGATCTGAGCCCGGCGCTCGAGCTGCCCGGTGTGCTCGGCGCGATCGGCCCCGACGACTGCCACGTCCTCCAGAGCGAGCCCGGTTACCACGGCGCGCCGGTCGCGGCCGTCGCTGCGGACAGCTTCGCGCGGGCACGAGAGGCGCTGGCTGCGATCGAGGTCGAGTGGGAGGAGCTCGAGCCGTTGCTCGATCCCGAGGAAGCGGTCCGGCGAGAGTCGTTCGTCTCCGACCCGCGGCGCTACGACCGCGGCGACGTCGAGGCCGGCTTCGCCCAGGCCGACGTGATCGTCGAGGCCGAGTACCGGACGCAGACCGTCCTGCACAACTCGATGGAGACCCACCAGTCGGTCTGCCGCTGGGAGGGTGACACGCTCGAGGTCTACATCTCAACGCAGTTCATCTGGGGCGTGCGCGCGTCGATCGCCGAGCAACTCGAGCTGCCACCCGACCGGGTGCGGGTGGTCTGCAACTACATGGGCGGCGGCTTCGGCTCGAAGAACAGCCCCGGGGACTACACCTACATCGCAATCGCGCTCGCAGGCAAAACCGGCCGGCCCGTTCGGTGCGCGCTCACGCGCCGCGAGGAGAACCTCGCGACCGGCAACCGCAACGCGACCATCCAACGGCTACGAGCGGGCGCACGCTCGGACGGCACGCTCGTCGCGCTCGACGCCGAGTACGTGAACGCGGTCGGGTGGACGGGGTGGTCGGGACCGACCTACGGCCCGCTCGAGATGCTCTACGCCTGCGACAACGTGCGCACGCTCACGTACGGCGCCAAGCTCAACCTGCCGCCGAACGCCGCCTTCCGCGCACCCGGCTTCGTCGAGGGAACCTACGGGCTCGAGTGCCTGCTCGACGAACTCGCGGCGCGGCTCGAGCTCGACCCCCTCGCGCTGCGGCGGCGCAACCACGCCGACCAGGACCTCGAGGACGGCCGGCCGTTCTCGTCGAAGAAGCTGCTCGAGTGCTACGACCGCGCCGAGGAGCACTGGGCGCGCCGCGACGAGGTGCGGGCACGCTCGGAGGGCTCCGTGCGCCGCGGCACGGGGCTCGCGAGCCAGATCTGGTACGGCGGCGGCGGGCCGCCCTCGTACGCGGGCGTGCGAGTGAGCTCCGACGGCTCGGCGACGGTCCTCACGGCGATGCAGGACATCGGCACCGGCACGCGCACCGCGATGGCGCAGATCGCGGCGGAGGAGCTCGGGCTGCCGGTCGAGCGGGTGCGCGTCTCACTCGGCGACTCGGCCCGGGGGACGTATGCGTCGGTCTCCGCCGGCTCCTCGACTACACCCTCGATGGGCCCGGCTGTGCGGGCGGCCGCGGCCGACGCCGCCCGGCAGATCCTCGAGATCGCGGCGCAGCGCTTCGACCTCGAGCAGCGGGTGCTGTCGCTCCGAGACGGCCGAGTCGTCTCGGCCGACGGCGGCTCCTGGCCGCTCGAGGAGATCACCGGGCTGCTCGAGGACGCGCAGATCACCGGCAGGGGTTCGCGCGGGCCCAACCCAGCCGGAATGCGGGTGCTCACCTTCGGCGTCCAGGTCGCGGACGTGGCCGTGGATGTCGAGACCGGCGAGGTGACGGTCGAGCGGATCGCGGCGATCCACGACATCGGTCGGGTAATCAACCCGCTTGGCGCCCGGAGCCAGGTTGAGGGCGGGATCATCCAGGGCGTCGGCCACACGCTCTCCGAGGAGCGGATGTTCGACCCCGCCAGCGGCACGATCCTCACGCAGACGCTCGACGCCTACAAGCTGCCGACGATCGCCGACGTGCCCGAGATCGCGGTCGACTTCCCCGACATCCCGGACGAGCACCTGACGAACCTCGGCTCGAAAGGGCTCGGCGAGCCGCCGATCGTGCCGACCGCGGCCGCGATCGTGAACGCGATCCGCGATGCGACGGGCGCAGACGTCCGCTCGCTGCCCGTCAGCCGGGAGGAGATGCTCCGCGCGCTGAGGGAGGCGCGGGAGCGCGAGAAGAAGCTTGCAACTGCTCCGGCCTGACTCGGTCGAGAGCGCGACCGCCGAGCTCGGAAACGGCTCGGTCGCGCTCGCCGGCGGCACCGATCTCGTCCCGCTCCTGCGCGACCAGATCGTCGAGGCCGAGACGCTGGTCGAACTGCGCGGCGTCGTGCCGCGCGGCGTACGCGAGGGCGGTAGCCGGATCGGCGCAGGAACGACACTCGCAGAGCTCGAGTTGGACCAGCAGATCCCGCAGGCTCTTCGCGAGGCCTGCTCGCTCGCCGCCTCGCCGCAACTGCGCTCGATGGGAACGATCGGAGGCAACCTGCTCCAGGCGACGCGTTGCTGGTACTGGCGGTTGAAGTTCCCGTGCTTTCTCCACGGCGGCAACCACTGCCACGCCCGCCAGGGAGCGCATCGCGAGCACGCCGTCTTCGGCAACGAGCGCTGCGCCTCCGCCCACCCCTCCGATCCCGCCGCTGCGCTCCTCGCGCTCGGCGCGACACTGCGCACCGACCGGCGCGAGCTGCCACTCGACGAGCTCTACCGCCTGCCGACCGAGGACGACAGGGACGTGACCGCGCTCGAGCCGGGCGAGTTGATCCTCGAGCTCGACGTTCCCAGTCCGGAAGCGAGCACGTACCTGAAGGCGATGGACCGGGCGAGGTTCTCCTTCCCGCTCGTCGGCGTGGGGGCCGCGCGCGGCTCGGACGGCGTGCGCCTGGCGCTCGCCGGGGTGGCGCCGATCCCCTGGCGGCTCGACGCGCCCGACGACCTCGACCGGGCGACACCGCTTCCCGGGACGGCGTTCAAGGTCGACCTCGCCCGCCCGCTGATTCGACGCGCGCTCGAGGCTGTCGGCGCCTAGGTCATGGTCGCTTGCGTCGTGCTCGCGGCGGGGGCCTCGACGCGCTTCGGCTCGCCCAAGCAGCGGCTCCTGGTCGAACCGGTGCTGGAGCGGGTCCGCCGCAGCTCCGTCGACAACGTCGTGGTCGTCCTCGGCGCCCACGAGCTCGAGACGAGCGCGCGGGGCGTGCGCTGTCCGGACTGGGAGCGCGGTCCGGGAGCCTCGCTGCGCTGCGGGCTGCGCGCGCTTCCACCCGAGGTCGAGGCAGCGGTGATCGTGCTTGCCGACGGTCCGGACCTCGCACCAGAGGCGATCGACCGCGTGATCGAGGCCTGGCGGGGAAGCTCGGAGCCCGTCGTCGCGGCGACCTACGGCGGCGTCCGCCTCCATCCTGTGCTGCTCGCCCGTGGGGTGTGGGAGGAGATCCCCGACGAGGGAGCGAAGACCCTCGACGCCGTCCTCGTTGCCTGCGACGATCTAGGACCTCCAGGGGACGTCGATTTCACCGATGACGTGCCCGAGAGATTGAATCCGTGGAGCTAGCCAGACCCCTAGAAGCCGCCCCGGCCGAGAAGAGCCCGGCGCTGACCGCGCTGCGTCTGCAGCGCAAGTTGACGGTCGAACAGGCGGCCAAGCGGTCGGCGCTCTGGCCCGAGCAGGTGGAGTGGCTCGAGGAGGGCCGGCTGTATCGCTTCCCCGGCTACGAGGCCGCGGTGATGGCGCTGCTCCGCTACGCGACCGCGCTCGGCATCGACCATCGCGAGGCGCGCAAGCTCTCGGGAATGCCAGTCGAGCCGCCAGCGCCGCGCGCGTTCGGCCGCTGGATCGCCGCCGGCGCCGCTGCGGCGCTCGTCGCTGTCGTCTCACTCGTGCTCGTGCTCGCTTTCGGCCACGGCGGCACCTCGGCCGCCGAGCGACGGGCGGCGGCACTGACCCCGCCCTGGAACGTTGCCGTGGACGTCCTGAACGGCGGCGGCGACATCAACTACACCCGCCGGGTGGCGAGCCGCGTCGGTTCCTTCGGCTACCGGATCCAGCACGTCACGAAGGCGAACCGGTTCGACTACAAGGAGACCGCGGTCTACTTCGAACCGGGTGGCGCAGCTCTCGCCCAGAGGCTTGCAACCCAGATCGGCTGCGGGAAGACGAGCCCGCTTCCCGGCGGCAACAACCCACGCCGCCTCGTCGTGATCGTGGGCCCGGCCCGCGCGACCTGCTAGTAGTACCCGCTTCTCGTGCTCGCCCTGCTCCTCGCCCTGGCACTCGCGCGCACGCCGCTGGTCGCCCAGCCGGCCGGCCCCGCGTGGTCCGGCTGGCCCGCAAGCGGAACGGTGACGGCGCCCTTCGGCTACGACGCTGGGCGGCGGCACCCGGGCCTCGACATCGGCATCCTCCGCTCGCTCGCAGTGCGGGCCGCCGAGCGCGGACGCGTGGTCGTCGTCGGCGAGCGGTACGGGTACGAGGGCTACGGGAACGTCGTCCAGGTCGCGGTCGGCGACGGCTACACGGCGCTCTACGCACACCTCGCCGGCTGGCGCGTGCGCGTCGGCCAGATGGTCGAGGCCGGGCAGCGGATCGGAACGGCGGGCTGCACGGGCTCGTGCTCGGGGACGCACCTGCACTTCGAGCTGCGGCTGCACGGGCGGGCCGTGGACCCGATGCGGTTCCGTCAGTACAGCGGCGTGCGCAGGTCGGCGAGCTTCCGCTTCAGATCCGGCGGCATCTCCTCGCAGACCGCGTGGCGGACGAACCGCCGCAGCTCCGCCTCGAAGCGGTAGCGCTTCCTGCAGTAGCTGCACCCGTCGAGGTGGACCTCCGCCTCCGCGCGCTCGGCGTCGGTGAGGTCGCGATCGAGGTAGGGCTGAAGCATCTCCTCGCACTTCGCGCACGGATCCGCCTCGAGCCCGGGAGCCATCAGGCGCTGACCGCCTGTTCGGCCAGCTGGCTCTTGAGGATGCGCCGTCCTCGGTGCAACCTCGACATGACGGTGCCGATCGGAATCTCCAGGATCTGCGCCGCGTCGGCGTAGCTGAAGTCGCCGATATCTACGAGCAGGATCACGTCGCGGAAGTCGTGCGGCACCTCCGAGAGCGCCGAGACGACGTCGTCCTGCGAGAGCCGCTCGTCCACGCGCTCCTGCTCGATGTTCGGCTCGCGGCCGGCCTCCTCGAGCTTGTTGTAGAGGAAGTAGTCGCCCTCCTCGAGCGGCTGCATGTCGGGCGAACGCTGCTGCCGGCGGCCGCGGTCGATGTTCAGGTTGGTGAGAATGCGGAGGAGCCACGCGCGCAGGTTCGTCCCCGGCTGGAACGAGCGCCAGGCACGGAATGCACGCGAATAGGTCTCCTGCATCAAGTCCTCCGCCTCTTCTCGGGTGGACACGAGCCTCCTGGCTACCCGGTACACCTGATCCGCCAGTTCGAGGGCTTCCTCCTCGAAACGGACTCGGTCGCGGGCCTCCTCAGCAAGCTTCCTCGGCTCCGCTTCGGGAGTGGTCTCGCCCATCGCGGCCACCCTAGCTAATCGTCGGTCTAAGGGCTGAAACGCGCTCGCTCGGCTCGCAATTCCCGTTTACTTCAACGGACACCCCGGGAAGAGGAGGCAGATGGAAGGCTACGACGTCATCACCAGCGACGACCAGAGGCTCGGCCAGCTCGTTCGCGCCGAAGGCGACTACCTGATCGTCGAACACGGGAGCCTGCGCAAGAAGCGGAACGCGATCCCGAAGATCTTCGCCCAAGTCGACGACTCCGAGCACGTCGTGCTCCTCACGGTCTCGAAGGAGCTGGTCGAAGAGGGTCCTGAGGTCAAGGACGGCGAGTTCGACCACGAGGCCGTCGCCGCCTATTACGGCCTCGCGGAGACCACCTTCGCGCCCGAGACGCTCGATCCCGACGACCCGGACTGGAGCGAGAAGCACGAGGAGGAACGGCTCGGCGCGGAGCGGGAGGGGGAAAGGCGAGCCAGGATGCTCGAGGGTAAGAGCGATTCCGGCCCGCGCGGCAGGCAGATCATCCCGTCCGACTCCCACGAAGAGCTCTAGACCGGTTCGAGCGGCCGGAAGCCGGCCCTGGCCAGGGCCGCGAGGATCGAGTCGCGGTCGGTTCGCTCGTCGTCCCACGCGAGCTGCACCTGGCCCATCAGGTTCGCGTTCGCGAACTCGAGGCCGTCATGGCCACGCAAGGCTCCGGCAAGCCGGCCGACGCAGCGCTCGCAGCGGATGCCGCTGATCTGGATCGTCTCCGACTGGGTCGCCATCTAGGCCGATCGTAGCGTTCGCTCGGCGACGTCCGCCGCAACGGCCTTGAGGCCTTGCGTCCGGCCGACCTCGAGCTGGCGGTCGCCCTCGCAACGTGCGGGGCTCAGCGCCGACAGCAGCTCCTCGGTGCCCAGCTCGCGCACCGCGGGCTCGACCAGCTCGATCAGCTCGGCCGTCAGCTCCGGCACGGAGGCGAGGCGGTTACCTTTCGGGTGCACGAGCTCTGCACGCGGGCCGAAGCGCAGCGCAGCCCAACGGTTCTGCGCGTAGTCGCCGCGATCGGCAGGGGCAGGCGGAGGGCCCTCGACGGAGGTCTTGCCGAGCGCCTGGAGCAGCGCGGTGAACGCGCCGGAGAGCTCCACCGCAGTCGGCTGGTCGGGGGCGCGGATCTCCAGGGTTCCGAACTTCGGGTGCGGCCGCGCATCCCACCAGAAGCGCGTGTAGCCGTCGGCGAGCTCGAGGCGCACGTAGCGCTCGACGAACGCCTCCCAGTTCGCGTACGAGGCGAAGACCGGCGGTGCTGCTGCTCGCGGCAGCTGCGCCAGCACCTCCGCTCGCGCCGACGCCAGACCGGTCTCCTCGCCGACGAGGTAGGGCGAGTTGGCCGAGAGCGCGAGCACGAGCGGGAGCCAGGGCAGGACGCCTTCGAGCGCGCGCATGCACTCCTCCGCGCCTGGCATTCCGATGTGAACGTGCAGGCCGCAGACCGCTTGCCGCCGCGCAGAGATGCCGGCGTACTCGACGAACTGGCGGTACCGCGGGTCGGGCGCGATGTCCTGCTGCTCGGGGACGCTGAACGGATGGGTGCCGGCGGCAGCGACGCGCAGGCCGTTCGCCGCGGCGGCCTCGGCAGCGGCTCGTCGTAGCTCCCGCAGCGCGGCGAGCGCCTGCTGCGGGGAATCGCAGACGTCGGTTGCGAGCTCGACCATCGAGGCGAGCAGCTCCATCTTGAGCACGCCTGCCAGCTGCCGGCCCTCCGCCCACTCGACGAGCGCCTCGACGCCAGGAGACAACGCGTACGTCTCGGCGTCGAGGATCATCACTTCCTCCTCGAGCCCGAGCGACCAGGGAGCGCTCTCTCCGAAATGCTGCTCGATCAAGCCGCGTAACGTACCGACGGTGCTTCGCTCAGCGCCAGCCGCGGAAGGCGTCGAGCAGGTCCCGCTCGGCGCCGGCCGGTAGGGCCGCCACGGGCAGCTTCCCGAGCAGCCGGACCGTCGTGCGCATCTGCTCGAGGTAGACGCCGCAGCCGTCGCAGATCGAGATGTGCGCCTCGAAGCGGGAGTGCTCCTCCGCCGAAAGCGCGCCCTCGAGGTAGTCGGTAACGAGCTCCACGAGCTCCTGGCAACTCAGCTGTGTGGTCTGGTCGGTCCGGTCGCTCATTTGTTGTCACCGAGGTAGGACTCGAGCGCTCGCCGCACCTTCGAGCGGGCGCGATGGAGCAGTACCCGTTGATTGGTCTCGCTGATCTCGAGAGCGTTACGTACCTCCTCGCTGCTCCAGCCCTCGATGTCCCGCAACGAGATCACCGCCCGCTGGTTGGCCGGCAGCGCCTCGATCGCCTCCTCGAGCAGCGCCTGCGTCTCGGCCGAGATCAGCGCGTCCTCGGGCCAGGGCTCGGGCCGCACCGTCCAGTGGCCCGGCCAGCGCGGGTGCTCGGGGTCGAGGAACCGGTCGGCGTCGACCGCCGCCTCGGGCACGCGTCCCGGGTCCTGCAACGCCGAGAACGGAAGCGTACGACCGTCGCGCTGAGCCCGCGTCTTGGCGATGTTGGTCAGGATCCGAAAGATCCATGTGCGCAGCGAGGAGCGGCCCTCGAAACGGTCGAGCCCCTTGAGCACGCCGAGCCATGTCTCCTGCGCCACCTCCTCCGCCGCTGCCTGTGTCGGCACGTAGATACGCGCCACCCGCACGAGCGAGGGCTGGTACTCCCGCACGAGCTGAGCGAAGGCGTCCTCGTCCCCCGCACGCAGCGCTTCGAGGAGCTCCGACTCGACTGCCTCCACCAGTGCCACGCGGCGACTGTAACGAAGGGCGTTCTCGCGACACAATCCAGCACCACGGAGAGGAGGCGCGATGAACGACCGGTTCGACCTGATCGTGATCGGAGGAGGTTCGGCGGCACGCGACGCAGCCAACATGGCCGCGCACGAGCACGACGCGCGCGTCGCGCTGATCGAGAAAGAGCGCTGGGGTGGTAGCTGCCCGAATGTGGCCTGCACGCCGACCAAGGCCTACGTCGTCGCCGCCGAGCTGACCCATGACGTCAACACGCTCGCGCCGAGGATCGGGGTCGAGGCCGGACCGGCGACCGTCGATCTCGCGCGCGTGTACACGTGGAAGGAGACGCTGAAGAAGCCGCAGGAGAAATGGGTCGAGGATCTTCAGGCCCAGGGCTTCACTCCTCACACCGGCGAGGCGAGGCTCGTCGACGCGCATACGGTCCGCGTCGGCGACGTCGAGCTCCAGGCCGACCGGATCCTGATCGCCACCGGCTCGCGGACGGCTGTCCCGCCGATCGACGGGATCGAGGACGTCGGCTGGATCGACCACATCTCGGCACTCGACCTGCAAGAGGTGCCGACGTCGCTGCTCGTGGTCGGCGCGGGGGCGGTCGGCCTCGAGTTCGGCCAGATCTTCTCGCGGTTCGGATCGAAGGTGACGATCGTGGACGCGGCTGACCGGATCGCTCCGGCCTCCGATGCCGAGTCCTCGGCCACGCTCGCGGCCTCCCTCGAGGAGGAAGGGATCGACATCGCCGTGTCCGTGTTCGTCAAGAGCGTGCGCAGGGACGGTGACGAGATCGTCGCAGTGATCGCGCCGCGCGACGGCTCGGACGAGTACGAGCTGCGTGCGACGCAGATCCTGCTCGCCTCAGGGCGCGTGCCCAACATCGAGGGCCTGGGCCTCGAGGCGGTCGGCATCGAGACGTCGAACGCGGGCATCGTCGTCGACGAGCACCTGCGCACCTCGGTTCACGGGATCTGGGCGGCAGGCGACGTGAACGCGGTCGCGCAGTTCACGCCGGTGGCGCAGTACCAGGCGCGGGTCGCAGTCGCCGACATGTTCGACGACGACGCCCCTGCGGCGGACTACGCGGTGTTGCCCACGGCGATCTTCACCGACCCGGAGCTCGGAGGCGTGGGCCTGACCGAGCAGCAGGCGAGGGAGGAAGGCTACGACGTCGAGGCAGTCACGAACGAGTACGTGCGCCGCTTCTCGTACATCGACGCCAAGCACGGGCTGTTCAAGATCGTCTTCGACCGCGCGGATCGGCGCGTGCTCGGCCTTCACGTCGTCTCCCGGAACGCGGGCGACGTCGTCCAGGGCTTCTCGCTGGGCCTGCGACTGGGCGCGACCGTGGACGACTTGGCGGCGATGCACCACGTCTTTCCGACCTTCGGCGAGGGAGTCAAGGCGGCGGCCGAGCAGGCCTCAGCCGCAACTGTCCCGGCGTGGACGCGCAGCGTCATGGGGTAGAGGACGCTGGCCCACGCGGGGATCACGTGGCGGCATCAGTGACGCGGCGTCTTCGCAAACGGCTCGCGGTCAGGCGCTGAAGTTATCCACAGCGTTTCTCCCCCCGGTTCCCCAAGAAGGGCTCGTCCGCCTCGAGCCCCTGGGAGCAATCACCGCAGAGACTGACCGCCGTCTTCGCAAGGTGGAGCAGGTGTGCGAACACGTTCGGCGGGAGATTGGCGGAGCCGAGGTCCAGCATCAGCTTTCCGGTCACCGCGTTTTGGGTCGGCGCCCCGTGCTGGGAGAACGTGTGCATCGGCGCCTGGATGCGCCGCAGACCCCGGATGTCCGCGAGCGCCCGGGCAACGGTGCGACGCTGGGCTCTGTCGAGCTTGCACGGCGCCGAGCTCCTTGGCGTGCTGGCGGTCCCGATCGCGGCAGGATGCCCGCCGCTGTTGCTGCAGCCGGCCGTCACCAACCCGAGTACAGCGACGGCGAGCGCAAGAGCCCCCGTCGCCGACCGCGTGTCACCGGCAGCCGGTAAGGGGATCCCCGACATCCTGACCGAGCTTAGCGGGAGCCCCCTACCTGAACGCCCTTTCGATGCGCGACGTCGAGTTAGGAAGCTACCCCCGGCCTGCGTTCTGGTGACATTCCCGCACCCTGGCCAACGCAGGTCTCGCGACCTCTCTAGCCTTGTCGTATGGACGCCGTTTGGGCGCATGGAGCAGATGGATGAGACTGAGACATTCCCGGAGAGCGGCCCGGCGACAGCTCGCGTTCCTGATCCG
Source organism: Gaiellaceae bacterium (assembly GCA_036265535.1). GTDB lineage: Bacteria > Actinomycetota > Thermoleophilia > Gaiellales > Gaiellaceae > AC-32. The sequence continues at coordinate 34,283 of DATAOV010000094.1, read as the reverse complement.
CGACCACGGCTAATCATCGAGAACGTTCTCTACGACCGAATCGGCGGTGCATACGCCGAGACACGTCGCCCCGACCCGAGGATCGCGCGGGTGATTCGGGCGGCGCTCGGCGACGCTACTTCCGTCGTGAACGTCGGCGCCGGCTCGGGCTCCTACGAACCGACCGATCTCGCGGTCGTCCCGGTCGAGCCGTCCGAGCTTATGATCCGGCAGCGGCCTCCGTCGCTCCCACCAGCAGTCCGCGGCGTCGCTGAGGCACTACCGCTGCCGGACAAGAGCACCGACGCGGCTCTCGCAGTCCTGACCGCCCATCACTGGGCGGATCGTCCAGCAGCATTCGCCGAGATCCGCCGCGTCGCGCGGAGGCGCGCCGTCTTCTTCACCCACGACCCCGATGCGACCTTCGGGTGGCTCGACGACTACTTCCCCGGCCTCGCCGGCGACACAACCTCCCGCTATCCCCAGCTGGTCGAGTTCGAGGTGTTGGGTCGCGTCACGATCGAACCCGTGCCGGTGCCCGCCGATTGCACGGACGGCTTCACCGCCGCCTACTGGCGCCGACCGAACGCCTATCTCGACGAAGCCATACGGGCGAACATGTCAACCTTCGCCCTGCTCGACGGTCGGCTTGTGGCCGACGGTGTCACTCGGCTCGCGCGGGATCTCACCGATCGCTCCTGGCACAGCCGCTACGCCTCACTGCTGCCCTTGCCCGAACTCGATCTCGGCTACCGCCTCGTCGTCGCCAAACTTGGCTAGACCCGGACCCTCGGCCCACCGCTTCTCGCGTCAAGTGTCCTCCCGAGCGTACCGCGCCGGGAAAAGGACCCCAGCCAACCGGAAAGCTGCCTACGTAGCTCGGGCCGGGACGAGTGACATTCCCGCACACTGGCCCGCGCGAAGTTCGCGTGCCACGGATCGGGTCAGCCGAGCGTGGAACTCCACGGGTGTCCCTCTCGTAGGCATCCTGGAGCCCTCCGGCCAACAGGAGGCTCACGATGGCCAAGCTGATCTACTCGGCGATCACGTCGCTCGACGGCTACGTAGCCGATGAGGATGGCAACTTCGACTGGGCTGTGCCGGACGAGGAGGTCCACAGCTTCGTCAACGACCTCGAGCGGCCCGTCGGCACCTACCTCTACGGGCGCCGGATGTACGAGGTGATGCTCTTCTGGGAGACAGCGCACACACTCCCCGACCCGCCGCCCTTCGTGCGGGATTTCGCGCAGATCTGGCAGGCAGCGGACAAGATCGTGTACTCCAAGACGCTGGAGAGCGTGTCCAGCGCCAGGACCCGGATCGAGCGAGCCTTCGATCCCGAAGCAGTTCGGCTGATGAAGGCATCGGCAGGGACTGACATCACGGTGGGCGGCCCCGACCTCGCCGGCCAGGCGATCAAGGCCGGCCTCGTCGACGAGTATCACCTGTTCGTCACCCCGGTCGTCGTGGGCGGCGGCAGACAGTTCCTCCCCGACGACGTCCGCCTGAAGCTCGACCTAGTGGACGAGCGCCGCTTCGGAAACGGCATGGTTTACCTCCGCTACCGCACCACGAAGTGACTCCGGCGGCCGCGCGAACCTACGGTTCATTCGGCGGGAGCGTGACGCTCCCGTCATCCTTCAGACCGAAGCCGGGGTTGTGTGCGATCTCCCAGGGGTGCCCGTCGGGATCGCGGAAGGCACCGGCGTACCCACCGTAGAACGTCTCCGCCGGCGCTCGAGTGACCTGGCCGCCCTTGCTTCTCGCCAGTTCGATGACTTCGCGCACCTCCTCGCGGGAACGAACATTGTGAGCCAGCGCGATGCCGCTCCAGCGAGCGGGCTCGTCGCGAATCCCCATGTCCGAGGCGAGCTTCTCCCGACTCCAGAGCACGAGAACGACACCGTTCGCCTGAAAGAAGCTCGTCTCCTGAGCTTCCCACGCGACCGCCCATCCGAGCGCCTCATAGAACGCCTTTGCCCGGTTGTAGTCGGATACGCCGAGGGTGACGAGGCTCACGCTCTGCCGCACAGGCGGAGCCTACCCCGGCCGAGTGATCGTTACGACTCGGCCGGCGCGGTGCGTCCCTCGGCCTCCCGGACGCGTTGGGCAAGCGCTTCGAGCAGCGCCCACGCCATCTCGGGGTGGCTCTCGACGAGGGGTCGAAAGCTCCACACCGGCAGCTGGTAGCCGTGCACCTCGGTGTCCGCCTTCACGGTCGCGCTGCGCGCGGACTTGTCGATCAGCGCCATCTCACCGAAGGAGTCGCCGGGGCCGAGCCGGCCTACCTCCTCGCCGTGGACGGTCACGGTCACCTCACCGCGCTCGATGACGATGAACGTGCGTCCGGCCTCGCCTTCCTCGGCGATCGTCTCCCCGGCGGCGAACGTCCGCTGCATGAACTCACCGGCGAGTCGCTCGAGGAAGCTTTCGTCAGCTTCGGCGAAGAGTGGGACTCCGCGGATCAGATCCAGGCTCGGGTCGGGCACGGAGGGATCCTACCCCGGCTCGGACAGCGATAGGTTGTCCTCCCCCACGGGTGCCGAATGACCGCGCCGACAGACAACGCAGAGCTGTACGACCCTCAGGCTCACGAGCCGCTGACGGAGACGACTTGGGACGCGGATCGGGCGCGTGCGGCAATTGGCGCGATCGTGGCCGAGACCGAGCGCGCCTTCGCGCCCGAGTCGCTCTGGGAGCCCCATCCGCTCGACGAGGACGAGAACCAGCCGCCGCTGGGGCGGGTGAGGACGCTGTACCTCGGTGCGGCGGGCGTCATCTGGGCCTTGCACGCGCTGGAGCGCGCCGGTGTCGTGGAGCTCGGGCGGAACTGGGTCGAGGTCGCACCAGGCCTCCTGGAGCGGTATCGCGAGGAGCCGGACTTTCCAGAGGAGGGCGTCGTGCCCTCGCTGTGGGTCGGCGAGGCGGGGATCCTGCTGGTCGCACACACACTCGCCCCGAGCCGTTCGCTGGAGGGCCCACTGTTGGAGGCCGTTCGCGCGAATGCCGCGAACCCGACCCTGGAGCTGATGTGGGGCTCGCCGGGCACGATGCTCGCCGCACAGGTGATGCAAGCGCGAACACACGAACCGGTATGGGCGGAGGCCTGGAACACCTCGGCCGACCGGCTCTGGGCCGCGTGGGACGACGAGCTGTGGTACCAGGATCTCTACGGGTGGCGTCGTCACGTTCTCGGGCCGGCACACGGGTTCGTCGGGAACGTCTACGTCCTCGCCCGCGGTGACCTGCTCGACGCCGAGCGACGGGGCGAGCTCGAGCGGCGTGCCGTCGCCGTGGTCGCGAGGCACGTGAGACGCGCGGACGGCCTCGCACAATGGCCAGCCACGCTCGAGCCGCCCACGCAGCCCGGGGCGATCCGGACGCAGTGGTGCCACGGCTCTCCCGGAATCGTCACTTCGCTCGCGACTCTGGCGCCGACCGATTCCCAGCTCACCGAACTCCTCGTCGCAGGCGGCGAGCTGACCTGGCAGGCAGGCCCGTTGAAGAAGGGAGCGAACCTCTGCCACGGCACCGGCGGCAACGGGTACGCCTTCCTGAAGCTCTTCCAGCGGACCGGAGACGAGCTCTGGCTTCACCGAGCCCGCGCGTTCGCGATGCACGCGATCGAGCAGGTCGAGCGAACGACCGCCGATTACGGTCGCGGACGCCACTCGCTCTTTACTGGCGACCCGGGCACCGCCCTCTACCTCCAGAGCTGCATCGCTGCCTCCGCGGCCTTCCCCACGCTCGACGCTTTCTGACGGCGCCCGGCCTCGCTCCCGGTGGACGCGCCTGCCCGTCGTCTGAATACTTCCGGGGTGTCCGAGCGACCGACATTTCTCGGCGAACCGCCGGCGAGCGAGGCAACCACCCAGGCCTATGAAGCGGATCGGGAGTCGGACGGCTACGTCGGGAACCTGACGCGCCTCTGGAGCTGGCGGCCGGACCTCTACGAATCGTTCGTGGCCCAACGGACGAAATTGATGGCCTCCTCGGCGCTCACCGACCGGGACTGGGCCGTTCTGGTCACCGCTGCCGCGGCGCAGCGCGGCGATTCCTATTGCTCGCTCGCCTGGGGTCCGCGTCTCGCGAAGCTCAGCGACGACGAGACCGCCGCGCAGGTCATTGCAGGCACCCTCGCCGCCAGGCTGACCGAGCGAGAGAGAGCGCTTGCCGCCTGGGCGCGTCAGGTCGTGATCGACCCGAACGCGACCACGGAGCGTGAGGTCGAGCGCCTGCGCGAGGTCGGGCTCGACGACCGCCAAATCTTCGAAGCGACGGCGTTCGTCGCGCTGCGGCTCGCCTGGTCGACCGTCAACGACGCCCTGGGCGCCGCACCCGACAAGCAGCTGGCCGACGCCGCGCCGGAGCCTGTCCGGACAGCGGTGAGCTGGGGTCGCCCGCCGTCACCGACACCGTCGAACCCGTAACCCTCGAGCCGGTGTCAGCGCTCATGGAGGGATACCGGCTGAAAGACGGACCGCCGACGATCGAGGACTACCTCGAGCTACGACTGCGTGCGGGCCTGTCGCCCAAGCGCGAGGATCAAGCGGCGTCGGCGTTGCCCGGAAGCTGGGCCGCCTGCCATGTCCTTCATGAATCCGGGGATCGCTCGGTCGCGATGGGTCGCGTCGTCGGCGACGGGGGGTGGTACTTCCACGTCGTCGACATGGCCGTGCTTCCCGACCACCAGCGGCGCGGCCTGGGCGACGCAGTGCTGACGTACCTCCTGGAGCAGATCCACGCGCGGGCACCGGAGGGTGCCTTCGTCAGCCTGCTTGCCGATCCGCCCGGTCGGCCTCTCTACGCCCGCCACGGCTTCGTCGAGAGCGCGCCGCACTCGATCGGCATGGCGTTGCTGCTGGGCTAGACGATGCAGGTGCGTGTCGCGCGTCCCACCAGCGACCTCGAGGCGGCGGTCTCGTTCTACTCGCTGCTGGAGCTCCCCGTCCTGGCGTCGTTCGCCGACCACGATGGCTACAGCGGCGTCGTGTTCGGGTTGCCGGACTCCTCGAGACAGCTCGAGCTCGTGTCTCGGGAGGGACTGACTCCCTCGCCCACCCACGAGGATCAACTGGTCCTCTATCTGGGGTCGGCCCAACGGGTCGCGGTAGATGCCGCTCGTCTTCGCGCCGCCGGCTTCGAGCCGAGCGTTGCTCCGAACCCCTATTGGGAACGCAATGGAGCCGTGTGTGTCGTCGATCCGGACGGGTACTGGATCGTGCTCTCGCCCGAGGCCTGGTGAGCTACGTCGCGTGCTCCTCGAACTGGGGCAGGTCGTCGGTGATCTCGAACCACGGTGCCTTCGAGCCGACGAAGATGTGCTTTGTCGGCCGCAGGCTGGGAGCGTCGACGAGGGATCCCAGGGCGACGTGCACGTAGTCGCCGTCCGCCACCACGGAGAAGAGAAGGGAGCCGCAGGCCGCGCACCTGGTGTCGTTCAGCCCCTCCTCTCCGACGATCAGGAGCCTGTCGTGGCCGTCCGCGAGCTCGAGCTTGTCGCGCTCGATTCCGGCGAAGGGCTTGAACGCCGACCCGGTCGCCGCGCGACAGCGCGAGCAGTGGCAGTTCGAGGCATATAGGAACTCGTCCGCGACCCGGTACCGAACCGCGCCGCACTCACACTGTCCGTTGAGCATCTGATCGACTAGTCGAGCGGCTCGACGATCGTGAGCGAGTTCCCGTTCGGGTCGCGTAGCCTGAACATCGGGGGCACCGGCCTTCCCATCCGCGCGATCTCCGCATCGACGTCGACGCCCGCGCCCTTCAGCGTCTCGTGGTCGGCGTCGATGTCGCCGGTCGAGATGATGATGCCGGTGTCCACGGCAGCGGGGCCGCCCTCCATGGGCGGCGTGATGGCGATCGCCGTCGCGGCACCGGCGGGAGCGACCTCGATCCATCGCATCTGTCCGTCGGCGAACGTCTCGTCGACCCGCAGCTCGAAGCCGAGCGTGTCGATGTAGAACTCGAGCGCGCGATCCTGATCGGCTGCCGGGAGGGCCACGCGGCCCACCTCGGTGATGTGCAACTTGCCGGCCATGTCGTCTCCTTTCGAATCGACTACACAGCTCAGACCACCGGTCGCACCGAAAGTCATCGGTGAGCCGATTATCGTGGGCTCGTGAACGAGGAGAGTCAGGGCGACCCCCGGACGCAGCGCGAGCGGATGGTCGCGGGTGACTTGTACCTCGCAGACGATCCTCAGCTGGTGCAGGAGAGCCGGCGCGCGGAAGCGTTGACGAAGGAGTACAACGAGTCGTCCCCCCTCGACCCGGCGAGACGAATGCGAATCCTCGGCGACCTGCTCGGATCGATCGGGGAGCAGACCGAGATCCGGCCGCCGTTCTACTGCGACTACGGCTTCCACATTCACATCGGAGCCAGGACGTTCGTCAACTTCGGGCTGGTCGCGCTCGACGTGGCGGAGATTCAGATCGGCAACGACGTGCAGATCGGCCCGAGCGTGCAGCTGCTGACGCCAACGCACCCGCTGGAGCCGGAGTCGAGGCGGGCGAAGTGGGAGGCGGCGAGGCCGATCGCGATCGGCGACAACGCCTGGCTCGGGGGAGGCGTGATCGTCTGTCCGGGCATCACCATCGGCGCCGATACCGTCGTGGGTGCCGGAGCGGTCGTGACGCGCGACCTGCCGCCGGGCGTTCTTGCGGTCGGAAACCCCGCCCGGGTGGTCCGCTCGCTCGAGTGATTCTGCACCGCGGTGGGGTTAGGCTCGCGTCGTGGAACGCGAACAGTTCGAGGGCGTCGTCGACGCGACTCGCCGAACCCGGCTGGCGAGCGAGCGCACCTACCTTGCCTGGTGGCGCAGTGCGCTCGCGGCCTTCGCCGTGAGTCTCGGGGTGGGCAAGATCGTCCCGCAGCTCACCAGCGGATCTTCGGTCGGCTATGAGATCGTCGGAGTCGGCTACGCCCTCCTCGGCCTCGCCTTCATCGGCTACGGCTTTCTCCGTCACCAACAACAGGAGAAGGCATTGCTCGAAGGACGGTTCGTCCCGTTCGGACGCGCCGCCGCGCTCGGCTTCGCGGTCGCCGGCATCCTGCTCGGCACAGCGACGGTCGTCGTCGTGATCGCCTGAGTTTCGCCTGAAAAGACAAGAGAGGCCCGGGCAGGCTGCGGGCCTCTCTCGCATGATCCCAGCCGGCCATGCTGGCGAACGGCCTGGGCCGGGAACCGGGCCCCAGGGGGTGGGGCCGGAATGGGCGGTCAGCTACGGGGAGTCGATGGCTGCCGTCCCAACTTGACAGTGATGGTGAGGTGCTTGTCTCCGCGGTAGGTGCCGAGCTCGACCTTGTCGCCCGGCTTCTTGCCCGAGATCGCGTCGCGGAGCTGGTCGATCGAGTAGACCGGCATTCCGTCGACGGTGTCGATCAGATCGCCGCCGAGCGGATACGTCGTGCCCGCGACGATCGCCTTCTGCTTGCCGGCGCGCAAGCCCGCCTTCGCGGCCGCACTGCCGGGCTGCACGGTCTCGACGAGCAAGCCGTGGCCGGAGGGCAGGCGGAAGAGCTTGTGTGCCGAACCGGTCACCGGCTGGGCCGTGATGCCGAGGAAGGCGTGCTCGGCGTGACCCGTCCGGATGATCTGCGCGGCGACGGACTTCACGGTGTTGATCGGGACCGCGAAGCCGACGCCGACGTTTCCCTGAACTGCGGTGCCTCCCGTGAGGATCTGGGAGTTAACCCCGATCACCTGGCCGCGCGCGTCGAGGAGCGGGCCGCCGGAATTGCCCCTGTTCAGCGCGGCGTCGGTCTGGATCACGTGGTCGATGGAGTAGTCGTTCGGTGCCTGGATCACGCGCTGGAGCGCACTCACGATGCCGGTCGTCACGGTGCGCTCGAGCCCGAAGGGGTTGCCGATCGCCACGACCGAGTCGCCGACGTGGACGACGTCGGAGTTCCCGAGCGGGAGCGGCGTCAACGCCCGCGAGTGGGCGTCGACCTTGAGGACGGCGATGTCGGTCGACGGGTCGATCCCGACGACCCGGGCCTTCAGGCTCTCGTTGTTCGAGAAGCTGACCTGGACAGAGCGCGAGTTCACGACGACGTGGTAGTTCGTCACCACGTGGCCGGCCTTGTCGATCACGAAGCCGGAGCCGAGCGCCTTGGCCTGCTGGGTCTGCGGGAAGGGCGAGCCGAAGAAGGGATCCACCGAGGGCGCGCTCACGACCTGGGTCGCCGTCACCTGCACCACACCGGGCGCGGCGCGGCGGTAGATCTGGTTGACCGTGAGGCCTTTGCCCGAAGCGTTCGCGGCCAGAATCGGCTCGGCCGCGACCGGGACGACCTCGCGCACGGTGGTGGTTGAGGTGCCGATGCCGCCCAACAGCGCCGCGCCGCCGAGCGCGAGACCCCCACCGATGACGGCGGAGACCACGAGCCCGGCGGCGTACATCAGGCGCAAGCGTCCAGCCACCTTGGTAGTTCTAACCACGGGATGTTCAGCCCCTGTTGCCCCGCATTAAGACTGCGTTAAGCCGAAGCGCCGTAACCGCGCCGGCGGCCGGAGCGTTGTCTCTCCGACATACCCATCCACGAAGGGGGCTCCTCCGTGACGATTCTCTGGATCATCCTGATCATCGTGCTAGTGCTCCTGCTGCTGGGCTTCTTCTCGCGCGGCCGCTGGTAGGCCTCACCTAGAGGGCTGGTAGGCCGCCCGGCACTTGCCGGGCGGCCGTTCTCGCGCGATCCTGACCGGGTGGATCACGCACGCGTCTCCGAGCTCCTCGCACAGGCCGACGGGGAGGCCGACCTGCCCCGCCTCGGCGGCATGGCCCGCGCCGACGGCGTCGTGATCGCGAGCGAGAGCAACTGGGCCTTCGCGGGCACGGACGGCTCCCTCCTGGAGGGCCTGATGCCGTCGCCGCGACGCGTGCTCCGCCGGGTACCGCTCCTCCGTGGGCTCGTGCGGCTCTCGTTGGCGCTGACGCCGCTCTTCCGCGGCGCGGGCGTCGCCGGGCGAGGCGAGCGCGTCCTCCTCGTCGCAGCGCTGCTTGCTCCGCTCTCGCTGGTCTTCCTGCCTCACTCGGCATCGCTGCCGGTCGGCGTCGGGACCGCGGTCGTCCTGCTCGCGTGGATGCTGCGCGGCCGCACGCTCTTCCTGCACGGCGCCGAGCACCGGGCGATCGCGGCGGCCGAGGAACGGCGGCTGGTGGCGACCTGGCGGGCCGAGGCAAGGCCCTCGCGCTTCGCTCCTCGCTGCGGCACGAACTTCGCAGCGCTCGTCGTTCCCGTCTCGCTCGTAGCCGACCGCGTCTGGCCGCTTCCCGCTGCGCTCTACACGCCCTTCGCCGTGACGCTGGTCTCGTTGGCCCTGACGATGGAGCTTTGGCAGCTCCTTCAGACCTCGCGTTCACCGGTCGCGCGCGTCTTTCTCCTCCCGGGGCTGGCGCTCCAGCGCGTGACGACGCGTGAGCCCACGGACGAGGAGACGCGCCTCGCACTGACCGCCGTGGCCGCGGTCTTGCGCAGGGAACTGGCTCTCTAGCCCGAACGGGCGTTCAACCGGCGGCGCCCGCCGCCGATAGGGAAACCATGCCGCCTCCCGTATACCGGGGACATTTCGGCAAGCCGCAGGCCGAACGGCTCCTTTGGCGTGCCGGTTTCGGCCCGCGCCCGGGAGAGGCCGAGAGGCTCGCCCGGCTCGGTCTCGACGGCGCCGTGCGCTCGCTGACCCACCCGAAGCGCGAGCGGCTGCGGGGCCCGAGGCCGCACGACGGCGACGGCCGGAGCCTCGCTCCCTACGACCGGTGGGGGCACGACCAGCTCTGGTGGCTCGACCGCATGGTCCGGACGAGCCGCCCGCTTGTCGAACGCATGGCCCTCGTCTGGCACGACTGGTTCGCTACCTCGCGCGAGGGTGTCGACTCCGCCCGCCTGATGCTCCGCCAGAACCAGCTCTTCCGGCGGCAAGGGCTCGGCTCCTTCGCCGAGCTGCTGACCGCGGTGACGAAGGATCCGGCGATGCTGCTCTGGCTCTCGGGGACCGAGAACACGCGCTGGTCGCCCAACGAGAACTACGCGCGCGAGCTGATGGAGCTGTTCACGCTCGGTGCCGGCCGCGGCTACACCGAGCGCGACGTGCGCCAGCAGGCGCGGGCGCTCACCGGCTGGCGCAACGACTGGAGCAGGAACCTCGGCCCGGTCCGCTTCCGCTTCGACAAGGAGCGCCACGACACCGGCGTGAAGACGATCTTCGGCCACCGCGGGCGATACGACTGGCGTGACTCGGGCCGGCTCTGCGTCCACCACCGGCTGCACCCCTCCTTCTTCGTGACGAAGCTCTGGAGCTACTTCGTCCCCGTGCCGCCGAAGGCCTCGACGAAGCGCTCGCTCGAGCGGCTCTACGTCCGCAGCGGCCATGAGATCCGCCCGGTCGTGGAGGCGATCCTGCGCCACCCCGCGCTGTACGAAGGGCCCCGGATGGTGAAGCCGTCTGTGGTCTACCTCGCCGGTCTCCTGCGCGCGCTCAAGCGGGGCATCGACACCGACTCGTGGACGTGGCTCCTCAGCCTCGCCGGCCAGCAGCTCTTCTACCCGCCGAACGTCTCGGGCTGGGACGACACGCGCTGGCTGGACACCGCCACCTACCGCGCGCGCTGGATCATCGCCTCCTACGCGATCCGGCCACACGTCCTCGACAGCGGCAAGGCGAAGCTCCCGAACGACGCCAACAAGCTCCTGCACCGTGCCGAGGCATTCCTCGGCGAGCCTTCCCTCACCGCGCACACCCACGCGGAGCTGAAGCACTTCGCGAAGCGCGCGCTCTCCGACGCCCACTCCTCCTGGAAGAAGCAGCAGTACCCGGCGCTGGTCGAGAACGCCCTCCGCCAGCTGCTCGCCTCCTCTCCCGACCTCCAGACCTGCTGATGACCGACTCCTGCCACCACTGCGACGAGTTCTCCCGGGCGACCCTCGTCCGCAAGGCCGCCGCCGAGGCCGGGCGCGGGTTGCCGGCGATCGAGCCGGGGATGCCGCTGCCCGCGGGCACCGGGCTCGACCGGAGGACGTTCGTCACCGGGACCCTCGGGCTCGCGCTCTCCGTCTACGGGCTGGGCAAGCTCGGCCTCTTCGAGGAGGGCATCGCGCAGGCGGCCTCGGGCCCGGCGAAGCCTGTGCTCGTCTCCGTCTTCCTCCCGGGCGGCACGGACTCCCTCTCGGTCCTGTATCCCGCGCTCGACGACACGTATCGCAAGCTGCGCCCGAAGCTCGCGCTCGACGCCTCCGCCGGGCCACAGTTCACCGAGGACACCCGGCTCTACTGGCATCCCTCGCTGAAGCCGCTGGCCACGCTCCATGGGGAGAAGAAGGTCACGGTCCTGCCGGCGGTCGGCTACACGCACCCGGACCAGTCGCATTTCACCTCGCGCCACTTCTGGGAGGTCGGCGCGACCGACGCACGGGTCGCGAGCGGCTGGATGGGCCGCTATCTCGATCGCGTCGGCAGCAAGGACAATCCGCTCCAGGGGCTCTCGCTCGACTACCAGCTGCAGCCGTCGCTCGCCTCGACCAAGGTGCCCGTCGCCTCGCTGGCCTCGCCGAACGAGTACACGTTCTGGGCGCCCGGTGTCTGGGGCGAGGTGGAGAGCCGGATGCTCGCAGCGCTGAGGCCGCTCGGAGCCCGCCGCTCGGACCCGATCCTGAACCAGGCGGCCAAGGCGGCGGCGCAGTCCGACCGCCTGCGCAGGCAACTCGTGCCCTTCGCGGCCGGAAGCCAGAAGGGATTCGGCAGCCCGGTGGCCTACCCCGACGTGGACGACGGGTTCCCGAAGCAGCTCGCAGGCCTGGCCGCGATGCTCGCCGCGAACCTGCCGCTTCGCTGCATCGCGATCACCGCCCCCGGCGCCTATGACACCCATTCGGAGCAGCCGCAGGCGCTCGCAGAAGGCCTCGACGTGACGGCACGGAGCCTGTTCGCCTTCCAGCGCGACCTCGAGGCACGTGGCCTCGCCGACCGCGTGCTGACGCTCGTCTGGTCGGAGTTCGGTCGCCGCGCGGAGGAGAACGGGAGCGACGGCACCGACCACGGCGCCGCCGGGAGCGCGTTCCTGATCGGCACCCGCGTGCGCGGCCAGATGATCGGCGAGTTCCCGGGCCTGAAGAACCTGGACGAGGACGGGAACCTGCGGCCGACCTCCGACTTCCGCGGGCTCTACTCCGCGCTGCTCGAACAGTGGCTCGGCGCCGACGCCGGCGGGATCATCCCCAGCGCGCGCTCGTTCGCGAGGCCCGCCCTGCTCGCATGACGAAGCTGCTCGGCACGGCCGTGCTCGCCGCCGCGCTCAGCTGGCATCCGAGTCCTGCCCGTCTCGGCGTGAGCGCGCAGGAGTTCCACCTCGTGCTCTCCAGGCCGTCCGTGAAGGCCGGGCGCGTCGAGATCGAGCTCCAGAACGACGGCGAAGACGTGCACGACCTCCGCTTCCGCCGGATCGGCGGCACCCGCACGTACTCGATGCCGCTGACGAAGCCTGGTCGCCAGAGGACGATCGAGGTAGCGCTCCTGCCGGGCCGGTACCGCCTCTGGTGCTCGGTGGCGGATCACCGTTCGCTCGGCATGCAGGCCGTCTTGCGCGTGGGGCGCTGAGCGCGACAATCACGGCCTGCGCGAGCCGGTCACCGTCGCATGCGCCCAGCTCGAGCCGGTCGTCCTCGATCGCGACGCGACGATCGAGAAGCTTGCCGTCGGCGCGGCCGAAGCGGCCGGCGAAAGGCAAAGGCGCCCGGCTGGCTGCATCCGTGCGCTCATGGGAGATCTTCCTCGGCCGAAGGTATCGCCGTCCGCGGCGCGTGCCGCTTCGCGGGGAGGGTTGTCCGTCGACAGCGGACGAGAAGGGAAACGCGGTTCAACTCCCCTCCACCTCCAGTTTAGACGGCAGAGGGGGGCTTGCGGCAAGCCCCGGGTCGTGCCGCATAATCGCCGGCCGCAGGCCAGAACCTACGGAAATGGGAGGAGCGAAATGCGTGTGTCGTTGTCGACGTACGGGTCGCGCGGGGACGTCGAATCGATGGTGGGACTCGCGGTGCAGTTGCGGGCACTCGGCGCGGAGAGATGTGATGCGCTGGTCGCGACCGGCGTGACGCCGGCCGGAGTGTGGCAATGACCGAGCATGCGGTGGTGATCGCTGGGGGAGGTCCGACAGGGCTGATGTTGGCGGGCGAGTTGGCGTTGGCGAGGGTCGAGGTTGCCATCGTCGAGCAGCGCGCCAGCCAGGACCTCCCCGGTTCGCGCGCAGGCGGTCTGCACTCGCGCACCATCGAGGTTTTCGATCAGCGTGGAATCGCCGATCGGTTCCTCGCGGAGGGGCAGACGGCGCAGGTCGCGGCGTTCGCCGGGACCCCTTTGGACATCGGCGACTTTCCCACCCGACACCCCTACGGGCTCGGGCTGTGGCAGAACCACATCGAGCGCATACTGGCCGGCTGGGTCGAGGAGCTTGAGGTGCCGATCTATCGCGAACGTGAAGTGACGGGGTTCGCGCAGGACGACACCGGCGTCGACGTCGAGCTGTCCGGCGGCCAGTCGCTGCAGGCGGACTATCTCGTCGGGTGCGACGGAGGACGCAGCCTGGTCCGCAAGGCGGCCGGCATCGAGTTCCCCGGGTGGGATCCGACGACGAGCTCCCTGATCGCCGAGGTCGAGCTGGCCGAGGAGCCGGAGTGGGGCATCCACACCGACGACATCGGCGTCCATTCCTTCGGCAGGTTGGAATACGAGATCCGCGACGGTGAGGTGGTCTACATGGATCGGGGCCCGGTGCGGGTCATGGTGACCGAAGAGCACGTCGGACCCACGACCGAACCCACCCTGCGCGATCTCGGCGAGGCGCTCATCGCCGTATACGGGACCGATTACGGGGTGCACAGTCCCACCTGGATCTCCAGGTTCACCGACATGACGCGGCAGGCGGCGGCCTACCGCGAACGACGGGTGTTGCTGGCCGGCGACGCCGCGCATGTACATAACCCGGTGGGTGGACAGGGTCTCAACACCGGTGTGCAGGACGCGGTGAACCTGGGTTGGAAGCTTGCACAGGTGGTCAACCGGACATCGCCAGAGGACCTCCTGGATACCTACCATGCCGAGCGCCACCCGGTCGCTGCCCGCGTGCTGCGCAACACGATGGCGCAGGTCGCGCTTCGCCGCCCGGACGACCGCGTCAAGGCCCTGGGCGATGCGATGGCCGAGCTGCTCAGCGTGGACGAGAATCGCAAGCGGTTCGGCGCGATGATGTCGGGCCTGGACATCCACTACGACCTGGGCGAGGGGCACCCGCTGCTCGGGCGCCGCATGCCCGATCTCGACCTGGTCACCCCCGGTGGAACGGTGCGAGTATTCACCCTGCTGCACGATGCCCGGCCGGTGCTACTCAACCTCGGTGAGCCCGGCGGGTTCGCCATCACTCCATGGGCGGATCGGGTTCAGTTGATCGACGCCAAATACGCTGGTACGTGGGAGCTTCCGGCACTCGGGGCGGTGACTGCTCCCACCGCCGTGTTGATTCGGCCCGACGGATATGTGGCCTGGGTGGGAGAGCGGACCCAGCTGGGGCTCGCTGACGCCCTAACCACCTGGTTCGGACCGCCCACTGCGGCGTAGCCCTGCTCCAGGCGCGGCGCTAGCGTTCGAGCCTGAGCGTCTCAGACTCCTCGGCGTGATTGTTCTCGGCCGTCCCAACCGCAGTGAGGAGAACGTCTTCACGGCTGTAGTGGCCGACGGCGTCGAAGCCGTACTTCGCTCGAACCGTACGCCGTAGATCGCAGTCTGCGATCACAGTGCCTTCTTCGTCGTAGAGGGGCCCGGCGACGATCTCGCCGTCGGGAGCGACGATCATCGTCCCGCCACGCGTAAAGACCTCGGGACCATCCGTCGGCACGACCGACAACCCTTCGGGATAGTCGCTGCGACGACTGAATCCGCAGACCGAGATGACCCACGCACCCGACTCCCACGCGATCGTGCGCGCGAGCGACGTCCACAGTTCGCGGTCATCCATCGTCGGCGCGAGCCAGATCTGAGGCCGCCCTCTGTAGACCGCGTACCGCGCAAGCGGCATGAGATTTTCCCAACAGATCAGTCCACCGATGCGGCCGAGTGGCGTTTCGATGACGGCGAGATCCTCGCCGCTCCCGATGCCGTGGAAGAGGCGCTCGTGATGAGTCGGCATCAGCTTTCGGTGCGTGTGCAGAAGGCCGGAAGGCCCGACGAGCAGGAGCGTGTTGTAGAGGCTCCCGGAGCGCGCGGGCTCACGCTCGTTCACGCCGATCGCTAGGTGCACATCAAGCTCCCGGCACAGAGCCGCCAGTCGATCGACAACCGGGCCGGGGACCTCGACTGCGTTCAGCCAGATCTGCTCAAACAGATCCGTCTGCCGTGGGTCCCAGTTCGAGTGCGTCAGCCTCGAAATGGGGTAGATCGGGACGAAGCACTCCGGTAGCACGACCAGTTGAGCGCCATCGGCAGCGGCAGCCCGCGTCAGCGTCTCCACCTTCTCGACGCACCCCTCGACGTCGAGGATCGCCGGCGTTGCTTGCACAGCAGCCACGCGCACCGAGGCCACGTTCACGGCGAGAGCATACGCCGCCGCCCCGATGTGGTCGGGCTCGAGCGCCGGGCCTAGCGCCCGTCAGCCGACCGCCGCACGCTCCGGCTCCCGCACCTCGCCCGGACTCAGGTGGCGGTCGAACCACTCGAGGATCGTCTCGAAGCGCATCTCCCGGTGGATCGGCGAGCCCGCGCGCGAGAGCTCGTGCGACTCGACCGGGAAGCGCACGAGCTCGACCTCCCGCCGCAGGATGCGCAGGATCGCGAAGAGATCCTCGGCGTTCCCTACCGGGCAGCGGAGATCCTCCTCCGAGTGCAGGATCAACAGCGGCGTCGTGATGCTCGCCGCGTAGGTGGAGGGCGAGAGCTTGAGGTAGGCCTCCGGGGCCTCGAACCAATGAGCGCCGACGAAGCTCTTCGTCGCGTGGCTGATGTCGCTCGAGCCGCCCTCGAGCACGAAGTTGTTCACCGCGCGCTCGGAGCAGGCCGCGCGGAAGCGGTCGGTGTGCCCCACGATCCACGAGGTCATGTAGCCGCCGTACGAGCCGCCGAGCACGCCCAAGCGCTCGGGGTCGCAGAAGCCGAACCGCCTCAGGGCCTCATCGACGACCGCCATCACGTCCTCGTAGTCGACGGTGCCCCAGCCTGGCCCGTCCTCGACCGGTCCGCGGATCGCCCTACCCCACTCCTCGCTGTACCCGGACGAACCGCGCGGGTTCGAGTAGACGACGACGTAGCCCGCCTCGGCGTAGACCTGGAACTCGTCGAAGAACGTGTTCCCGTACTGCGAGAAGGGGCCGCCGTGGATGTTCAGCAGGACGGGGTAGCGGCGCGAGGGGTCGAAGCCCAGGGGCCGCATTAGCCACGCCTCGACCTCGGAGCCGTCGGCGGAGACGGCCGTGAACCGCTGTGGCTCGGCGAACTCCCGGCCGCTCGTGAACGGCGCCGCCACGTCGGTCAGCCGGACCTCGCCCGCGTAGAGCTCGGCCGGAGCCGTCGGGACCGACATGACGTGCGCGATGCGCCCGCCGACGCAGTCGAACGCGACGAGACTCAACTCGCCGTCGACCACCGGTTCGGGCGGGGCGCTTCCGTCCGCGCGTACGCGGTAGAGCGGCCTGTTGCCGTGGTCCTCGAGCACGAACAGGAGCGAGTCCCCGTCCCAGACCGGCTCGCGCACCTCCGGATACGGGGCGCAGTTCCGGTCGAGCGCGGTCGTGAGCAGCCGAGGCTCGCCCGTCTCCGGGTCGAGCACGGCGATCTGGCCGTGTCGCGGGAAGTCGAAGTCGCCCCTGCCGAAGCGGCAGGCGATCGAGGACCCGTCCGGCGACCAGGACGGAGCCTCGTACCACGCGTCGCCCTTGGTCAGGGCCACCGGCTCGCCGCCCTCGGCGTCGACGAAATAGAGGTCGCGGAACATCTCGACGTCCCAGTCGTCCCGGCGCGAGGACGCGAACACGAGGCGCCGGCCGTCCGGCGACCACTGCGGGCTCTGGTCCTCGTAGTCGCCGTGGGTGAGCTGGGTGCTCGGCGCCGAGCCGTCGGCCGGAACGGTGAAGACGTGGCGGCGGCGATCTCCGATCCAGCCCTCGCTGTCTAGCTTGAACTGCAACCGCGTGAACCGGCGGGGACGCCGGCGCCGGTCGTCCTCCTCGTCGTACTCGGGATCACGGACCCTCGACGTGAACGCCAGCCGCGTCCCGTCCGGCGACCACACCGGTTCGGTCACATCCTCGGGGAGGTCGGTGAGCCGGCGCGCCTCGCCGCCCGTGGACGGAATCGCGTACAGCTGCTTCGTCTCGCCGTCCCGATTCGAGACGAAGGCCAGGCGGCTTCCGTCCGGCGACCAGCGTGGAGCCGCGTCCTGCTTGCCGCTCGCTGTGAACGGCAGCGCCGGCCCGGAGCCGTCGAGGGGGACGAGCCAGATCGAGCTCGAGTAGTCGTTCTCCTCGCGGTCGACCCCCCAGGCGACGAAGGCGACGGTCTTGCCGTCGGGCGTGATCCGCGGATCGGCCGCCCAGCGAAGCTCGTAGACGCCGTCGGGTCGCATCGGCCGGCGAAGTAAACCAGCTTCGATCGAGCCGGCGTTTCCGCGGCCCCAGGGCCGGGGGAAGACTCCGCCGCGCCGGCCTCGACTGATTGATCCCACTACGATCGACCGGACGTGCCCGCCTCTACGTCGCAACGCCAACCGTGAGGGAGGAGTAACCCGATGGCGAACATTCTCTGCGTCCTCTACGACGATCCCGCCAGCGGCTATCCGCCGGAGTACGCGCGAGACGGGATCCCAAAGATCGAGGGCTACTACGACGGCCAGACCACACCGACGCCCAAGGCGATCGACTTCACTCCGGGCGACCTGCTCGGAAGCGTGTCCGGCGAGCTCGGGCTACGGAGCTTTGTCGAGGAGCGCGGGCACGAGTTGATCGTCACCGCCGACAAGGACGGGCCCGACTCCGTCTTCGAGCGAGAGCTTCCGTCCGCCGAGATCGTCATCTCGCAGCCGTTCTGGCCCGCGTACTTGACCGCCGAGCGAATCGCGAAGGCGCCTGACCTCAAGCTCGCGATCACCGCCGGGATCGGCTCGGACCACGTCGATCTCCAGGCGGCGATCGACAGGGGCATCACCGTCGCCGAGGTGACCTACTGCAACAGCATCAGCGTCTCCGAGCACGTGGTGATGGCGATCCTGGCGCTCGTGCGCAACTACATCCCGTCCTACCAGTGGGTCATCGACGGCGGCTGGAACATTGCCGACTGCGTCTCCCGCTCGTACGACCTGGAAGGCATGCAGGTCGGAACCGTGGGAGCCGGCCGCATCGGCTCGGCGGTCATGCGGCGGCTGAAGCCGTTCGAGGTTGGCCTGCACTACACCGACCGGCACCGCCTGCCCACGGAGACCGAGGACGAGCTCGGGGTCACCTACCACCCAACCGTCGAGTCGCTCGTCGAGGTGTGCGACGTGGTCACGATCAACGCTCCGCTCCACCCGGAGACGGAGCACCTCTTCGACGCGGAGCTCATCGGCCGGATGAAGCGGGGCGCGTATCTCGTCAACACCGCACGCGGGAAGATCTGCGACCGCGACGCGGTCGCGGCCGCCTGCGAGTCCGGGCACCTGGCTGCATACGCGGGCGACGTCTGGTTCCCCCAGCCGGCGCCGGCCGACCACCCCTGGCGGACGATGGCCCATCACGGCATGACACCGCACATCTCCGGCTCGAGCCTCTCGGCCCAGACGCGCTATGCGGCCGGCACGCGGGAGATTCTCGAGTGCTGGTTCGACGGGCGGCCGATCCGCGAGGAGTACCTGATCGTCGACGCAGGCCAGCTCGCCGGTGCGGGTGCCCACTCCTACAGCGCAGGTGACGCGACGGGCGGCTCCGAGGAGGCGACGAGGTTCAAGGCCCGCTGAGCAGCAGGCGCGGCTCGATCGGCTCCTCACCGCTCGCCGTGACCCGGTAGGCGCGAGCGCCCGCCCGCACGCTGATCGTCTCCACGAGCTCGGTGCCCTCGAAGCGGAGCGCGACGCAGTCGTCCGCGGCCAGGCCAGGCGGGAAGCCCTCGGCCACGAGCTTGCAGTACACGGGTCGCCGCTCCGGCTCGCCGTCGTAGTGCGGGCAGGCGCTCCCGGGGAGGAATCCGAGCCCGTCTCGCATCCCCTTCAGCTCGGGCCCGAACGAGTCCGTCACCGCCGACTCGAACCAGCACAGCATCCCTGCGCTCCAGCCTGCGAGCACGACTCCCGCCTCCCAGGCGTCGCGCAGAACCTCGTCGAAGCCGTGCGTGCGCCAGATCGCGAGCGCGTTCGCCGTGTTGCCGCCCGTGACGTAGATCGCGTCCTGCTCGAGCGCGAGCTGCCGCAGGTCGGAAGGCGGCCACGGGAAGAAGGGCAGGTACGAGACCTGGGCGCGATCCCCGATCTGCGTGAAGAGCCGTAGCGTCGCCTCGAAGTCGTCGGCGACCGCCGTCGGCACGACGAGGACACGTGGCCGCTTGCGGCCCGTCAGGCCGAACACGTAGTCCTCGAGCCGGCGGCGCTCCGCCTCGTCCCAGCTGAGGCCGCCCATGGCGACGATTGTCGGCTCGGCCACGATGCGAACGGTATCGTCGCTGCATGTTCGATCCGTCGCAGATGGCGCTCTTCGTCGGCGCGGCCCTTCTGCTGCTCGTCGTGCCGGGCCCGGCGGTTCTCTACATCGTCACCCAGAGCGTCTCGTACGGCCGCCGGGCGGGACTGGCCTCGGTCGCCGGGATCACGACCGGGACGCTCGTCCACATCGCTGCGGCGACGATCGGGCTCTCGGCGCTGCTGGCCTCCTCGGCGCTGGCCTTCAACGTCGTCAAGTACCTCGGCGCGGCGTACCTGATCGTCGTCGGGATCCGCCGGCTCGCGGGTCTCGAGCGCCCGACCGAGGACGGCACGCCGAGGACTCGGAGCCACGGCCGCCTCTTCCGGCAAGGGATCGTCGTCAACGTCCTGAACCCGAAGACGGCCCTGTTTTTCCTGGCGTTCCTGCCGCAGTTCGTCGATTCCGCCCAGGGCGCCGTCTGGGCGCAGATCCTCGTCCTGGGCCTGATCTTCGCCTGCCTCGGGGCATTGAGCGACGGCTGTTGGGCGCTCGTGGCCGGAACGCTCGGCGACCGGCTGCGCCGGAGCACCCGCTTTCCGAAGATCCAGCGCTACGTCTCCGGCTGGGTGTTCGTGGGGCTCGGGGCGGTAGCAGCGCTCTCGGCGCCCGCGAAGCAGACCTAACCCGGCGCGCGCTAGCCTCGTCTGGCGGTGGACGAGCGCACGCCCTCCTGGGGAATCACGCCGGTGCCCGAGCGTCTCCGTGTGCTCGGGCTGCTCGACCTGACGCTCCTCTGGGGCAACCTCTCCGTCAGCCTGCTCGTGATCGTCGCCGCCGCCGGGCTGGTCCCGATGCTCTCGCTCAGGCAGGCGCTCGTCGCGATCGTGATCGGCGCGGTCGCCGGCAGCGTCCTGCTCGGGCTCGCCGGGATGATCGGCGCCGACGCGCGCGTGCCCGGAATGGTGCTGCTGCGCGCGCCGCTCGGCCGGCGCGGCTCCTACGCCCCGACTGTCCTGAACGTGGCCCAGAACCTCGGCTGGTCGACCTTCGAGCTGATCATCATCTCGACGGCGGCCGCGGCGCTCTCGGAGCGCGTCTTCGGCTTCGAGGCCCGCTGGCTCTGGGCACTGGTGTTCGGAGCGGTGTCGCTGGCGCTCGGCCTGCTCGGCCCGATCGGGTTCATTCGCCGCTACCTGCGCAAGTTCGCCGTCTGGGCCGTCGCGGCCTCGATCGTCTACCTGAGCTGGTGGGCACTCGACAAGGCGAACGGTCACGGCCTGTGGCAGGCGGGCGGTACGGGCGGCGTCTCGCTCGGCCAGGGCATCGACCTCGTGATCGCGAGCATCGTCTCGTGGACGCCGCTGGCGGCCGATTACACGCGCTTCGCCCACGATCGCCGCAACGCCTTCGCCGGAACCGGGATCGGCTACCTCTTGCCGACGATCTGGTGCTTCGGGCTCGGTTCGCTGTTGGTGCTCTCGCGCGACCTGAGCGAGCCGTCGCAGATCCCCACCGCGGTCGCGAGCGGGAGCGCCCTCGCGGTGATCGCGCTGCTGATGCTGACCGTCGACGAGAGCGACGAGGCGTTCGCCGACATCTACTCGACCGCGGTCTCGATCCAGAACATCGTGCCGTGGGCCTCACAGCGGCTCCTGATCGTCCTCGTCGCCGTGACCGCGACCGGTGGGGCGATCGCCATCAACCTCGGCAACTACCTGACCTTCCTCTACCTGCTCGGCTCGGTCTTCGTGCCCCTCTTCGCGGTGCTGCTGGCGGACTGGCTCATGCGCGGCGCCCACTACGCGGAGCGGGACATCTTCCAGGCGCCCTCGGTGCGCGTCGAGCGACTGGCGGCCTGGGCGGTGGGCTTCGGGCTCTACCAGTGGCTCTCGCCGCAGGGCCCAAACTGGTGGACCGACCTCGTCGAGCACCTGAACCCGGGGCACGCACAGCTGACGGCCTCGCTACCGAGCTTCGCGGTCGCCTTCTGTCTGACTCTGCTCGCGGCCTGGGTAGATTCGCTCCGTGCGGCCGCTCGCAGTCGTCGGGAACCTCTCGCGCGACCTCGTTGACGGGGGGCCGCCGCGTGCGGGCGGCGCTCCCTTCCACGCGGCGCGGGCCCTCCGGGTGCTCAGCCGGCCCGCCCTGGTCGGGGCGAAGTGCGCCGACACCGACCGCGACTCGCTGCTGACCCCGCTCGTGCGGCTCGGCCTCCCGGTGCTCTGGCGCGGCGGCTCCTCCACGGCCGCGTTCTCGTTCCGCTACGAGGGCGACCGGCGCGTAATGACCGTCGAGGCGCTCGGCGATCCCTGGAGCCCGGCCGACCTCTACGGGCTCGAGCGCGCGGACTGGGTGCACGTCGGCGCGCTGGCGCGGTCGGACTTCCCCGCCGAGACGCTGGCGGAGCTGTCCCGCGACCGGCGCGTCTCGTTCGACGGCCAGGGGCTCGTGCGGCCCGAGCGCACCGGGCCGCTCCAGCTCGACGCGGACTACGACCCGGAGGTGTTGCGCCATGTGTCGATCCTCAAGCTCGCCGAGGAGGAGGCGCGGACGCTCGTGGGCGAGCCGGACGAAGACGCGCTCCGCTCCCTCGGCGTGCCGGAGGTCGTGGTCACGCTCGGCTCCGAGGGCTCGCTCGTGCTCGCCGACGGGAAACTGGAGCAGGTTCCCGCGCAGGCAGCGGGCGAGGTCGACCCCACCGGTGCAGGCGACGCCTTCTCGGCCGCCTACCTGATCTCGCGCTCGAGCGGGCACGCACCCGCGGCCGCCGCGCGCAGAGCGACGGCACTCGTGGCCGGCCTGCTCGCGGGCCGGATCCCATGAGGGCGCTCGTCCAGACGGTCGACGGCGTCGTCGAGGTCGACCTCGACGAGGAGGAGGTGCTCGGCTTTGTCGAGGCAGAGATTCGGCCGGAGCGCCTCGAGATCCCGTTGCCGCTGTTCGTCGCCGGGGCGGCCAGCGGATCGACGGTCGTCGCCGTGGTCGACCGGCGCCCGCCGCTCGTGGTCTCGAACGACGCGGGCCGCACGTGGCGCGAGTCCGGCGGCGGCCTGCCGCCGGGCCGGGCGGTCGCGGTCGCGGACGACAACCCGGACCTGATGCTCTACGCGGGCCGCAACCGCCTCTACCTCTCCGAGGACGGCGGGCGCTTCTGGCGGGCCCTCGTGGTCGAGCTGCCCGAGATCGAGGCGCTGGAGCTCAGGGAAGCCTGAACTCGCCGCGCGCCACGATCACCGCCGAGCCGCCAACCTCGACCCGCTCCAGGTGCTCCGCCGAGCCGTCGACGCGCGCGTAGAGCGTGGAGGGTCGTCCGATCTCGGCGCCCTGGGAGATCTCGATCTCCTCGCCGAAGCCGATCCTTCCGTGGCGGGCGAGGTGCACGGCCAGCGGCCCAGCGGCGGAGCCGGTCGCCGGATCCTCGGCGACGCCGCCGCTGGGAGCGAACATGCGGGTCTTCCAGCTCGACCCCGAGCCGGCGAAGCAGTCGATGCCCACCACGGAGGGGAAGTCCGCCAGCCCGGCCAGATCGGGCCTCAGCGCGGCGACCTCCTCCTCCGAGCCGCACGCGACGTAGGCGTTGCGCATGCCGTTGTCGTAGAGCTCGACCGGGAGCTCCGAGCGCTCGACCCCGAGCAGGGCCAGCAGCCTCGCCTCGTCCTCGTAGGGCTCCCAGGTCGGGAGCGGCTGCTGCATCCGGCCGAAGACGATCCGGTCCTGCTCGCGCTCGAGCGCCACGGGAACGACCCCGGCGCCGGTCTCGAGCCGGATCTCCGGCACCTGCAGCGGGCCGGCCAGCACAAAGGCACAGCCGAGTGTCGGATGTCCTGCGAACGGCAGCTCGGCAGTGGGCGTGAAGATCCGCATCCGCGCGTGGCCCTCTCCCTCGGGCGGAAGCACGAAGACGCTCTCGCTGTAGTTCATCTCGCGCGCGAGCGCCTGCATCTCGTCGCCCTCGAGCTCCCGCGCGTCGGTGAAGACCGCGAGCTGGTTCCCGGCCAGCGGGCGGTCGGTGAAGACGTCGGCTACGACGTAGCGGAAGGAGCGCACGGGGCGACGATAGCCTGCTCGCGTGCCGAAGAAGTCCGTGCAGCTCTCCGGAGTCGTCGTCGCCGAGTCGGCCATTTGCTCGATCGACCCCGACGAGGGCGTGCTCATGTACCGCGGCTACGACATCACGGAGCTCGCGGAGCGCTCGACCTACGAGGAGACCGCGCTGGTGCTCCTCGACGGCGACGTGCCCTCGGCGGAGGCCCTGGAAGGGTTCCGGCACGAGCTCACCAAATTGCGCGAGCTACCCGCCGAGACCGAGGACGCGATCGACCGGCAGGCCGGCCAAGCGGCGCCGATGGACGTGCTCCGCACGGCGGTCTCGACGCTGCGCGAGGCGACGCCGGCGCAGCTGATCGCGCAGCTGCCGACAATCGTCGCCCGCTACCACCGGCGGCGCGAGGGCCTGGAGCCGGTCGCCCCGGACGCCTCTCTCTCCTATTCCGAGAACGTCCTCTCGATGCTGCACGGCTCGCGGCCGAGCGAGCGCGACGCGCGCGCGTTCGACGTGGTGATGATCCTGCACGCCGAGCACGAGCTGAACGCGTCGACCTTCGCCGCGCGAGTGGTCGCCGGCACCGGCGCGGACCTCACCACAGCGGTGGTCGCCGCGATCGCCGCGCTCAGCGGGCCTCTACACGGCGGTGCGAACGAGGCGGCGATGGCGCTGTTCGAGCGAATCGGCTCTGCAGACCGCGCTCCCAGCGCGGTGCGGGAAGCGTTCGGACGCGGAGAGAGGCTCTACGGCTTCGGCCACCCGCTCTACCGCGCCTACGATCCGCGCGCCGTGATTCTCAAGCGCATCTCGCAGGAGCTCTCGGAGGACGGCGGCGAGCCGAACTGGTACGCGATCACCGAGGCCACCGAGCGCACCGTCTTCGAAGAGAAGGGCCTGTACCCGAACGTCGACCTCTACTCGGGCCCGGTCTACCGCTACCTCGGCGTCCCGAACGACCTCTTCACGCCGCTCTTCGCCGCGAGCCGCGTCGCAGGCTGGTCGGCGCACGTCCTCGAGCAGCAGGCCGACAACAAGATCATCAGACCCTCGGCCGAGTACGTCGGCGAGCCTCGCCGCGAGTTCCGGTAGCGAGAGCTTGACGAAGTACCGACTGTGCCGCCGGGCCTCCTGGCGGACGCGGAGCTTGCGCTTGAGGCCCGTCCGGTCGCTGCCGTAGCTATAGGTCCCGCGCGCGAGCGTCACGCCCCAGCCGACCCGGCCCCTGAAGGCGAGGCCGGTGCGCTTGTTCACCGTCCTGCCGCGCAGATGGAAGTTGTCCCGCTTGCCCCGGTCGTCGACGGTGAGCCGGTAGCGGCCGGCCGGCACGGCGGCACGGCTCAGCACGACCGCTCCACCAGGCTTGACCACCACGCTCAGCTTTCGCGCCGGTGCCGGCGGAGAAGGAGGCGGCGGCGGCGGCGAAGGCGCGTTCGTGACGAAGAACTCGCCGTTCATCACCTGCCAGTGCGGCTCGCACGCATAGGCGTAGCGCGTGTTGTCCCGCAAGGTGACGGTGAAGGACTTGTCGCCGACGAACTCGAGCTCGGTGCGGAAGTCGACGGTCGGATCCTCGTTGCTCGCCAGGTGGAGGTTGTGGAGCGCGGACCGGTCCTCGACCACGACCGTGTACGTCCCGGGCGCGATTTGCGACACCTTCTTGCCCGAGGCGTCGTTCAGGGTGATGGTGAAGCCGTCGTTCGTGCCGACGATCGCGGTCAGAGCCGGCGTCTCGGCACGCCGCGCCCCGGCAGGTAGGACGAGCACGAGCGCACAGATGATGACGATCCCGGTGCGAAGGACACGACCCACTGCCGCCCACACTGTCGGCGCCCGCGGGCTGCGGTCAACTTCTTCGCCGGAAAGCGTATTGGTGCCCCAGCGCGGCCACTATGCTCCGCCGCGTGCAGCTCTACCTCGTACGCCATGCGGAGGCTGCCGACGGCGAGCCCGACGAGCTACGGCCGCTGACCGCGGAAGGGCGCGAGGTCGCGCGCGCGCTCGGCAAGCGCCTCGCGGAGCTGGGCGTGCGGCCGGACGCGGTGCTGACGAGCCCGCTCCTGCGGGCGCGCGAGACCGGCCAGGAGCTGGCCCGGCCTGCGGGCCTCGAAGCCCAGCCCGACGAGCGGCTCGCCCCCGGCGCGACCGCCGCTGCCGTCAGGACTGCTGCGGGCGAGCGGGGAGAGACCGTGGTCGTCGTCGGCCACCAGCCCGACTGCTCCCAGATCGCCGCGGCGCTCACGGGCGGCCCTGAGCCGGCGTTCCCGCCGGGCGGCATGGTCGCGATCGACCTTCCTGAATGAGCGCGATCGCCGTCCGCGACCTGCGCAAGTCCTACGGCGCACTCGAGGCAGTGGGCGGAATCAGCTTCGAGGTCGCCCGCGGCGAGGTCTTCGGGCTGCTCGGCCCCAACGGCGCGGGCAAGACGACCACCGTCGAGATCCTCGAGGGCTACCGGAAGCGCGACGCCGGACAGGTCGAGGTCCTCGGCTCCGACCCGGCGACGGCGGACGGTGCCTGGCGCGAGCGGATCGGCGTGGTCCTCCAGTCCTCGGCGATGTACGAGACCCTCAGCGTCAAGGAGATGCTCGGCGTCTTCGCGGGCTACTACCGCCGGCCACGGCCGCTCGACGAGGTGGTCGCACTCGTCGGTCTGCAGGACCAGCGAGATACCCGCGTCCGGCGGCTCTCCGGCGGCCAGCGCCGACGCCTCGACCTCGGCCTCGCGCTCGTCGGCGACCCCGAGCTGATCTTCCTCGACGAGCCGACGACGGGCTTCGACCCCGGTGCGAGGCGCCGCGCGTGGGAGACGATCCGCGGGCTGCGCAGCCTCGGCAAGACGATCCTGCTCACGACGCACTACCTCGACGAGGCCGAGCAGCTCGCCGACCGCGTCGCCGTCCTGCGGCGCGGCGAGATCGTCGCCTCGGGCCCACCTGCGGAGCTCACCGGCACCGCGCGCCAGACGGAGATCCGCTACCGCGAGAACGGCCGCGAGGTCGTGCTCCACACCGACGAGCCGACGCGGCTGCTGCACGAGCTGACCGAGGAGGCACTCCGCCAGGGACGGGAGCTCGAAGGGCTGCTCGTCCGCAGGCCCACCCTCGAGGAGGTCTACCTCTCGCTGACCGAGGAGGCCGAGGCGCGATGAGGCTCCTCTGGCATGAGGTCAAGGCCGAGCTGCTGCTCTACACGCGCAGCCGGGAGCTGGCGTTCTTCACCTTCCTGCTGCCGATGATCTTCTTCGTCCTGCTCGGCTCCACCTATGGCGACAGCACGGTCGACGGCGTCAAGGGCTCGAGATTCCTCGAGGCGGGGATGATCGGGTACGGCGCGATTTCGATCGCCTTCGCCGGCCTTGCGATCGTGCTCGTGATCAGGCGGGAGAACGGGATCCTCAAGCGTCTGCGGGCGACACCGCTTCCGGCCTGGGCGTACGTCTCGGCCCTGTTGACGGCGTTCCTGCTCGCCTTCGCGGTCGAGGTCGTGGGAATCATCTTCCTCGGCCGCTTGCTTTTTGGGATCCCCGTGCCGGATCGCCTCGGCTCGCTCGTGCTCGCGCTGCTGCTCGGCGCGGTCGCGTTCTGCGGCCTCGGAGTCGGCATGACGGCGCTCATCCGCAGCGCCGAGGGCGCCTCCGCCGTCGTGAACGCGATCTACCTGCCCGCGGCCTTCCTCGCCGGGGCCTTCTTCTCGCCGCGCCATTTTCCGCAGGTGCTGCGGGCGATCGCGGACGTGTTGCCCCTGACCTACTTCCTCCGGCTCGTGCGCAACGTGATGCTGCACGGCCACGAGATCTGGACCCAGGGCACGAACGTCGCCGTGATCGCAGCCTGGGGCGCGGTCGGCGTGGTCGTCGCGCTGCGGTATTTCCGCTGGGAGCCACACGAGGGTTAGGTTCGCGGCGGAGCGGTAATACGAATTGCAATGAGGGTCGAGCCGCAGATCGCCTTCTGCGTGCGAGCCGTCGAGCCGCCGGGGGTCCAGGTCCGGGTCAACTTCGGCGTCTTCGCGGGGAGGAGAGCCACTCCCGCCGAGATCGACGAGCTCGCCAAGGCGCTTCTGCCCAAGGTGGGCGAGGTCGCGATCGTGGCCGAGGAGCGCCACGAGATCAGCGGGGACAGCGAGGCCTCGCTGAACCAGGTTCGAGTCGAGATCTCGTCCGACCGTCTGCCCGACGACGAGCGCGAGCTCGACGTCATGTGCGGGCGGCTCGTCGAGGCATCCGAGGCCTGGGCGCGCTCGTGCTTCGCCGAGCGGGCCACGGAGCTCTAGGCGCGGATCAGGCGCCGTCGCGGCGTCCGGCCGGCCCGGGCCGCGCCGAGGGCGAAGCGAACGAGCGCGCGCGGCATCCGCTCGGCGCTCGTGATCGTCTCCTCGAGGGCCGAGACGAACCAGTCGAGATCGTCCTCGGTGATCACGAGCGGCGGCAGCGCCTTGACGACGTTCAGCCCGTGGCCGGCGACCTGGCTCAGGACGTGGTGATCGCGGAAGAGCGGCACCACCACGAGCTGCGAGAAGAGCCCCGGCTGGATCCGCTCGAGCAGCTTCCAGGTGCGCGAGCCGCCCGGCGGTTCCTCGAACTCGATCGCCCACATCAGGCCGAGGCCGCGCACGTCGCGAACCACCTCCGAGCGCTCGACGAGAGGCCGCGCGCGCTCGAGCAGCTGCTCGCCGAGGCGGGCAGAGCGCTCGACCAGTCCCTGCTCGTCCAGTTCCCGTAGGGTCGCCAGCCCGGCCACCATCGCAAGGTCGTTCGGCGCGAAGGTCGAGCCGTGGCTGACCGCGTTCGGAAGCGAGTCGAAGATGCCGTCGTAGACCTGCGCGCTCATCAGCAGCGCGCCGACCGGCACGTAGCCGCCCGAGAGCGACTTCGCGACGGTGACGAGGTCCGGGTCGAGCCCCCAGTGCTCGAGCGCGAGCATCCGCCCCGTGCGGCCGAACCCGGTCTGCACCTCGTCGACGCAGAAGAGCGTCCCGTACCGGCGGCAGAGCTCCTGCGCCCCTTCGAGGTAACCGGCCGACGCGACGTTCACGCCCTTGCCCTGCACCGGCTCGACGATGAAGACCGCAACGTCCTCGCGAGCGAGCTCGTGCTCCAGTGCGCGAAGATCGTTCCATGGCACCCGCTCGAAGCCGGGCAGCAGCGGGCCGAAGCGCGCTGTGAACTCCGGGCTCGCGTTGGCGGACAGCGCCCCAAGGGTGAGGCCGTGGAAGCCGTGCTCGGCCGACAGCACGCGCTGACGGCCGGTCGCGGCCCTGCCGAGCTTGAGCGCCGCCTCGACCGCCTCGGTGCCGGAGCTCGTGAAGAGCGCCCGCTCGAGGCGCGCCGGTGACCGGCGCAAGAGCTCCTCGGCCAGGAGCGCCGGCAGCACGTCGACCCCGAGCTGCACCGAGCCGGGCCTGCGGAGCTCCAGTGCCTCGACGAGCGCCTCGCGAATCCGCGGGTTGTTGCGCCCGACGTTGAACATGCCGAAGCCGCCGAGCACGTCCAGGTAGCGGTTGCCGTCAGCGTCCCAGAGGTACGCGCCCTCGGCGCGGGCCCAGCGTCGGTCGAAGCCGATCGTTCGCAGCAGCCGCACGAACTGCGGATTGATCGTCTGCGCGTGGAGGTCGAGCGCGTCGGCGCCCCGTTCCTCGACGAGCTCGCTCAGCCAGCCCACGCGGGAATTATCGCCACGCGCCGATGAGCACGCCGCCTGCCACGATCAGGCCCGCTCCGAGCACGAGCCGGCGCCCGACGAGCTCGCTCCGCCGCAGGAACAACGACGCGAAGAGGACGCCCCAGAGCGACTCGGTCGCCACGAGCGGCGCGACGACGCTCACCCGTCCGCGGTAGTACGCCTCGAAGAGCGCCGCGTACGAGAAACCGAAGAGCAGGCCCGCGGGGAAGAACACGCGAATCGTCTGCCCGAGGCCGGTCGACCAGCTCCGGCCACGCGTGAGGAGCAGGTAAAGCGCGATCGTCGTCGCG
Source organism: Gaiellaceae bacterium (assembly GCA_036265535.1). Classification (GTDB taxonomy): domain Bacteria; phylum Actinomycetota; class Thermoleophilia; order Gaiellales; family Gaiellaceae; genus AC-32. Next base: position 4,662 of record DATAOV010000094.1, on the reverse strand, counting down.
CCCGCGAGCAGCGTCACCGGCGCCGTGACGAGCGCGTGTGCGTCGGTATGGCCGGCCAGCCAGCGGAGCAGGTTGTCGCGGATCGCGAACATGATCGTCGCGGCAACGGCGAAGAGCATCCCGAGGCGCTTGAAGTCCTTCGGCCGAACCCGCTCCCCCGCGAGCGCGACCCCGCCGGCCACGATCAGCGCCGCTCCGATCAGCAGCGGCCCCTGCAGCGGCTCGTTCAGCACGATCAGCGCCAGCGCCACGGAGGCGAGGGGCGCCGTGCCCATCAGCACCGCAGTCCGGGCGGCGCCGGCGTCGCGCACAGCATGCGTGAACAACACCTGCGACAGCCCGGGCGCGATCGCGCCCGCGAGCAGGAACGGCCAGAGATCCGAGGTGTGGAGGCTGTCGCCCACGCTGGAGACGATCCCGATCGCCAGGGTGACGGCGAGGGCCACCATCGAGGCGGCCAGCGCTCCCTGCACGGGATCGTCCGAGCGCCTCAGCGCGAAGCGGATCGCGACAGCCATCGCGCCGAACAGCGCCGCCGAGGCGCACGCGAGCAGGACCGCGAGCACTCAGGCCGTGCTGTGAATGCGCCCGTTGCCCTCGCGGAGCCGCCCGCCGGTGCGGCCGGCGCGCACGGCCAGGATCTCGGCCAGGATGGAGACGGCGGTCTCCGCGGGGGTCTGCGCGCCGAGGTCGAGCCCGGCCGGGCCGGAGAGCCGCTCGAGCTCGTCTTCGTCCGCGCCCGCCTCGATGAGGCGCTCGCGCCGCTTCGCCTGGGTGCGCCGTGAGCCGATGGCGCCGACGTAGAAGGCCTCGCCCGCCAACGCGGACGTGAGGGCCGGCAAGTCCAGCCGCTCGTCATGGGTGAGCACCACGACCGCGGTGTCCCGGTCCGGCACCAGGCGCTCGAGCGCCTCGTCGGGCCAGGCGACCACGAGCTCGTCCGGGCTCGGCAACCGCTCGCGCGTCGCGAGGGCGGGACGCGGGTCGGTGACGACGGTGCGCCAGCCGAGGCTCTTCGCGGCGCGGCAGAGCTCTTCGGCGGTGTCGATCGCGCCGATCACGACGACCCGCGGCGGCGGGCCGAGCATTTCCGCGAACACGGTCTCTCCGTCGAGGTCGAGCACGCGGCTCGGCCCCGGCTCGACCACGTCCGCAGCGAGGACCCGCCGCTCGCCGGCTCGCTCGCCCTCGAGCACGGTCACGGAGACCGCGAGCTCGTCCGACTCCGGCAGCTCACCCTCGAAGCGCTCGACGAAGACGTCGATCTCACCTCCGCACGGCAGTCCGACGTTCCAGGCCATGTCGTCCGTGATCCCGTACGAGAGCAGGCGCGGCTTGCCCTCCTCGATCACCTCGGCCGCCTGGACGGCGACGTCGCTCTCGACGCAGCCGCCGGAGACGGAGCCCTGGAGCTCCCCGCGCTCGGAGACGGCCAGCTTGGCCCCGACCGGCCGCGGCGCAGAGCGCCGCGTCGCGACGACCGTCGCCAGCGCGACCCGCTCGCCCCGGGCCCGCCAGCGGTGGATGGACTCGGCGAGCTCACGCACGCGCCCAGCGTACCGGGCGCGTGCGTGCAAACGGCCTGGCTAGGCTGCGGCTGTGCCGTCCGCGCCGGGCATGACGGGGGGCGGGCCATCGTGGTCGAAGCGGCGGTCGAAGCCGCGGCCGCCGAAGCCGAAGCCGCGGTGGTCGCGGAACTGCATCCGAAGCTGGGCGTTGACGAGGTCGTCGATGCGGCTGTCCAGGTCCTTCAGCGCCTGGGTCTCCTCGTCCTTCGAGAGCCGCCCAGCCTTGACCTCGGCGTCGAGCTTTTCCTTCGCGGCCTTCTGCATGGCCGTCTTGAGGCCGTCGACGGACTTGCCCTCGGCCTTCGCGATCTCGGCCAGCGTCTTGCCGGCGTTGAGGCGTGAGCGCAGCTGGGCTTCGGTCAACCCGAGGTAGCTGGCGGCCGCGTCAAGCCCGTGGAAGAACGGGTGCGGCGAGCCGAAATGCGGCCCGAAGGCGGGTGGTCCGAAGAGCGGGAACTCGTCGGCCGCGATCCGCTTCTTCAGCTCCGCGCCCTGCGCCTTGGTGAGCCGGCCGGCCGCGACGGCCTTGTCGACTCGATCGCTGAGCGCCTTCTTGATCGCGTCGCTCAGCGCCTGCGGCTGCACGCCGAGCTGCTTGGCGGCGTCCTCGACGATCGCCTTGCTCTCAGCGCTCGGCGAGTCGCGGAGCTTGGTCGCCGCGATTCCTGCGCCCGCTCCGCCGACCGCGAGGGCTGCGGCTGCGCCTGCGATCACCTTTCGCTTGACGTCCATCGAATTCTCCTTTCGCTGCTGGTCTGTCTCAGCAAACACGCCCGCCCTGAGAGCCAGCTGAAAACGGCGTAAGAACTGCCTAAGAAGGCGCGTCGTTCGCATCGGCCCAGTACCGGGTGTCACTCTGTCTCCGCGTGAGCGCTCGTCAGGCAGCGGCCGTGGAGCAGACCCCGCGCGTCCGCCTGATCTTCGGAGCGCTCATGCTCGTGCTGCTGCTGGCCTCGCTCGATCAGACGATCGTCTCGACGGCGCTGCCGACCATCGTCGGCGACCTTGGCGGGATCGAGCATCTCTCCTGGGTCGTCACCGCGTACCTGCTCGCCTCGACCGTCGTGGGGCCGCTGTCGCCCGCCCGTGCCACGTACCACGTCACGCCGCTGCCGGCTCCAGGCCCCCGAGCGCCTCGCACCAAGCCCGGTTCTCGACGATGTCGTCGCCGGCGACGAACCGGCCGGGCAGCCCGCGCTCGTCGAGCCAGCTCGGGCCCTCGCGGGAGAGCAGGAAGGCGGCCTTGGCCGCGACGTCGGCCGCGAGGCAGGTCGCCGCCGCGACGGTCACTTCGTCCCAGTAGGACTCGGCGGGACGGCCTGTGCGCGGATCGACCAGGTGGTGCTGCCAGGCCCCGCCGCGCCGCCACCGCCTATGCGTGGTTCCGGTCGTGGCGACTCCACCGCAGAGCAGGCGCAGCGAGCCGCCGTACGGGAGGCCGACGACGGCACCGCCCCGCGCGGCGACGTCGCCTCCCGCAGCGACGAAGCCGTCGCCGCCGATCAGATCGAGCGAGGCGTCCACGGCGAGAGCCTTCACCACCCCGTTGAGGTCGAGCAGGAGCCCGGCAGGACGTGAGAGCAGCCGCCCGGAGAGGCGGAGTGCCCGCCAGCGCCCGCGCGCCGTCGGGCCAAGCGGCCGCTCCTCGTCGTCCGCCAGGAGGGAGAAGTCACGGTCGTAGCCGGCCGCCTCGATCGCGACGCCGAGCGTCGGGTCGACGAGCCCGCGAGTGGCCGAGGCGGCGCCGAGCGCATCGCGGACGACCGACGCGAAGAGCTTCGAGACGACGAGCAACGGCGCGGAATCGGCGTTGACGCGGTTGAGTTCACTCCCACCCTTGCGAGAAGACGCGGTCCCAGCCCTCGAAAAGAAGGGCGATCTCGCTCAGCTCGCCGTCGGTGGCACCGCCGACGAGCACGTCCACGCCCAGCGCGCGGAACGAGCGGGGCTCAGGAAACGCTCGATTGGACATCGGGAACGGCGGTAGAGGGCGCGACCGACCCGGAATCGAAGCCGAAACCGTCGTCGCTCGACTGGGAGGTGGAGCCGGAGCTCGAACCAGAGCCACCGCTCGACGCCGACCCGTTCGCTTGGTGGCTCTCGCGTGCGAGCAGGGCGAGGGCGAGGAAGGCGACGGCGCTTGCCACGACGGCCGTCCTCTTCACGCCGGCGGCCCGGCGTCGGGCCGCCCCGATCCTGGAGCCTGAGCTCGTCATGCGGCCGGCCTCAGCGCCTGACCAGCCGGGCCAGCGGCCCTTTGCGCTCCCAGACATCCGACGTTGCGGCCTGCTCGGCAGGTGTGCGCGGGACGGCGCTCGGGAACCAGGTGCGCGGCACCGGATGGCCTTCGCTCGCTGTCTTCACTCTCATCGGTGGCTCCTTTCGATCGACGTTGAGCCTCCAGGAGACCAGCGCGGCCTGAGAGCGAGCTGAGAGCGGCGTAAAAAGTGCCTAAGAGTCGGGCCGGCCGTTCAGTCGCAGGCGCATGCGCGTGCCGCCGCCCTCGGCTGGCTCCGCGACGACCTGACCGCCGTAGGCGTCCGCGACCTGTTTGACGATCGCGAGGCCGAGGCCCGAGCCCAGCTGACCGCGAGCCGTGCGGGCTCGGTAGAAGCGGTCGAAGATGTAGGGCAGGTCCTCGTCGTCGATTCCGGGGCCATGGTCGCGCACCGAGACCTCGCCGTCGCGGACGCCGACCTCGACCTCACCCCCGGGCGGGCTCCACTTGGCGGCGTTGTCGAGCAGGTTCGCGACGGCGCGCTCGATCGTCGCCGGCGCCCCGTGGACGAGGGACTCATGGAAGTCCGTCGAGAAGGCGATGCTGGGCCGGTTCCGGCGGGCCCGCTCGACCGCGTCCGCGGCGATCAGGTCAAGCCTCACGTCCTGGGGCTTCTCCGCCTCCGCGCTCTCTTCACGCGCCAGCTCGATCAGCTCGCCGATCAGCGCGGTCATCTCGCCGATCTGCTCGACCACGTCCGCCAGGAGCTGCTCGCGCTCCGCCTGCGGCAGCTTGTTCCCGCGCGCGAGGACTTCGATGTTCGTCCGCAGGCTCGTCAGCGGCGTGCGCAGCTCGTGCGAGGCGTCGGCGACGAGC
>DATAOV010000093.1:0-4866 GCA_036265535.1 Gaiellaceae bacterium | reverse complement strand
CGTCGAGAAGTACCCGTACGGACTCTTGACCATGATCGTCTCGCTCGAGGCGATCTTCCTCTCGACCTTCGTGATGATCAGCCAGAACAGGGCCGACGCAAAGCGTCAGGTCGTCGCCGACCAGCAGTGGCAGACAGTGCAGGAGGAGGACCAGCAGAACGTGCAGCTGCTCGAGCTCTCCAAGCAGATTCTCGACCTGACGAAGGCCGTGCACGCCTATGCCGCCGCCCGCTCGGACGGCGTCGCACCGAACACCGACGCCTGAATCACCGGGCGGCGCAGAGCGAAAGGCCCGATGCGAGCGCAAACGTCCAAGTCTTCGGCCGGTTACTACAGGGCAGCTGTTGACGAGCACCAGGCAGAAGTCCTCCAGGAGCCGCTCGCAAACAGGCGCAACCTGACCCGGCGCCGCGTCAGTACCATCGCCGAATGAGCCCGGTTCGGCCAACGGTGCAAGTCGTCGGCCGACGGATGGACGCGGAGCACTACCGGCTCCGCGACTTCCTCACCCGCACCGCGCAACCCTATGACTGGTACGAGGCGGGCACGCCCGACGCCGATCGCTTGCTAGAGCAGCTCGGCCTCGTCGATGCGACGCTGCCGGTGCTCGTCGACGGGGACCAGAACTTCACAAGCGCAAGCGTCGAGTCGATCGTGATCGCCTGGGGCGGGAATCAGCCCGCGAAGCAGAAGCACTACGACTTCGTTGTCATCGGCGCGGGACCGGCGGGCCTCGCAGCGGGCGTGTACGCGGCCTCAGACGGGCTCTCCACTCTCGTATGTGACGCCGACGTACCGGGCGGTCAGGCCTCGTACGCGACGATGATCGAGAACTTCTTCGGCTTCCCCGACGGGATCGGCGGCGCGGAGCTCGCTCGGCTGGCGAGCCGCCAGGCCGAGGGGTTCGGCGCCGAACTGTTGCTCATGCGCGGTGTTCGGGGGAGCCGCATGAATGGACACGACGAGCCGGTGGGGTTGATCCTCCAGGACGGCTCCGAGGTGACGGCGTCCGTCGTGCTCGCGGCGCCGGGCATGGACTGGACGCGGCTCGAGCTCGAGGGCATCGACGATCTCGTCGGCGACGGGGTCTACTACGGCGCCGGGCGCAGCGAGGCGGCGCAGTGCGCTGGCCAGGACGTCGTCGTGGTCGGGGCCGGCAACTCGGCCGGCCAGGCCGTCCTCAACTTCGCGAACCAGACGGCGCGCGTGACGATGGTCGTGCGCGGGGACCGCCTCAGCAAGAGCATGTCCGCCTACTTGATCGAGCGCATCGAGGAGCACCCGCTGATCGACGTCCATCTCGAGACCGAGCTGACCGAGCTACACCCGAGCGGCGGGGAGCTCACCGCCGTCACGTTCGCGGACTCCCATGGCACATCGGAAACGCGCACGGTGGACGGCGTCTTCCTCTGCATCGGCGGCAAGCCGCACACGGAATGGTGCTCGCGCGAGCACGTGCTCACCGACGACCGCGGCTACATCCTCACCGGCCAGGAACTGCTCTCGGACGGAGGTCCTCCCGACTGCTGGCCGCTCGAGCGAGACCCGCTGCCTCTCGAGACGAGCCGTGTCGGGCTCTTCGCCGCGGGCGACGTGCGGCACGGCTCGACGAAGCGCGTCGCAGCCGCCGTCGGCGAGGGCTCGATGGTCGCATCGCTCATCTTCACCCGCCTTGCCGAGCTCGGTGTCACGTACTGAGCTCGAGTCTGTTCTCGAGCACGCGCGCAAGCGAACCGAGGCCTTGCTCGAGCCGCTCGACGACGAGCAGCTGACGCGCCAGGTCTCGCCGCTGCAGTCGCCGCTCGTTTGGGATCTTGCCCACATCGGCTACTTCGAGGAGCTCTGGCTGCTCCGGAACGGCGACGGCCGCGCCCCGGCCTCGGCCGAGCTCGACGACCTGTACGACTCGTTCGCGCACGAGCGTGCCAAGCGGGGCACGCTCCCGATCCTCTCACCGAAGGAGGCGCGCGCTTACGTGAGAAAGGTGCGCGAAGAGGTCCTCGAGCGACTCTCGCAGTTTGCGCGGGACGACTTCCTCGTCGGGATGGTGGCCCAGCACGAACTGCAGCACGGCGAAACCATGGCCCAGACGCTCGCGCTCGCCGGGCTGCCCGGCCCGCCGCCGCACGGCCCGCCCGAGGTCGAGGCGAGCGGGGACGTCCAGGTGGCTGGCGGACCGTTCACGCTCGGCTCCGACGATCCCTGGGCCTATGACAACGAGCGGCCCGAGCACGACGTCGACCTGCCGCCGTTTCGGATCGACCGTGCTCTCGTCACGAACGCCAAGTACGCGGAGTACGTGGAAGCGGAAGGCGCCTCCCCACCCCCGCACTGGGATGGCGTCGAGCCGGCGCCGCGCGAGCCGGTTCGACACGTGTCCTTCCACGACGCCGAGGCGTACGCTCGCTGCGCCGGGAAGCGCCTGCCCACCGAGCCGGAGTGGGAGAAGGCAGTGAGGACGGTCGGCGGCGAGCTCGAGCACGCGCAGGGAGCAGTCTGGCAATGGACGTCGTCCTTCTTCGACGGCTACCCGGGCTTCCGCGCGTTCCCGTACCCGGAGTACTCGGAGGTCTTCTTCGGTGAGGACTACCGCGTGCTGCGCGGCGGGTCGTGGGTCACGGACCCGCTCGTCGCCCGGCCGACCTTCCGCAACTGGGATCTTCCGCAGCGGCGCCAGATCGTCTCCGGTATCCGGTGCGCATCCGATGCCTAGCACTGCGACGGCCGCGACTCCGGGCCTCTACGAGGCGACACGCCGGAGCCTCGAGGCTGTCCCCAAGGAGCTGCCAGCGGTTTGGCTCTACGACGAGCGCGGCTCGCAGCTCTACGAGGAGATCACGCACCTCCCGGAGTATTACCTGCCGCGGCGCGAGGCGGAGATCCTCGGCGCGCGGTCGGCCTTCATCGCCGAGCGCACGAAGGCGCGGACGCTCATCGAGCTCGGCTCGGGGAGCGCGAGGAACACGCGGTTCCTGCTCAACGCGCTGCACGGACCGCTGGAGCGCTTCGTCCCCTTCGACGTCAGCGAGCGGATGCTGCGTGCAAGCGCGCAGGAGATCGGCTCGGCGTACCCGACTATCTCGGTCGACCCGATCGCCGGCGATTTCGAGCGCGACCTCGGCGAGCTGCCGACCGGCGGCCCGCGGGTGGTCGCCTTCCTGGGCAGCACGATCGGGAACCTCTATCCGGAGCAGCGGGCGCGGTTCCTGAGCTCGCTCCGCTCTGAGCTGGGCGAGGACGACCTGCTGCTGCTCGGCGTCGACCTCGTCAAGGGCGCCGACCGCCTCCAGGCCGCGTACGACGACGAGTCGGGCGTGACGGAGGCCTTTGTCCGAAATGCGCTCGACGCCGCGAACCGCGAGCTCAACGCGACGTTCGAACAAGGCCTGTTCGCCTACGAGCCGCGCTGGGACGCCGCGCACGAGTGGATGGACATCGGCCTTCGCGCCTCGCTCGCTCACGCTGTCTCGGTCCGGCGACTCGGGCTCGAGCTCGCGTTCGACGAGGGCGAGCGGCTTCGCGTCGAAGTCAGCTCGAAGTTCCGGCGGGCGAGGTTCGAGACCGAGCTCGAACGCGCCGGTTTCCACGTCGAGTCCTGGTGGACCGACGATGCGGGCGATTTCGCGGTCGCTCTCGCCAGGCCCAGCAGTTGAAGGTCAAGCAAGGAGAGGAGAAACGATGTCTTCGAATCCGGTTTGCAGCCACCTCGACCGGATCGAGGTAACGGCGTTACCGGAGACGATCGAGGGGTGCGAGGAGTGCCTGAAGATCGGCAGCGGCTGGGTGCACCTGCGCATGTGCATGATGTGCGGGAAGATCGGCTGCTGCGACTCGTCCCCGAACCGCCACGCGACCGCCCATGCCGGCGAGAGCGGCCATCCGATCATCCGCTCGGCAGAGCCCGGCGAGGACTGGAGCTGGTGCTACATCGACGAGGTGGCCTTCGCGGTCGCGCGGCAGTAGTGGGGACTCACGTCAGACGCACGTCTCGGCGGTCACCCGTCCCTCGTCCACCGCCCCGGCCAGCGCCGCCTAGTCGCGCTCGTTTTGGTCGGCGTAGGCCTCGGCGAATCCGAGCATCGCCCGGTCGAACGCCGTGCCGCCGCCGAAGGTAGCCCGCAATCGCGATTCAGTCGCCGGAGCGCGCGTGGCCGCGCGCCAGCGCCCAGCCGCAGGTCCGCCCGTAGGCCGCCATCTCAGGCCGCATGACCTCGATCTCGGCGGAGCCCTTCCAGTCCTCAGCTGGCGTGCGTAGAGGTCGACCGTCCCGCCGGTACAGCTCTTCCCTCATGGAGCTCCTTCAAGCATTACGAGAAGCTCTCCCAGCTCGCGACTGACCTCGCCGAGCTCATCGAACCACGTCGTGAGGACGCTCACGGCCGCGGCCGATTGGTGGTCGGCGATGACCACAGTCGTACGGTCTTCGATCGCCAGTTGGATTTGCCGTTCGAGGGGGCGGCCGCCGGGAGCCTGCGAGAGTCGCTCCTGAAACTCCTTGGCCTCCCTGAGGCGAAGGGCGACCGAACCGCGCGAGGTTTCGAATTCAATCGTTCCTCGGTGCGCCACCGTCCGACCCTAATCCAAGCCTGGCTCCACCGCAGCGTTCGCTTTGCCACGCCTTAGGTGCCGTCTGACCGCGCGGCCGCATAGGCGTGAACTGCCTTCGTCAGGTCGAGGATCTGGTGCGAGAGGTTGAGCAGTTGCTGGTTCTGCCTGTCCTCCTCTTGCACTGTCTGCCACTGCTGGTCGGCGACGACCTGACGCTTTGCGTCGGCCCTGTTCTGGCTGATCATCACGAAGGTCGAGAGGAAGATCGCCTCGAGCGAGACGATCATGGTCAAGAGTCCGTACGGGTACTTCTCGACG
>DATAOV010000092.1:0-14502 GCA_036265535.1 Gaiellaceae bacterium | reverse complement strand
GAGGAATGCATCGACTGTGGGGCGTGCGAGCCGGAGTGCCCGGTCGAGGCGATCTTCCCGGAGGACGCGCTCCCGCAGAAATGGGAGCCGTTCGTGAAGATCAACTACGCCTTCGGCGAGGGCGCTGACGTGATCAACAACCTCACTGACGAGTACGCCACGGAGCACAACGTCCAGAACGAGCCGCTCGAGTAGCGGACGCTCAGACGACGGCGATCAGCGCTTGACCTACCGGGCCGAGCACGGCTGCCGCGGCGCGTAGCGCTTCGACGAGCCCGGTTCCGGCGCTGGCGAGCGCACCGGCATCCTTCAGCGTCTGCGTCGCCGTGCCCAGCAGCTCTGCGAGCCGGCGCTTGTCGGGCTTCGCCTCGCTTGCCTCGGCCGAGGCGGCCGCGAGCAGGCCGTCGACCTCAGCCCGCCTGGCGGGCTCGAGCGGCAGTCCGGCTGTCTCGTCCTGCAGGCGCCCGACGATCGTACGCAGCTGATGCACCTCCCAGGCCGCGGAGGCGCGGATGTCGCCCTGCACGGTCATGTTGCCGTCGACGTTGACGATGCTGGCCGCGTTCTGGCTGCCGATGTTGAACGTCCCCATGCTCCTACCTGCTCGCGAAGAGCCGCCCGAAGCGGACGAGCACCGTGCCCGCGCCGAGGAGGATCACGGCGGGCAGCCATGTCGAGGCGACGTACTGGGTGTACGGATCCTCGGGCCACGGCGGCATCGGCAGCAGTGACTGAACCGTCTGCACGATCGTGGCGATCAGCAGGCCGACGCCCGCGAGAAGAACCGCCAGCCCGGCCGCGGCGGTCCACCGCCCGACCGTGCGCGACGTGCTTGGCCCGTCGCCGACCTGAACCGTCTGGTCGCCTCCGATGTTGGAGATCGTCCCGGCGGATTGGTTGTCGACCTCGAAGCTGACGTGAGTCGCATCCATCGCTCCATTCCTTCCAATTGCGAACGACCTACTCACAGGACGTGCGACGCGCCGTCGCTCTTCCAGTGCGCAGGCTTAGAAATCGAGAGCGGGGGCACGCCCATCTCGAACCCGACCGAGGAGGGATCGCATGCCTCAGCAAGCCTGGAGCGCCAAGCGCGAGCGGCAGTACGAGCACATCAAGAAGAGCGAGCAGAAGCATGGCCGCTCGACGAAACGCGCCAAGGAGATCGCGGCGCGGACCGTCAACAAGGAGCGGGCCCGCAGCGGTGAGGCCGAGGAGTCGTCGCGGACCTCGCGACGGGACATGTCCTCGAACCGCCGGGGCGGCCTGCGCTCCGGCACGAACCGGCCGCGGGGCCGCACGAAGGAGCAGCTCTACAACGAGGCCAAGCGGATGAACATCCGGGGTCGTTCGAGGATGAACAAGCAGCAGCTCCAGCGCGCGGTCGACGGCAGGAAGTAGTGGCTGGCTATCCTCCCGGCGTGAGGCCGGACACACTCGACCACGTCGCCCTGTGGGTGGCCGAGCGAGACCGAATCGCGGAGTTCGTCACCGAGCGGCTCGGGATGCACGTCGTCGACCGCACCGACGCGTTCACGCTCGTCGGCTCCGACGCGCGCCGGGGCAAGCTGACGCTCTTCGCGGCGGAAGGGCCACGAGAGCAAGGGGCGCTCAAGCACGTCGCGCTGCGGGTCTCGAACCTCGACGACGCGCTCGCCGAGCTCGACGGCACGCAGGTCGAGCGGCCGCGCGACGGCGAGGTGTACTTCGATGTCGCCGAAGGCTTGCGCCTCGGACTCGTCGAGACACCGACCGAGGTCGAATACGACCTGGATCACGTCGCGCTCTGGTCGCGCTCGCCAAGTGAGACTGCCGACGAGTACGAGCGCCTCGGCTTCGAGCCCGCCGCTCAGGGCCCCGCGGGCGCGCCCCGTGTCGAGGCCGGCGGTGCGTTCGTCGAGTTCCACCAGGGCGAGCCCGGAGACCCGGAGAAGCCGCTTCTGAACCACTTGGCGGTCAAAGTCGACTCCACAGACGAGCACATCGCCGAGGCGCGCGAGCTCGGGCTCGAGATCGCCGACATCGTGGACGCGGCGAATACCTACGCGGTCTTCGTCTGGGGCCCGGAGCGCGTCAAGGTCGAGTACGTCGAGCACAAGCCTGAGTTCTCGCTGACCTAGATGCTCTCGATAGCTGGCGCCGGGATGGCGGGCCTGTGCGCCGCTGCGCGGGCCCGTGAGCTCGGTACCTCGCCGATCGTGTTCGAGAAGGGCTCGCGGCCCGGAGGGTCGATGCTCCTCTCCAGCGGCGTCGTCTGGCGCTACCGCTCGTTCGACGAGTTTCGCGCTCAGTGCCCCGGCGGAGATCTGCGCCTCCAGGAGCTCCTCCACGGACGGCTCGCCGAGGGGCTCGAATGGCTCGAGGCCCTCGGTGCGCCCGTGGTCGAGCGACGGACCGGCAACCCGCTCACGACCGGCGTCCGGTTCGATACCGCCGGCCTGACCGAGGCCCTCGTCCGCGCCGCGGGCGACGTTCGCCTCGATCAGCCTGCGCCAGTCGACGGTCGGCCGCTCCTGCTGGCGACCGGCGGCTTCCAGGGCGATCAGGAGCTCGTCGAACGGTTCGTCCGACCCGCGGCCGCGCTACGGCTGCGCGCCAACCCGTGGAGCGCCGGTGACGGGCTGCGCACGGCGCTCGAGCGCGGAGCCGGGCTCACCGGCGGCCTCGACGAGTTCTATGGGCGGAACATGGCCGACGTGGACTTCGGCGAGGCGGAGTTCGTTCCACAGGCGCAGGTCTACGGCCGTTTCTCCCGGATCTTCAACGAGCGCGGGGAGGAGTTCGTCGATCGCGACGAGGTCTCGTGGTCAGAGATCGACCTCGTGCAGGCGACGGCTCACCAGCCGGGCGCGCGGGCCTGGTACCTGCTCGACGAGGAGGCCCTCGAGGAGCGCGTGCGCGGGCGTTCGGTGCGAGAGCTCGTTGCCGAGGCACCGACGCGCACCGATCCCGCCGAGCTTCCCTTCGCGGCGCCGGACGATGCCGTGGTCGCCGTTCGGGTCGCCGCCGCGATCACGCACACGATCGGCGGGCTCCGCGTCGACGGGGAGAGCCGTGTCCTGGACGAAGACGGCGCGCCCGTCGACGGGCTCTATGCGGCCGGAGCCGACGCAGGCGGGACCTCGACGGGCGGCTACGCCAGCGGCCTGGCTTCCGCGCTCGTGCTCGGCCTGGCGGCCGCCGAGAGCGCCGCTAGCTGAGCGGCTGCAGGTACGCGCAGCGCCGAGTGTCGCCAGGGAGCGGGGAGGGGGCGACCTTGGTCACGAAGAGCCGCTCGTCGTCCTCCTCGACTTCGTCGCCGACGGAGGGAACCTCGCCCTCGCGCTCCCGCAACTCGTAGCCCGTCGCCTTCCAGACGAAGCGCAGGTGGGTCATCTGACGGTGCCCGTTCTCCATTAGGCGGGATGCTAACGGTCGCTCGGGTTGCGATTGGCTCGACCGGTCATTTCAGACGGAAGCTCGGGCAGAACCCGCCCATCCTGACGGCGGCACCGCAAGCGGCGCCTCAGCCGCGAGCCACGTAGGGCGGGAGCACGATGCGGACGACGGTGCCGCCGTCGTCGCCCGCTTCGACGTCGAGGCGCCCGCTCAGCGTCCGCGCCCGTTCCTCGACCTCGTCGAAGCTCGAACGCCGCCGCTCGCCGGCCCCGTCGTCCGCGATCACCGTCTCGACGCTGCCGTCGGCGCGCTCGGCGACCCGGATCGAGACCCGCGTCGGCGGTCCCCGCCGGAGCGCCTGGTTCACCGCGTCACGCACGATCTGGTAGAGGCCGACGCGCGCGTTCTCGGCCAGGGCGTCGGCGGCGTCCACGTCGAGGTCGACCTGGATCCTGTTGGCGAGGCCGACCTGCTCCGCGAAGGCCTGCAGGGCCGGGGCGAACCCCTGGTCGCGCAGGACGACGGGCTCGATGTTGAACGAGAGGTCGCGCAGCGAGCGGATCGTGTCCCGGTGGCGCTCGAGGGCCGACTGCGTCACGCGCGTCGCCTCGTCGAGCCTGTTGCCGCCGATCGACTCGATCGCAGCGTCGAGCATCAGGCTGATCCCTGCGAGGGACTGCACCGGCCCGTCGTGGAGGAAGAGCGCGAGACGTCTGCGCTCCTCCTGCTCGGCCGTGATCAGCTGGTCCGAGAGCCGCGCGCGCTCGGCCTCGCGAACCTTCGCCTCGGCGAGCAGCCGGGTGTTCTCGACGGCCCTCGAGGCGAAGTCGGCCAGGAGCCGTGCGCGCGCGAGCTCCTCGCGGTCGAGCGGGCTCGACCGCACCAGTCGCAACGCCCCGATCTCCTCCCCGCGGATCCGCAACGGCAGCACGACTGCGTTCTCGGCCGGAGACGAGGGCACGGTCTGGCCCGGGGCGAGCAGCAACGCCTTGGCGCCGAAGAGCTCCTTCGCCTCGCGTCTGGTCCGCTCGAGCACCTGCTCGGGCTCGTGGGTTGCCGTGATCGAGCCCATCGACTCGATCAGCGCCTCGAGGAAGCTCGACTTGTCGACGAGCTCCTCCTCGACGACCTCGTGGCGCCGGCGCTCGGTGACGATCAGGTGGAGGGCGAAGCCGGCCGCTCCGATGATCGCCACGCCAAGCCCCACGAACGCGAGCCAGCTCGAGCTCAGCGCCAGCCCGACGACCGAGGCGACGGCAGCCGCCCCGACCGCCGCGACGATCAGCGCCGCCTTAGTCGATGATCGCGTCACGAAGAGCGATTGCCACCGCGTGGGTGCGCGTGTCGGCCTCGAGCTTCGTGAGGATGTGGCGCACGTGGCTCTTCACGGTCTCCTGGCTGATGAAGAGACGCCCGGCGACGTCCGCGTTGGACATGCCGTCGGCGAGCAGCTGCAGGATCTCGCGCTCCCGTGCGGTCAGCATGTCCTCGCGGTCGCCGGAGAGGAAGGCGGGCATCAGCGCCGGGTCGACGAATCCCTCGCCCGCGACGACCTTGTCGATCGCCTTGAGCAGGGTCTGGTGCGGTGCCTCCTTGAGGATGTAGCCCTTCGCGCCTGACTCAAGCCCGCGGCCGAGCAGGCTGCGCTCGCTGTAGGCGGTGAAGATCAGGACAGCCGTATCCGGCACCTTCTGCGTCAGGATCTTGGTCGCCTCGAGCCCGTCCATGCCGGGCATGCGCACGTCCATGATCACGACGTCCGGCTTGCGCCGCTCCGCCAGCGCCACCGCCGTCGCCCCGTCGGCCGCCTCGCCTACCACTCGGATGTGCGGCGCGCGCGAGAGCGACAGCCGCAGGCCCTCGCGGACGACCTCGTGGTCGTCGACGATCAGGCACGTGATCTCTCCATTGGTGCGCTCTGGCGCTGCCTGCTCACTCACGGCACGCGGATTGTATTCGGCGGGTCGGCGTGCGCCCTACAGCGTTAGGGCGAGTTGCTCCGGTTCGGGGGCGGGCGCGAGGCGAGAGCGCCTGCGGTCGCGGATCCTGTGCTTGCGGGCCAGCGCGGCCACCTGCGCCCGGACCGGCTTCGTCTCCGCGGCGCCCAGGTAGGCGCGGCGTGCGTAGAGCCGCTCGTAGGCCGGCAGCTGCTCGGGGAAGTCCTCGGCCAGCGCTCGGAGAAAGTGCTCGCGGGTGCCCGGCCGTAGGAAGAGGACGTTGGCCCAGACGCCGCAGGCGCCGGCTTCCCGTGCCTCGCGAACGACCTGTTCGATCAGCTCCGGCCCGTCCGAGATGCCGGGGAGGAGCGGCGCCATCCCGACGCTCGCCCTCACACCCGCGTCGACGAGGGTTTTCAGGGCTCGCAGGCGCTGGCGCGGGTGGGCGGTCCCGGGCTCCGTCTTTCGCCAGACCGCGTCGTCCAGGGTCGGCACCGAGAACGTGACCGACACCTCAACGCGCCTGGACGCCTCGGCGAGCACATCGACGTCGCGGACGATCAGCGGCCCACGCGTGATGATGCTGAACGGGGTCGCCGCTTCGCCCAGGGCCTCGATGCAGCCGCGCGTCAGGCGGTAGCGGCCCTCGGCCGGCTGGTAGGGGTCGGTGGCTGCTCCGATCGCCACCGGATCGTGTCGCCACGAGGCTCGGGCCAGCTGGGCGCGGAGCACGTCGACCACGTTCGTCTTCACCCGGATCGAGCGGCCGTAGCGGTCGTCGTACGGCCGGTCGGCGCGAAGCTCGAACGCGCGCACGTAACAGAAGGTGCACTGGTGGACGCAGCCCATGTACGGGTTGAGTGACCAGTCGAAGGGCATGCCCTTGACGCGGTTGAGCGCGACCTTGCAGGGCTCCTCCCGGTACTCGACTCGCACGCCGAGATTATAGAACATATGTTCGTTTCGGCGGAGTGCGACACTGCCGTCCATGCGGGAACTGCCGACGGGGACGCTGACCTTCGTGTTCAGCGACGTCGAGGGGTCGACAAGGCTGCTTCGGCAGCTTCGCGACCAGTACAGGACCGTCCTCGCCGAGCATCAGCGACTCGTGCGCGACGCCTTCGCAGCCCACGGCGGGCACGAGGTCGACTCGCAAGGAGACTCGTTCTTCGCCTCGTTTCGGCGCCCTCGCGACGGCGTGCTCGCCGCGGTCGCCGCCCAACGATCACTGCGGGAGCATCAGTGGCCGCCCGGCGTCGAGCTGCGCGTGCGGGTCGGCCTCCACACCGGGCCGGCCGAGGTCGCCGACGGGCGCTACGTGGGGCTCGCGGTCCACCGAGCCGCACGGCTCTGCGCTGTGGGGCACGGCGGGCAGATCCTGATTTCGCACGCGACCGTGGCCCTGCTCGAGGACGACGAGGACGACCTCCCCGGGATCGAGCTTCGTGATCTCGGCGAGCACCGGCTGAAGGATTTCGACCGCGCCGTCCGGATCTACCAGCTTCTGGCGCCCGGCCTGGAATCCGACTCGCCGCCGCTTCGCACTGCCGGGCGGGAGCCGGAACCCGCGTCCGCACCGGCAATCCGCGCCTCCGATGCTGACCGGGAACGGACGATAGTGGCCCTGCGAGAGCACACCGCCCTCGGTCGCCTGACGCTCGAGGAGTTCTCGGACCGGGTCGAGAAGGCGACCGAGGCCACCACGCTCGACGAGCTCGAGCAGATCGGCCTGGATCTGCCGCCGGCCGCTCAGACGGAGCGCCCGCGGCGCCGCCCCAAGCGCTTCACCGGCGTGTTCTTCAGCGACACGGAGCGCACCGGACGCTGGCGACTGCCGAGGTTCAGCTTCGCCCTCGTGTTCGTGGGCAATGCCGACCTCGACCTGAGGCAGGCCGAGCTCGGGGATTCGGTGGTGTCGTTCACCGCGTTCATGCTCTTCGGGAACATCGATCTCTACGTGCCGGAAGGCGTCGAGGTGGACTTCGGCGGTGTCGCCGTGATCGGGCACCGCCGCGAGCACGGCCGGGATGTTTCCCCGCAACCGGGCGCGCCCTTGCTCCGGGCCCGCGTCTTCTCGCTGTTCGGCACTGCGGATCTCTGGCGCGTACCGACGAGCTGGGCGGGCAAGACGTTCGGGGAGATCATGCGGGCGATCAAGCGCGGCGAGCACCGCGAGCTTCCCCCTTGACGGCGCTTCCCGCGGGCATCCGGCGTCTGGCCTTCCCTTTGCCGCTCGGGATCGGGCACGTGCATTGCTACCTGTTGCCGGGCTCGGACGGCTGGACGCTCGTCGACACGGGTCTCGGGCTGCCGGACGCCGAGGCGCGCTGGGGGCCGGTGCTCGAGGGGCTGGACGCGCCGGTGGCGCGGATCGTCGTCACGCACTTCCACCCAGACCACGCGGGCGGCGGCGCCGACGCGCAGGCACTCACCGGCGCGCGTGTCCTCCAGGGCGCGCACGACTACGAGCAATGCGAGGCGGTCTGGAGCAGCTCCGACTGGTCGGAACGCCTTGCAGAGTACCTGCGGGCTCACGGGCTCCCGCAAGCGCAAGCCGACGAGCTCCGAGAAGAGTCGAGGCTTTTCGCGCCCTTCGTCCGCTTCGCCCGCGACCCGGAGCGCCTGGCCGAAGGGGACGAGGTCGACGGCTGGACGGTGCTCGAGCTGCCCGGCCACGCGGACGGGCACATCTGCTTGCTGCGCGACGGGATCCTGATCGCCGGGGATCACCTGCTGGCCAAGATCAGCCCGACCGTCGGCCTCTATCCGGACTCCCGCCCTGACCCGCTCGGCGACTACTTCGCTTCGCTCGAGCGCACGGTCGAGCTGGCGCCGAGCGTCGCCCTCGCGGGCCACAACGACCCCGTCGCCGACCCGGTGTCGCGGGCACGCGAGATCATGGAGCACCACCGGCGGCGCCTCGACGAGGCGGTCGCCGCGCTGGGATCCGAGCCCCACAGCGCCTACAAGGTCTCGCTTGCGCTCTTCGGCGAAGGGCTCGACGCCAGCAACCGCCGCTTCGCGATGGCCGAGAGCATCGCGCACCTGGAACGGCTTGTTCGGGAGGGGCTCGTTGCGCGCACTGGCGACGACAGTGCCGTTTCCTATACTGCGGCGTAGATCCAGTTGGACGACGAAAAACCGCCTAGTTCGCGCGCCCCGGAGAGCGGGGCGTGATCCTTTCTCTGGAGCTTCTCGGCGTAGCGGCGCTGATCTTGCTGAACGCCTACTTCGTGGCGGCCGAGTATGGGCTGGTCACTGCGCGCAGGACGCGGATCCAGGAGCTCGCGCAGAAGGGCGACCGCCGGGCCCGCGCGGTGCTTCGAATCGTCGCCGACCCGCCGCGGTTCATCGCGGCGATGCAGCTCGGCGTGACGGCGACGAGCCTGGCCATCGGTGCGATCGGCGAGCAGGTGCTGGCCAGGGTGTTCGACCCGATCTTCGCGTCGGTGATCTCGTTCACGCTCGCCTTCCTGATCATCACGTTCCTGCACGTCGTCGTCGGCGAGCTGGTCCCGAAGGGCGTTGCCCTCGAGTACTCGGAGCGGACTGCCCTTGCCGTGTCCACACCGGTTCGAGGGTTCTTCGTCGTGTTCAAGCCGCTGATCTGGATTTTGCAGCGTTCAAGCGAGGCGATCCTGAAGGCGCTCGGGCTCCGGCCTCCAGGCGGCGAAGTCGACGTTTACTCGGAGGCCGAGCTGAAGATGCTGCTCTCGCGCTCGACCGAGGAGGGCGAGCTGGAGCAGCAGGAGCAGGAGATGCTCTACAAGGTCTTCGACTTCGCCGACAAGGAGGTCTCGGCCGTGATGGTGCCGCGGCCGGAGGTGGTCGCCCTGTCGATCGACCTTCCGCCCGAGGAGGCGCTGGCCGCGGTGATCGAGTCCCCGTACACGCGCTATCCCGTCTACCGCGAGGCACTCGACAAGGTGGTCGGGATCCTGCACGTGCGCGACCTGTTCTCGGCACTCGTCGACCGCGGCATCGCCGGCGTGCAGCTCGAGCAGCTCCTGCGACCCGCCTACATCGTCCCCGAGACGAAGGACCTGGCAGCGCTCCTGGCCGAGTTCCGCAAGGCGAACCAGCACATGGCGATCGTGGTCGACGAGTACGGCGACCTCGAGGGGATCGTCACGCTTGAGGACCTGCTGGAGGAGATCGTCGGCGAGATCGAGGACGAGTTCGACCTCCCGGACGAGTCGATCGAGCAGCTCGAGAACGGCTGCCTCCGGATCCACGGGACGTTTCCGATCGACGATTTCAACGAGCAGTTCCACCGCTCGCTGCCGATCGAGGACTACCACACGATCGGCGGCTTCGTCTTCGGCCTGCTCGGTCGGGCTCCGGAGCCCGGCGACGAGGTCCAGGCCGACGGTACCCGGTTCAAGGTGCTAGAGGTGGAGGGCTCGCGCATCGAGCGGCTCGAGGTCGAGATCTTGCCGCAGGAGCCCGGCGAGCACCGGCTCGAAGAGGCTTCCTAGCCAGGTATCCTCGGCGAAGAAGGGGTCAACAACCTGTGAGGAGATCCATGAAGCGCATCGTTTCCCTGCTCGCGGCCGCCGCCGTGGTCGCGGCCACGCTCTTCGTCGTCGTGCCGCTCGCGAGCGCGCGCACTGCTGCGACGACGATCAAGGTCACCGCGAAGGACTTCAAGTTCGTGCTCTCGAAAAAGAGCGCGCCGCACGGCAAGGTGACCTTCAAGCTCACGAACAAGGGCCATACTCAGCATGACTTCAAGATCGCCGGGAAGAAGACGCCGAAGATCGGCCCCGGCAAGAGCGCGACCCTCACGGTCACGCTCAAGAAGGGCAAGAAGTACACCTACATCTGCACAGTGCCCGGCCATGCCCAGCTCGGCATGAAGGGCTCGTTCAAGGCGACCTAGGTCCCTAGGAGCTCGACGGGCGAGACCTCGCCGTTCGCGATGTGCCAGGCGGCGAGCTCGCCCGTCCCGAGCGACAGGATCAGGTAGGGGCGGCCCTCCCAGAGGCCGATGTTCTCGACGTCCGTGCGCGAGGGGCGCGGCGGCGAGGAGATGTGCGAGTGGAAGACGGCGAGCTCGTACCCTTCGTCCTCCAGGAACCAGTTCTCGGGCTCGGTCTCGAGCTCGAAGCGATAGGGGCTGGCCGCGGCGTTCTCGGCCGCGATGTAGCGCTTGGCCACGCCGTCTCGGAGCGCCACGAGCCCGCAGGCCTCATTCGGTTCCTCGGCCCGCGAGTGCTCCTCCAGCGCCGCTCGGATCTCGGGCCCGATCACCACCAGACGGACTCTTCCATTGCGACCTCCGGATCGCTCGAGTCCCAGAAGGGCGCAGAGAGGTACTTCCACCCGGCGTCGGCCAGGATCGCGACGACGACCCCCTCTTCGAGCTCCTCTGCGAGCTTGCGCGCAACGTGGGCGACCGCCCCAGCGGAGACTCCGGCGAAGACGGCTTCTCGTTCGAGGAGCGCGCGCAGCCCGGCCACCGCTTCGGCGTTCGAGACGAGCACCTTGCGATCGAGCTTCGAGACGTCCAGGATCGGCGGCACGTAGCCATCCTCGAGCGAGCGGAGCCCCATCACCGGATCGCCGGGGAGCGGCTCGGCTGCAGCGACGACGACGTCCGGGAACGACTCACGCACGCGCGCGCCGGCTCCCATCAGCGTTCCGCCGGTGCCGAGACCGGCCACGAGGACGTCGACACGGTCGAGCGCTTCGGCGATCTCCGCACCGGTGCCGTCGTAGTGCGCCCCGGGATTCGCGTCGTTGCCGTACTGGAAGAGCATGTGGTAGCGAGGCTCGCGACCGGCCAGCTCGAGAGCCAGCCTGACAGCGCCGTTCGAGCCCTCTTTCGGCGGCGACTCCACGATCTTGGCGCCGTAGAGGCGGAGCAGCCGGCGCCGCTCCTCCGTGACGTTCGCGGGCATCACACAGGTCAAGCGGTAGCCCTTGAGACGCGCCACGAGCGCGAGCGAGATGCCCGTGTTGCCGCTCGTCGGCTCGAGCAGCTCCCGGCCGGGCTCGAGTTCGCCGGCGCGTTCGGCAGCCTCCACCATGGCGACCGCGACCCGGTCCTTGATCGAACCGGTCGGGTTCTGCCCCTCGAGCTTCGCGAAGAGCTTGACTTCCGGCTTCGGGCTGAGCCGCGGAAGCTCGACGAGTGGCGTGCCGCCGACGAGTTGGAGGAGGGAGGAGGGAGTCTCGCTAACCACCGGCCATGGCCGGCAGCAGGATCACCGTCGAGGAATCGGCGACAGGAGTCTCGAGGCCCTCCTTGGTCCGAACATCCTCGCCCTCGACGTAAACGTTGACGAAGGGCGCGAGCTCGTCCTCCTCGAGCAGCTGCCCCCGCAGGGTGGGGAAGCGGCCCATGAGGTCGTCGAGCAGCTCGCGGACGGTGCCGCCGCTGGCCTCGACCTCACGTGCGCCCTGGGTCTCGCCGCGCAGCGTCGGCGGGATCCGGACGCGGCTCAACGCCCGACTCCGGAGCAGAACTCGACGTAGTCGACGTAGTCGGTGATCGACGGGCTCTCGCCGCAGACAGGGCAGGCCGGGTCGCGCCGGAGCTGCATCTCGTCGAACTCGCCCGAGAGCGCGTCGTACAGCAGCAGTCGTCCGACGAGCGAGTCGCCGATTCCGAGCGCGAGCTTGAGTGCCTCCGCGGCCTGGATCGAGCCGATCACACCCGGCAGCACGCCCAGCACGCCTCCCTCGGCACAGCTCGGCGCGAGCTCGGGCGGCGGCGGCTGCGGGAAGAGGCAGCGATAGCAGGGCCCGTCGCCTGGCTTGAAGACCGTGACTTGCCCCTCGAAGCGGAAGATCGAGCCGTGCACGACCGGGATGTCGTGCCAGACCGAGGCGTCGTTGACGAGGTACCGGGTGGGGAAGTTGTCGGCGCCGTCGACGATCACGTCCCAGCCGGGCTCGAGGATCCGCTCGATGTTCTCGGAGGTGAGCCGCTCGCGGTACGGAACCACCTCGACGTCGGGGTTGAGCGCCTCGATCCGCCGGCGCGCCGAGTCGGTCTTCGGCTCGCCGAGCGAGTCGGTCGAGTGAGCGATCTGGCGCTGGAGGTTGGTCTCGTCGACCACATCCGCGTCCACGATCCCGAGCCGGCCGACGCCTGCCGCTGCGAGGTAGAGCGAGGCCGGCGAACCGAGGCCGCCCGCGCCGATCAGCAGGATGCTCGAGGCGAGCAGGCGCAGCTGGCCCTCCTCTCCGACTTCGGGGATGAGCAGGTGGCGGCTGTAACGGGTCTTGCGCGTAGGCCCGAGCGTGCGCGGGAGCTCGGTCGGGAAACCGCTTCGCTGCCAGTCCGTGTAGCCGCCTGCGAGCGAGATCGCGCGCTCGTAGCCGAGCTCGGTCAGGGTCTTCGCCGCAAAGACGGAGCGGTTGCCGGCCGCGCAGTAGAGAAGCACCGGGCGGGCGCGGTCAGGCGCCGCAGCCTCGATCCTCGATTCCAGGTGCCCGCGGGGCACGTGCACGGCGCCGCCGATGCGGCCCTGTTCCCACTCTTCGCGCTCGCGGACGTCGACCAGCACGGGCGGCTCGTCGTCCGCGAGCAGGCGCTGTGCGCCCGTGGCGTCGATCTCCTCGATCTCCGCCCGGGCGGCTTGCAGCAACTCTCGGTAGGTCGGCACGCTTTCAATTGTATAGCGGGAAGCGTGAGTGGCCGCGAGGGCGGCGGCTATCGTCGCCGCATGAGCCCGCGGGGCCGTGTCTTCTTCTTCGTCGCGCTCGCGGCGGTCGTCGCCTCGGGTGCGGTCGTGCTCGCGGTGGTCGCAACGCGCGACCATGTCGCGGCGGCTCCGAAGCCCCGCGCCGGCCGGCCGCCGCTCACGCTCGACCTCGGCGTTCGGACCGATCCCGAGGCCCGCGCCCTGGAACGGGCACAGCGGCTCTACGGCAACAAGCAGTTCGGCGAGGCGAAGGCGATCTTCGACCGCTACCACTCGCCCGAGGCGCAGGTCGGCTCGGCGCTCGCGTCCTGGCCCGACGGCAGCCTCGACAGGATCCAGTCCCTCGCCGCCGAGCACCCGCGGAGCTCGTTGCTGGCCCTCCACCTCGGCCTTGCCTACTACTGGACGCGTCGTGACGCGCAGGCCCTGACGGCCTGGCGCGCGGCGCGGACGCTCCGGCCCGACACCTCCTATGCGGTGCGTGCGGGCGACTTCCTCTACCCGCGGTACGCGCCCGGCCTGCCGAGCTTCGTGCCGTCGTTCCCGCTGCCCTTGCGGATCCGGGTGCTCGACCCCTCCCGGCAGCTGCCGGCCCTGCGCGAAGCGGCCGCGCGGGACGACGCCGACGCGAAGCTCCTCTACGGGGCAGCGCTCCAGCAATTGGGTCATCCAGTCTCCGCGGAGACGCAGTTCGCGGACGCCGCGCGCCTGGCCCCACGTGACGCCGAGGCACGGACGGCTGCGGCGGTCGGCCTCTTCGACAAGCAGAATCCTTCGCGCGCATTCGGCCGCCTCGGGCCGCTCGTGCGCGTCTTCCCGCGTGCTCAGACCGTCCGGTTCCACCTCGGCGAGATGCTGCTGTGGTCGGCGCAGCTCGAGGCCGCCCGCAGGCAGTTGACCTTGGCCCGGGACGAGGATCCGACCTCGCTCCTGGGCAGGCAGGCAGCGGCCTACCTGACCGCCCTGAGAGGTGTTGGGACCCGCTGAGCGAAAAATGAGCCGTTCGGCCTATGGCGTCCGTCCGGCCGCCATGCGAGAGTGCCGCATCCGCAGCGCCGCGTGCGGAACGTCACAAGCCCAGGAGGGGACCGCAGTGAGCGAGCAGGGGGAACGGGTTAGGCCGTCAAACATCGCCGAGGTGCTGGAGACGGATGAGGCCAAGGGGTTGCTGGAAGCAGGTCGCGAGACCGGGTCGCTGAGCACCGAAGAGATCTCGCTTGCGTTGGGCGAGCTCGAGCTCGACGCAGCGCAGATCGACGACTTCTACCACGCGCTCGAGGAGCAGCACATCGAGGTCGTGGACGGACGCGAGGAGGAGCGGCCGGTCGAGCAGCCGCGCGAAGTCACCACCGACTCGCTGCAGCTCTTCCTGAAGGACATCGGCAAGGTCGACCTGCTCACCGCCGCGCAGGAGGTCGAGCTGGCGAAGCGGATCGAGCGCGGCGAGCACCGGGCCAAGCAGGAGATGGTCGAGGCCAACCTGCGCCTGGTCGTCTCGATCGCCAAGAAGTACCGCAACCAGGGCCTGCCCTTCC
>DATAOV010000091.1:0-1939 GCA_036265535.1 Gaiellaceae bacterium | reverse complement strand
CAGCAGGACGTTCTTGACGAAGTGGGAGAGCGCCAGGTCGGCGATCCACAGGTAGGCGCCGACGACGGCGACCGCGATGACCACCACCACCGTGGCGGAGAAGAGCTGTCGCTTTCCAGGCCATTCGACCTTCTTGAGCTCACCGATCGACTCGGCGACGAAGCCGCGGAAACCTCCGCGGCGCTCGCGGCGCGCGCCGGTCTGGCTCTTCGGCTGGCCGGCAGGCTTGATCTCGCGGCGGCGCTGGCGTGCGCGCTCTGCGGGAGCCTGGTAATTGTCGCGGCGGCGACGGGTGCGAGGCTGGCGGGCCATGGGGTCAGCGGGTTTCCCTATGCAGGGTGTGCGAGCCGCACCAGCGGCAGTACTTCTTCGACTCGAACCGGTCGGGCGTGTTCCGCTTCGACTTCTGCGTCTGATAGTTGCGCCGCTTGCACTCCGTGCACGCAAGCGTGATCGCTACTCGTACTCCTGTTGCCAATGTCTTTCCTTGCTCTCGGGGACCCCTGAAAGGTAGCGGCGGGAGGACTCGAACCTCCGACACGCGGATTATGATTCCGCTGCTCTAACCAACTGAGCTACGCCGCCCCGCGGTCAGGAGTGTAGCAGGGGTGCGGCTTCGGCCTACTTCCCCTCGACCAGTTCGATCCCTTCGTTTCGGAGGTCTGCGACGCCCCCGTCGGCGACGTGCTCGACCCCGTCGAGACCCGCCCGCTTGAGGAGCGAGGCGGCGATCGAGCTCCGGTTTCCGGCCGAGCAGACGATGGCGATCGGCTTGCCTCCGTTTTCGAGCTCAGCGGGGACTCCGTCGCGCAGTGCGTGGAACGGGATGTGAACGGAGCCCGGCACGTGGCTCTCCTCCCACTCGTCGTCGTCGCGGACGTCGAGCACCCGCACCTCGCCGTTCCGGATCTGCGCGGCGAGGCCGGGGACGTCGACGGCGACCGTCGACCCGGTCTCGTAGCCAGCCTCGCGCCAGGCGGCCGTCCCTCCGGCCAGAAAGCCGGCGAGCTTGCGGAAGCCGACCGCCTCGAGCAGCCGGCCGAAGCGCCGCGCCTCATCCTGGCCCGCGGCGTTGAGCAGCACGTCGCGCTCCGGGTCGGCGATCCACGCGGCCCGCGTCCCGACGGAGGACCGGGTCATCGTCACGTTCACCGATCCGGGGAGGTGCTCGGCGTCGAACTCCCGCGGGGAGCGCCCGTCCAGAAGGAGCACGCCCTCGTCCACGAGCTCCTTCACGCGCGCGGGGGCGAGCGGGTCGAGGACCGACGCCTCCGTGAGCAGCGGACCCTTGTTGAGCTCGACGATGCGCTTGAAGTTCGGCGGCTGCGGGGCGAGGTGGCCCGTCAGCTCGCGTACGAAGTCCTGTCGGTCCTCGAGGCCGAGCAGCCGGTTGAAGCGGCGCTCGAAGCCGATCGTGGTGCCGGGCTTCTCGCTCATGCCGGCCCCGCCGCAGAGCGAGCCGCCGATGTGGCCGGGCCAGGCTTCCGCGAAGTCGTCGAGCTCGAGCAGGCGGTTGAGTGAGCCGAAGAGCTCCCGCGCGCCCTCCTCCGGCTCGACGGCGAGGTCTGGGCGGGCGACGTCGCCGACGAAGAGGGAGTCGCCGGTGACCACCAGCCACGGATCGCCGCCTCGTGCGGCGTCCGAGACGACGTAAGCAGTGTGCTCCGGCCGATGTCCCGGCGTTGCGAGCGCCGCGATCCGCACGTCGCCGACGCCGACCGAATCGCCGTCCGCCATTGGCTCGTGCCCGAACGCGACCCCGGCCTCCGCGGGCACGTGGATCGGCGCGCCGGTCGCTTTCTGCAGGCGGCCCTTCCCGGAGACGTGGTCGGCGTGGTTGTGGGTCTCGAGGATGTGCGCGATCTCGAAGCCGTGTTCGTGGGCGAGCTCGAGGTACTCCTCGACGTCCCACTTGGGGTCGATCACCGCCGCCTCTCCT
>DATAOV010000090.1:0-24637 GCA_036265535.1 Gaiellaceae bacterium | reverse complement strand
CCGGCGAGCTCCGCAGGCCGGGTGCTGCGCGTGTCGCGGCCGGCGATCTCGACCCGGCCCCCGAAGCTGCCTCCGTGAAAATGCGGCACCAACCCAGCGAGCGCGCGCAGCAGCGACGACTTGCCTCCTCCGGAGGGACCGAGCAGCGCGACCACCTCGCCCTGCCTGAGCTCGAGGGAGACGCCGTCGAGCGCCGGCCCGGAGCCCTCCGGGTAGCGGAACGACAGGTTCTCGACGCGGACTAGAGCCACAGCGCCCCCGCGACGACGGCGAGCGCCCCGAGCGCGAGCGCGAGACGTTCCCGGCGGCCCCAGGCCGGCTGCGGCGAGCGCGTCGCCCCCGGCCGGCCGTACCCGCGCGCCTCCATGGCCTCGGCGAGGTTCAGCGCCCGCTCCAGCGAACCTGCGAGCAGCGGCGAGACCAGCCGGGCCCGCCCGTGCAGGCCGGCGACCTCCACCCCGCGCCCGCGCAGAGCTTCGACGAGCCCGGCAGCATCGCGCTCCAGCGTCGGCACGAGACGCGTCGCCAGCGCGATCGCCAGCACCGAGCGGCGAGCGAACCCCGCCGCCTGCACGAGCCGGTCGTGGTCGAGGAGCAGCGCATACGCGGCGAACGCAAGCGCGACGGCGGTCAGACGAAGGCCCTGGAAGAGCGCCTCGCGCAGTTCTTCGCTCGTCACGTCGAGGCGGCCCAGCACGGGCACCGTCGGCCCGCTCCAGAGGACGTGCGAGCCGATCGTGGCGACGAACGGGCTGACGAGGAAGACGCCGAGGCCGGAAAGCAGCGCCCCGAGGAGGTAGACCTGCCGCCGCGAGGCGGGAGCTCGCAGGCAGATCGCGAGCAGGACGAGCGCGATGGCCGCCACCGAGATCGTGCGATCGGCGAGGAGCGCGGCCGCGGCGAGCCCGGCGAGCAGCGCGGCTGCGGGTACCGGGCTCACGGCACCGAGTACCGGAAGCGGGCGAGCCGCGGCTCCAAAGCGAGCCGCGCCGCGAACCGCGGGTCGAGGACGAACCGAACCGGCGAGCCGGCACCGGGCCGTCGCAGCTGCGCGTAGAAGCGTTTCGTCCCGGCCCGCACCGGGACGATCGCGACCACATTCGCGTCGGCCGGTGCCGTTCGCGCGACCGAGCCTCCCACGAGCCTCGCGATCCTCGTGCCGAGGGAGCGATCGGCCGAGAGCACCACCGTCGGGCGACGCTTACCGCCGTAGCCGTGCACGAGCGGCTCCGGGAAGGCGCCGACCACGACCGCGTCCTCCAGTGGGTCACGCCAGGTCCGGTAGTCCCACCACTCCACGTCGCCGGCCCGGAGTGGGTACTCCGCGGAACCCTGGTCGGCC
Organism: Gaiellaceae bacterium; assembly: GCA_036265535.1. Lineage (GTDB taxonomy): Bacteria > Actinomycetota > Thermoleophilia > Gaiellales > Gaiellaceae > AC-32. The sequence goes on along the minus strand of DATAOV010000090.1, from coordinate 23,295 downwards.
AGGTAGCCGTTCACGTAGTAGAACCAGGACCTGCGGCCGTGCTCTTCCACTCCGTCGACGGCGCGGACGTAACGGCCGCCGTAGCGTGTCTTCAGCTTCGCCACGCGATCTAGGCCCTGCAACGCCGTGAGGCCCGCCGGAACCGTCCCGACGTGCAGCACCTGCGCCCCGCGGTCCCGGGTCACCCAGACGGTCGCGTGGCCGGAGCTGCCCGTCCCCGAGCTGCACCCGGCCAGCGCGACCGAGAGGGCCGCCGAAAGGGCGAACCGTCTCACCGCAGCGCGTTCGAGCGCACCGCGCCCTTCAGCGTCGCGGTCACGAGTCCCTTGTGAGCCGCCAGGCACGCGGTGCCGGTGCGGGCAAGGATGCCGCCGGAACCTGTGTGCAGCCTCGCCCCTCGCGCCGGCTTGGTCTTGCCCTGGTCGTCCTGGGCGAGGATGCGATAGCAGTTGCGCTTGTTCGTGCTCTTGAGCACGAGGGTCGGAGGACCTCCGCTCGAGCTGAAGGTGGCCCAGTACCAGAGCACTCGGTCACCGTCCTTGAGGGTGACGGCGTCGGCGCCCACGGGCGGCGAGACACCGTTGACCTTGAAGACCCAGCCGGCCGAGGCTCCGGCCAGGTAGCGGCCGATCTGGTCGACGTACGGGCCGAATGACGTGGTCGTGACGTGGTAGTAGAACTCGCCGGCGAGGCTGGCCGAGTCGAGCGCGTCGAGCGCATTCGCCTTCACGGTGAGCGTCGGTTCGGTCGAGCCGAAGATGTTCCGGGTCTTGCCCTCGACCCGGACGTGCACGCCGACGGCCATGGCCGCGGGGACGAGCAACAGCGCCGTCGCGGCGACGGCCAGCCAACTGCAGAGGTGCCTGTACACGAATCCTCCTTCCGCGAGGGGTTCGGGTTGAGGCGACCGGCAGGTCTTCTGACTCGGGGCTCCCTCCTGCGCCGCCTTCCCGGCACGTGGCCAGTGGCTTTCGGCGCGAGAGCGTCTCCCCTCACAGCGGCGGGACCGTCCCGGATTTGCACCGGGTTCCCTCACCGCTCGCCTTTTCGCGCGAGCCTATCATGGCCCCTCGATGGCTCTGCCCCGCCGTTTCTCGCTCTGGGCCCCGGTCGTTCTCTGGGCCGCGGTCATCTTCGCCTTCTCCGCGATCCCGAGCCTCGGGACCGACCTCGGCGTATGGGACACGATCCTGCGCAAGTGCGCGCACATGACCGAGTACGCGATCCTGGCCGCGCTCCTCGTCCGCGCGCTCGGCAGCGAACTGCCGGCCTTCCTGTGCGGGCTCGCCTACGCGATCTCGGACGAAATCCACCAGCACTTCGTCAGCGGCCGCCACGCGTCCCCGATCGACGTGGCGATCGACGCGGCCGGCCTGCTGCTCGGGCTGCTCGCCCTGAGGCTCTGGACGCCGCCGCGATCGACCGAGACGACTCCGTAGAATTCGAGTGGTGTCCGATCGCAAGATCTTCGACGACCGGCAGCTCGACGCCATCCTCGAGCGGCTCGACTCGCTGCGAGCCGAGCTGCAGACGATGAATCGCCGGCTCGACCACAACGAAGGCTTTCTCGCGCTCGCGCACGAGGTCCGGGCTCTGAACGAATCGCTCCAGGCGCTCGCCTACGCGGCTCTCGGCCAGCAGGGCCCGCAGGTTCGCCGCCGCCGAACGGGCTAGCGGCCGAGCTTGTAGATCCGACCATGGCGCGGAGCGGCCGCATAGAGCTCGCCGCGTGCGTCCTCGCCGAAGGTCGAGACGCTCTGCAGCATGACCGGCTCGCGCCTCACGTCGGTCGCCCTTCCCTTCGAGAGCCGGAGACTCCAGATCTCGCTCGTATACGCGTCGCCGTAGATGTAGCGGCCACGGGCCGACGGGACTGCTGAACCGCGGTAGACGTAGCCGCCGGTGATCAAGCACGCTTCGAGCGGATCGTCTTCCCGGTGGGGGTGCACGGCGACCGGGAAGACGAGCTCACCGCGACGGTTGAGGCCGGCCGACTTGTAGATCGCATGGCCCTCGTACCGCGACCAGCCGTAGTTCGCGAGCCGACCCAGCTTTTCCCGCGGTCGGACGTCGAGCTCCTCCCACCGCCTCTCTCCGCGATCCGCGAGGTAGAGGGCACCGGTGGCGCGGTCGAATGAGAAGCGCCACGGGAAGCGCAGGCCGTAGCCGACGACCTGCCAGTGGGCGCCGGGCCGGTCGACGTTCAGACGTAGGAGCTTGGCGTGCCGGCTCGACAGCGTCTGTCCGCGATTCCCCGGATCTCCGGTCGTCCCGCCGCCGTCGCCGATGCCGACGTAGAGGAGCCCGTTCGGGCCGAACTGGAGCTGACCGCCGCCGTTCCGCGTGTAGGGCTGGTCGACGAAAAGCAGCTGCCGGACGCGCCGCACCGCGCGGAACCCGTCGGAGCGGTACTCGACCACGCGCGTGTCGCCTCGGTTGTCCGCATAGGCCACGAAGAAGCGACGATTCGCCCCGTACCGAGGATGAAAGGCGAGCGAGAAGAGACCCTGCTCCGGCCCGGCACTCTCGACGAGCCCGCGGAGGTCGAGGAACGGCTGCGGGCGAAGGCGACCGCTCACGAGCACGCGGACGTGCCCTCCCTTCTGGGCCACGTAGAGCCTGTTCGGCTCGCTGCGCGGCGCGCCGATCCACCACGCGCCCCTCAGCCCGGAGGCGAAGGGCCGAAACCGAAGCTCCGTCCGGTCGGCCTTGGCGGCCGCGAGCGGCACCGCGACCGCGCAGGCTGCAAACAGCGCGGCGGCGAGTCTCACGCCGCACACAGTAGCGCCGGAGCTCCTAGCGGCTGAGCTTGTAGATCGAGCCGTTGAGCGAGACCGCGTAAAGCTCGCCGGCGGGGTCCTCTCCGAACGACGAGAGACCCGAGACCTTGAACGGCTCGCGGCGCACGCCGAGCAGCTTCCCTTTCACGGCGCGCAGGCTCCAGATCGTCCCCTCGCAGTAGTCGCCGTAGAAGTAGCGTCCGCGAGCCGACGACACGGCCTTGCCGCGGTAGACGTAGCCGCCCGAGATCGAGCAGCCCTGGCTGTGGGGGTAGGTCACGATCGGGAAGACGAGCGTCCCGCGCGGGTTCGGCTGCTGGCCGTCCTGGTAGCGCGCGCGGCCCTCGTAGACGCGCCAGCCGTAGTTGTTCAGCCCGCGCTGCTGGGCGGGAGTGCGCACGTCGACCTCCTCCCACTCGCCTTGCCCGACGTCGCCGATGTAGAGGTCGTGGGTGACGCGGTCCCAGGAGAAGCGCCATGGGTTCCTGAGCCCGTAGCCGACGATCTGCCAGCGCGCTCCCGGCCTGTTGACGTTCAGGCGCAGCAGCTTGCCGAGCCGCGAGCCCAGGTTCTGCGAGTGGTTGTTCGGATCCCCGCCCGAGCCGCCGTCGCCGGTCCCCGCGTAGAGCCGGCCGTCCGGCCCCAACTCGAGCTGCCCGCCGTCGTGGTTGGAGTACTGGCGGTGCCCGACGCGCAAGAGAGACCTGGCCGTGTTCGGCAGCCCGACGGTCCCATTGGAGCGGAACTCGAAGACGCGCACGTCCCCGGTCTTGTCGTTGAAGTAGACGAAGAAGCGGTGGTTCTTTGCGTAGTTCGGGTGGAAAGCGACCGAGAGCAGGCCCTGCTCCCCTCCGCTCCGGACGCGGTTGCGGATGTCGAGGAACGGCTGCGTGCGCAGCTTCCCGTTCGCGAGCACGCGGATCACGCCCGACTGCTCGACGACGTAGAGCTTCCCAGGCTCGCTGCGCGGCGCGCCGACGAACACCGGCGAGTCGAGCCCGGAGGCGAACGGCCGCAGGCGCAGCTGCGACTGCTGGCCGGCCCCGCCCGCAACCGCGGGCAGCGCTGCCGCCAGCAGCGCCAGGATGACCCCGAACCACCGCATCAACTCTTGAGCAGGACCCGCCTCAGCTCGTCCTCCTTGCCCGGCTGGAGGATAGCCAGGACCTGGTCGCCCGGTTGCAGCTCGGTGGCTCCGACCGCGATCTCCGAGCGCCCGTTGCGCATGATCGAGATCAGGCGCGAGCCCTCCGGCAGGTCGAGCTTCTCCACGCGCTTGCCGGCGGCGGGAGCGTTCTCGTCGATCTGCACCTCGACGATCTCGAGGTTCTCCTTCCGCAGCTCGAGCAAGTGCACGAGGTCGTGCTCGGGCACTTCGTGCTCAATCAGCGCCATCAGACCGCGCGTCGCCGAGACCGTGGGCGAGATCCCGAGCAGGTCGAAATGCGCCTGGTTGCGGGGATCGTTGACGCGCGCGATCACCTTGGGGACGCCGTACTTCTCCTGGGACAGCTGGCTGATGATCAGGTTGTCCTCGTCGTCGCCGGTGAGTGCGGCGACCACGTCGGGCGGCCGCGCGATCCCGGCGCGCTCGAGCACGTAGATCTCGGTCGCGTCGCCGAGGTGGATCTGGTGCTCGAACTCGCGCTCGAGCCGCTCGAAGCGGTCGTGCCGCTGCTCGATCAGCGTCACCTCGTGGCGGCCGTCCTTGAGCAGCATGCGCGCGAAGTTGGCGCCGACCTTTCCGCCGCCTGCGATCAGGAGGTACATCAGGTGGTGGCGGCCTCCGCCGGCCGCACCTCGCAGGCGCGGACCGCGTCGAGCAGGACGTCGATCGCCACGGAGGTCGGGCAGACCGTGCGCAGGCCGCGCTGCCGGTAGAACTCGGCGCGCGCGGGATCGAGCACCCGCACGACGACGCATTGGTTGTCGAAGCGCTGCTGCGCGACCTGCCCGATCACGATGTTCGTGTTGTCGCCGTCGGTGGCGACGACGACGGCGTCCGCGTCCTCGATGCCGGCTTCGCGGAGGACGTTGGTGTCCATTCCATGGCCCAGCACGAAGCCGCCGGCCCAGTGATCGCCGAGGCGCCCGATCGCCTCTTCCTTCTCGTCCACGGCGGTCACGTCCCACCCTTCGCGGTCGAGCTGGAGTGCGATGTTCGAGCCGACGCGGCCGCAGCCGATGATGAGTGCCTTCACCGTCTCACCTTAGCTCACTCGAGAATCGAGCCGTCCTCCTCCATCACGCCCTCGGGGAAGGCGACGACGAGCACCTCGCAGGGCGCCTTGCGCAGCACGTACTCGACTGTGGGTGAGAAGAACCGCGCCTGCCGACGCCAGCGGGGCGAGGAGCCGCAGACGATCAGGTCGTTGCCACGCTGGCGGGCCTCGTCGACGATCGCCTGGCCGATCGAGCGGGCCCGGATCGTGACACCCCGCACCTGGACGCCCAGGTCGGCACCGAGGAGGGTCGCCTCGGCGAGCGAGGCCGCGGCGCTCTCCTCCTGCTCGTCGAGGTCCGCGTCGAGCGGGAGGTCGAGGGGCACGCGGATCACGTACATCGCCTCGACGTCGGCCCCGCGCTCGGCCGCCAGCTTGACCGCGGTCGCGACCATCTCCTCGCCGATCGCACCGAGCTTCATCGGCACGAGGATGCTGCTGAACTCCGCTTCGGGCAGGTGCTCCGACGGCCCCGAAACGTGCTCGAGCAACCCTTCGCCTCGTCCCTTGCGCACGAGGCCGTAGACGACGAGGCCGGCGAGGAGCCAGGCCGGGCCGCCGTAGCGGGCGCCGGCGTGCGTGGCCATGGCGGCGACCCAGATCGCGAAGGTGGCGAGCGAGCCGACGATCGCCGGGAGCGGGACCTCGATCCCGCGGATGCGAACGTTTGCCGGCGCTCGATACGGTCGCCGGAGCTCGGGCTCACTGTAGCGGAGCTTGATCACGGCCAGCTGGGCCGCGGTGAACGCCGCGAGGACGCCGAAGCTGAACAGGCTGGCGAGGAACGCCACGTCGTCCTTGATGAACGAGGTGCCGATCATGAGCGCCGACGAGATGAGCGCGGCGGCGACGATCGCTTGAGGCGACACGAGCGTGCGCCGGTTCAGGCGGCCGAACGCGCGCGGGAGCTGGCCGTGCTCGCCGAGCGAGTGGGCGAGCCGCGTGAAGCCCGAGATCGAGGTCGTGACGGCGACCAGCAGGATGACCGCCCCGGTGAGACCGACGTAGACGCGGAGGGCGGTGTCGAGACCACCGGGGAGGTGATCGCCGAGGGCGTCGACGATCCCCATCAGCGGCGCCCGCAGCCAGTCGGTGCCGAGGCCCGTCGAGCCGCTGCGGGCGGGAAATGCCGAGAGCGCGACGAGCGCGATCGCGACGTAGATCACGACTACGAGGCCGATCCCGGAGAAGAGGCTTCGCGGCAGGTCGCGGCCCGGCTCGCGCGTCTCCTCGGCCAGGTTCGCGACGGTCTCGAGGCCGGTGTAGGCGAGCATCGCGAGCGGGAGCGCGAAGACGATCTGGTGCCAGGTCGGATGCGTCCCGATCGAGACCCCGTGAGTGAGCGCCTCCCCGGAGAAGAGGAACGCGAAGCCGAGCACGACCAGCATCAGCTGGGTCAGCAGGTCGAGGACGGCGACGACGATCCCGTAGCGGTAGAACGCCGAGCGCCGCACGAGCCGCACGAGCGCGACTCCCATGATCACTCCGACGCCGACCACCACGTCCCAGGGGTTGTGCTCGAGCGACTCCCACTTGAGCGCCGCCCCGAGGTAGTGCGGCATGAAGAGCGCCGAGAGGGCGATCACGATCAGGTAGTCGAGGAAGAGCGCCCAGCCGGTCAAGAAGCCGGCGAGGTCGTTGAAGGCGCGGCGGACGAAGGTGGCGGCCCCGCCCGTTTCCGGGATCGCGGTCGTCCCCTCGGCGTACGAGAGCGCGACGACCAGGAAGAGCGCGCCCACGAGCGCGAGCACCTCGGGCGTGAGGCCCAGCGCGTGCAGGGCGATGATCCCGAGCGCGACGTAGATCGACGAGGCGATCTCGCCGTAGGCGACCGAGAAAAGAGCGGGCGCGTCGAGGACCCGCTGGAGCCCTGGGATCTTCCGCGCCACGAGCGGAGGTTACTCCCGCCGCTGGTCTACGGCCTGCGTCGATACAGCAGGAAGAGGCGCCCTGCTCCGAGGCCGATGAAGAGCGCGCCGATCAGGTACCCCACGCCGCCGCCCTGCCGCGCCGTCTGGATCAGGATCGCGATCCCGATGCCGATCGCGACGACACCGAAGATCGCCACCAGAGAGCGGTAGGAGCTCACGCGGCCCTCGGGGCCGCGGCCACCATCACGCGGCACGGCGCGTGCTTGAGCACGAAGTCGACGGTGTCGCCGAAGATCTTCCCGCTCCGGCGACGGACATCTCGCCGCGGGGAGCCCATCACGATGATCTCGCTGTTTCGTAGCTGGGCCTCGTCGACGATAGCGCGGCCGGCGCGACGAGCACGGACGAGACGGCCGACGACGTCGACGCCGTAGGCGTCCCCGATCGCACGGGCCTCGTCGAGCAGGTCGTGAGCCCGCAGCTCCGCCGCCTCGGGGAGCGGGGCGTCGAGCGGCAGCTCGAGCGGCACCTCGAGCACGGTCACGGCGGCGATCGTCGCCCCGCGCTCGGTGGCGAGACGGCAGGCAAGGTCCACCGCCTCCTCGGACTCCCGCCGGTGCACGACCGGGACGAGCACGTTGCGGTACTCGAGCGCCACCCCCGGCCCGATCGGGATCGGCGCCCGTACCGTCTCGCTCAGCGGCACGTGGAGCCGCCGCCGGTAGATGGCGTAGGTGATGAACCCCGCCGCGAGCCAGCCGAGGCCCGCCCAGCGCGTCGCCTCCTCCTGCACGACCACGACCAGCCACGAGAGGCCGGTCCCGAGCCCGCCGAAGAGCGCAAACAGCGGCCAATCAACACCCCGCCAGCGCAAGTTCGGCCGGGCCCGGTAGATGAGCTCCGCGTCCCGGTCCTTGTAGCGCAGCGCCACGATCGCGGCGTGCGCGATCGTGAACGAGAGCATCGCGCCGAACGAGTACATCGTCCCGAGGAAGTTCGTCTTGCCTGGAAGCAGCACGATCATCGGGATCACGCCGGCGAAGAAGAGCAGCGAGATGTACGGCGTCTTGAACTTGCGGTGCAGCCGCCGGAAGACCTCGGGCAGCTGGCGGTGGCTCGCCATCGCGTAGGTGATGCGGGAGGCCCCGATCACGCCGGCGTTCGTGGCGATGAAGAGAATCGTCGCCGCGAGGACCCCGACGTAGATCTTCATCGCGCTGAGGACGGCTCCGTGAACACCGAGGTTCTCGACGAGCCCGAGCACGGGGTCGTTTGAGAAGCCCTCAGGCGGCCCCACGCCCAGCAGCGTCTGGTAGCTGCCGTCGGGGTTCTGCGTGACGGGCAGCGCCGAGAGCGCGATCCACGGGAGCGTGAAGTAGATGACGAAGACCGCGATCGCGACGAACCTGATCGAGCGCGGGATGTTCTTGACGGGGTCGCGGGCCTCCTCGGCAAGGTTCGAAACCGTCTCGATCCCGGTGTACGCGATCATCGCGACGGGGATCGCGAGGAAGAAGTTCTGCCAGGTCGGGGCGACGCCGAAGTGGATGTTCGAAGAGAGGACGTGCGGGCTGAAGATGAGAGCAAAACCGACCATCACGAGCAGCACCTGCGTCGCGAAGTCGATCAGCGCGAGCCCGATATTGACGCGCGCCGACTCCTGGATCCCGACGATATTCAGCGTGACCAGGAGCGCGATTACGATTCCGCCGCCGACGATGTCCCAGGGGTTCTCCCGCAGCGGACCCCAGAAGATCGAGAGGTAGTGGGGGACGAAGAACGCCGAGATGGCGATCGTGATGATGTAGTTGAGCATCTGGGCCCAGGCCGCTCCGAACGAGACGAGCTCGTTGAAGGCGTGGCGCGCGAAGCTCGAGGAGCCGCCCGCCTCCGGGTAGCGCACGGTCCCTTCGGCGTACGTCGCCGCCGTGGCCGCGAAGATCACGCCCGCGATCACGAAGACGATCGGCGTCAGCCCGAGCGCGAAGACGGCGGTGACGCCGAGCGCGTAGTAGATAGACGAGCCGACGTTGCCGTAGGCGGTCGAGAACAGCGCCGGCGTCCCGAGGACGCGCTCGAGTCGCTGCTGCCTGCGCCTTCTTGACATCAGGCTTCGCGGGGGAACCCCTGGTTCCCCCGCGAGCCCCCTCCTTCACCTTGTCGACTTACTCCCGCGCGCTTCAGGAGCCGCCACTTCGACACTCGGCTCGAATGTTTCTGTCGAGTTGAGCCTCCCGCCGGGGAAAGCCCGGCTCCGGCGGCCATCGCTTGCGCCCCCCACGCGGTTGGGCAAGACATGTCTCTAGTCTCAGGGGCCATGGAAGGCGAGGTCGAGATTAACTTCGTGGACGGTCATGCCGATGTCTGCGCCTGTTAGACGACGCGGCGAGCATGCGCAACGAGCGAGCGCTCTGAGTCGCCCCGATTGGCGCTTCGAATGGCCGCCGGAGCCGAACTCCGCCCGGCGGGAGGCTCACTGCGACAGAGACAACCGGAGCAAGCGCCGAGTGGGCGGCTCCTGACACGACCGCGATCTAGACCCGGCTCGCAAGCAGGGGGCACATGGGGGAACCAGGGGTTCACCCATGAATCGAAACGATGAGAGGGATGATCAGAATCGCAACGAGGTTCGTGATCTTGATCATCGGGTTGATCGCCGGGCCCGCGGTGTCCTTGTAGGGATCCCCGACGGTGTCGCCGGTGACGGCGGCGGCGTGAGCCTCGGAGCCCTTGCCGCCGAAGGCGCCATCCTCGATCAGCTTCTTGGCGTTGTCCCAGGCGCCGCCGCCCGAGGTCATCGCGATCGCCAGGAAGAGCCCGGTCACGATCGTCCCGATCAGGAGGCCGCCGAGCAGCCTCGCATTGATCAGCCCGGCGACGATCGGGAAGAGAATCGGGATCAGCGCCGGCAGCATCATGCTCTTGATCGCCGAGCCGGTGACGATGTCGATTGCGCGCCCGTACTCCGGCCGCGCCGTTCCTTCCATGATCCCCGGGATCTCGCGGAACTGGCGCCGGACCTCGGTCACGACCTGGCCTCCGACCCGCCCGACCGCCTCCATCGCCAGCGACGCGAACAGGAACGGCATCAGGCCGCCGACGAAGAGGCCGGCGATCACCCACGCGTCCTCGAGCTGGAAGACCTGCTGGAAGTCGTGAACCGCCAGGCCGTTCGTGTAGCTGTCGAAGAGGATCAGCGCCGCGAGCGCCGCAGAGCCGATCGCGTAGCCCTTGGTGACAGCCTTGGTGGTGTTGCCCACCGCGTCGAGCGGGTCGGTGATCGCGCGCACCGACTCGTCGAGGTTGGCCATCTCGGCGATCCCGCCCGCGTTGTCGGTCACCGGACCGTAGGCGTCGAGCGCGACTATCAGGCCGGTCATGGAGAGCTGCGCCATCACGGCCACGCCGATGCCGTAGAGGCCGGCGAAGTGGTGGGCGACGAGGATGCCCGCCGCGATCACGATCACCGGCAGGGCCGTCGCCTTCATGCCGACAGCGAGCCCCTCGATGATGTTCGTCGCATGGCCGGTGCGCGAAGCCGAGGCGATCTGCTTGACCGGCGACCAGCGCGTGCCGGTGTAGAACTCGGTGATCGCCACCAGCAGGAAGGTGACGATCAGCCCGACGAGCGACGACAGGTAGAGGTCCCAGAAGCTGAATCGGGACGAATCGTAGGCGAGCACGATCGGGATGAAGCCGAGCGCCGAGAGCGCCGTTGCCACCAGCACGGCCTTGTAGAGGGCGTTCATGATCGAGCCGTTGCGGCCGACGCGAGCGAAGAACGTCCCGACCACGGAGGTCAGGATCGACATGCCGCCGATGGCGAGCGGGAAGAGCTCGAGATGGAGGCCCGGGAACGTCTGCGAGGCGAGCAGCATCACCGCGACCGCGGTGACGGCGTAGGTCTCGAACAGGTCGGCCGCCATCCCTGCGCAATCGCCGACGTTGTCACCGACGTTGTCCGCGATCACGGCAGGATTGCGCGGGTCGTCCTCGGGGATTCCGGCCTCGATCTTCCCCACGAGGTCGGCGCCGACGTCTGCGGCCTTCGTGTAGATGCCGCCGCCGAGTCGCGCGAAGACGGAGATCAGCGAGCCGCCGAAGGCAAGCCCGACGAGGTCGTCGATTGCCGAGGCGCTCGAGTGATCGAGCCAGCCGGTCAGGACCCAGTAGTACCCCGCGACGCCGAGCAGCCCCAGGCCGACGACGAGCAGGCCCGTGACGGAGCCCGCGCGGAACGCGACGTTGAGCGCCGGCTTGAGGCCCCGCTTGGCCGCTTCCGCGGTGCGCACGTTGGAGCGCACCGCGACGTTCATGCCGATGAAGCCCGCGGCCGCCGAGAGCACGGCGCCGACGAGGAAGCCGACCGCCGTGCCCCAGCCAAGCTCGTTGTAGAAGCCGATCAGCAGGAACGGCACGACGGCGACGACCGCGATCGTCTGGTACTGCCGCCGGAGGTAGGCAGCCGCGCCCTCCTGGATCGCCCGCGCGATCTCCTGCATCCGCTCGTCACCGGCCGGCTGCCGTAGCACCCACATCGTCAGCCCGATCCCGTACGCGATCGCGACCCCCGAGCACACGAGGGCGAAGAGAACCGCGTGGTCACTGAAGAAGTCGATCAAGGCGCCTCCCTACAAGACGTGCGCCGAGACTCCCCGGCGCCGCGGTTTTCTATCACAGCCGTTCAGGAAGAGGTGGGTTCCTCGGCCGCGGCGGCGTACGCCAGCTGGAGGTTCGCGAGCACCTGGCCGAAGTCGCGCAGGGCGTCGTCGGGAACCGAGCCTTCGAGCACGGGCACGAGAACGCGGAGAGCCTCGATCGCGAGCCTCGCCTGCTCCAAGTCCTTGGTCTCCCCACTCAACCGGTGGTACCCGAGCGAAGAGACGGAGTAGAGGGTCTGCAGCAAGAGGTCGGCGACCGTCAGCTTCGCCAGCTCCGCCTGCAGCTCCTCGATCAGCTTCTGCTCGTCCTCAGCCACTTATGAGCCGTTCTCCTTCGATTCGGGTTCGGTCGATCGGTCATTTCCGACGGACGCACGGGCGAAGCCCGCGCGTCCTGAGGGTGGCATCGCGAGCGACGCCGCGGGCTCCTTGGGGTGAACCTGTTCCGCGTAGATCTCCTCGAGGGTGGCGCCCGCCTCGTGCCGGGCGATCTGGCGTTCGGCGGCATTGGCGGCCGGGATCGCCAGGCGCGAGGCGAATCCGAGCTCCTCGGCGACGGGCAGAACCCATTCGACGAGCCGCTCGAGGTGCGCCCGGGCGGGACGGGCCTCCCCGCGGGCGAGGTCGATGAGCTCGCCCGAGAGGCCGTACCTGAGCGCGCGCCAGAGGTTCTCCTCGACCAGCCGGTGCGGAAACGACGGCAGCGGCTCGCCCTCGTCGACAGCGCGCGCGACGCGCGCCGCCAGCGCGTAACAGAGCGCGGCCAGCGATCGCGCCTCGCCGAGCTCCGGCTGCGCGTCGCAGATCCGGATCTCGACGGTCGGGAAGGCGAGGTGGGGCCGCACGCTCCACCAGATCTGCGTGTGCTCCTCGATCGAGCGCGCCTCGTAGAGGAAGCGCACGTACTCCTCGAAGCCGTCCCAGCCGTCGTACGGGTCGGGCACCCCGCAGCGCGGGAACATGCGGGTGAAGATCTGGGTGCGGGCCGAGTGCAGTCCCGTGTTGACGTTCTCGAGAAACGGCGAGCTGCACGACACGGCCAGCAACTCGGGTAGGAAGTTGCGCAGCCCGTTGCACACCGCGATCGCACGGTCGGGGCCGTTGATCGCCACGTGGACGTGGAGGCCGAAGCTGTTGTTGCGCCAGACGACGTAGCGCAGGAGCTCGTCGTTGCGGCGGTAGTGCGGGGTATCGATGATCCGCTGCTCCTGCCACGGGCTCCAGGGATGCGTGCCGGTCGCGCCGAGGGTGACGCCGATCGAGCCGGCCAGCTCGGCGAGCTGCGAGCGGCGCTCGTCCAGACGGTTCGCGGCCTCTTCGAACCCGTCGCAGCGTCCGGTTCGCACCTCCACCTCGGAGGCGATCAGCTCGCCGACGAGGTGCTCCTCGAGCGGCGTGCCCTTGGCGGCGGTCTGGAGCTCCTCGAACCGGTTCGTCAGCGAAAGCGTCTCGGGGTCGAGGATCGCGAATTCTTCCTCGATCGCAAGCGTGAGGTCCTGCGCGTGCTCGTACTGCTCACGAGCGGTGCGGAGCTGCTCCTCCGGGCTGAGGCTCTGGGCGTCTCCCACGGCGGGGCTACATTAGAGACTCTCTCGTCAGCCGCGTCGGGCGTTTCCGTTTCGGACGAGCTGCGTTGGCCGGCCGCAGGGCAGAGCCCGCACGACCTTCCCGGTCGGCGCCGCCTAGTCGGCGCGTTAGCCGGCCGCACGGGCAGAGCCCGCACGACCTTCCTGGTCGGCGCCGCCTAGTTGGCGCGTTAGCCGGCCGCACGGGCAGAGCCCGCACGACCTTCCTGGTCGGCGCCGCCTAGTCGGCGCCTTGGAAGGGTTGCAGCAGGCGATCCGCGACGCCCGCCCAGCTCCAGCGTGTGAGCGCGGCGCGCCGCGCCGCCTCGGCGATGGCTGCACGCTCGCTCTCGGGCAGCGCCAGCAGCTCGCGCAGCCTCGTGCGGAGCTCGTCCGTGTCTCCTTTCGCGAAACTCGCCAGGTGCCGGTGCTCGAGCGGGTACTCGGCCTCGAGCCCCTCGGCGATCTCGCCCAGGCCCGAATGGCGTGCGACCAGCGGCGGCGAGCCTGCGGCGGCAGCCTCCGCCGCGACCATCCCGAACGCCTCGGGGAAGATCGACGGCACGACGCTCATGTCCGCGAGCGGAAGGAGCTGGACGAGGTGCCGGTGCTCGAACGCGCCAGTGAAGAGCACGTCCGGTCCGGCCAGCGCTTCGAGCTTCTCGCGGTAGTCGCCGAAGCCAACGATCACGGCCCGGGCGTCGAGCTCCCGCAGTGCCTCCAGCAGAAGGTGGACGCCCTTGTTGTAGAGGAGCTTCCCGAAGTAAAGGACGGTGGGCCGCTCACCGGCGAAGAACGCGGCGAGCCGCTCGGCGTTGCCCTCGTCCGGCAGTCGCTCGTTGGCGTTCTCCGGGTTCGGCGGGTCGCGGCGTACCTCCTCGAGGAGGGCCTCGAGCGCCTCGCCTCGCGGCCGGGGGCGGAACTCCTCAACGTCGACTCCGGGCGGCACCTCGTGTACACGCTCGACGTGCCCGACCACCTCCTCGAGAACGCGGCGGATGTGCTCGGAGCCGACGAAGACCGCCGCAGCCTCTGCGAGCGCCTCCCTCGCCCACGCCTGCAGCTCCGGGTTTCCGCGCATGGAGTACTCCAGCTCGGAGCCGTGGGCCTTGACGGCGTACGGCGCGCCCGCCGCTGCGCCGACCGGGCCGCCGAGCAGGACGTGGTTGGCGAAGACGAGGTCGGCCGGGAGCAGCTCCCGCACGGCCGCCGCGTTCTGCTCGACATAACGCTCGCGCCCCTCGCGTGTCAGCTCCTGGAGCAGGCGCGGCTCGTGACCCTGGTAGCGGTCGAGCACGAACACCGGCAGCGGGCCCTCGAACTCCGGGCGCACCGTGCGGGCGACACCGAGGTCGTACTGCTCCGGGTTCGGCTCCTGGGAAATGACGACCACCTCGTGCCCGGCGTTGCTCCACTCGCGCGCAAGCGCGCGCGTGTAGACGTTCGACCCGGTGCCCCCGAGCAGATAGCCGTGCCAGAGCAGGATCTTCATGGGGGAACCACTGGTTCCCCCAGGTCTCCCCTCCTTGCCAGCCGCAGCGCACTGCTGATCCGGACGGAGCCGGCGAAGCCTTCGCAGCCGCAAATGTCTTGGTCGTGGTGAGCCTCCCGCCGGGCCAAGCCCGGCTCCGGCGGCGAGTCGAGGCGCCTCCCGAGAACGACCTTCACAATCTCAGCCGAGTCTCGTCGTGCACTCGCACTTCGGCGAACTCCGGTTCGTGTTCCGTGCGAGACACGACGCGATGCTAGCGGCGGGCGCAATGAGAGGCGCTACGCGCGGTCGCCGGAGTCGGGCTTTGCCCGGCGGGGAGGCAGACCGCGGCCGAAACGGTCGCGCACGCCTCGCTGCGGCGGCTCCTGAAACCGCCGAGCGACGGGGACACCCGCAAGGAGGGGGCTCACGGGGGAACCAGGTTCCCCGTGCTCAGGTCAGATGGAAGTACAGCGCGTGGAGCAGGTCGACCGCAGGGTTCGAGGTGTGCACGGTGACGTCGTGGGGCACGTCGAGCAGCGCCTCGGAGTAGTTGAAGATGATCCGCACGCCCGAGTCGATCAGCTCCTGGGCGACATCCTGCGCGCTTCCGGCCGGCACCGCGACGACACCGACGATGATGTTCTTCTCGCGCACGGTCTCCGCGAGTCGGCGCGAGTCGCTGATCGAGTTGGAGCCGATCGTCCTCCCGACCTTGTCGGGGTCGTTGTCGAAGACGGCGGCGATGTTGATCCCGTGTTCGGCGAAGATCGGCGAGCTGGCGATCGCCTGCCCGAGCCGACCGGCCCCGACGAGGGCGATGTTGTGCTGACCCTGGGTGCGCAGGATCTTGCGGATCTCGCCGAGCAGCGAGTCGATGTTGTAGCCGACCCCGCGCTTGCCGAACTTCCCGAACGCGGAGAGGTCGCGCCGGATCTGCGTCGCGTTGATGTTCGTGTAATCCGAGATCTCCTGCGAGGAGATCCGGTCCTTGCCCATCTTCTTGGCCTGGGTGAGCACCTGGAGGTAGCGGCTGAGCCTGGCCGCCACCCCGACGGTCAGTCGATCCGAGCTCACCCCACTCCCCTGGACGGTCGCTTGTAACACGCACGACCATTCTGCCAGTACGGCCAGGTTCCGTGCGTCAGACCGTCACAAGCTCGCCGCTCAAAGGGAACTTTGTGCGGCCTCCAGGCGGCGTCGAAAGGCGGCTTCGTGCACGTAGTAGGTGAAGACCTGGCGGCCGTCGATCTCGACGACGGGGATCAGCTCGCGGTAGGCGGTCTCGAGCTCCTCGTCGCCATCGATCGCGACCTCCTCGAGCTCGAAGCCGAGCTCGTCGCGCAACGCCCGCACCTGCGAGAGCGCCCGTTCGCAGAGGTGGCAGCCGGCGGCGTGGTAGACGACGACTCTCGGGTTCAGACGCCGCTCGCGATTAGGGATAGAGGCCACGCGTGACCGTGGCTTCCGAGACCCGCCCGACGGCGACGCCGTAGGCGGCGTTGCGCATCGTCGTCTGCCGGTCCTCGTACACGTGCCAGGTCTCGTTGAACGCCCGCGTGGTGATGTCGCGCAGCTTCGAGTTCACCTCGGGCTCCTTCCAGAAGTACTCCTGGAGGCCCTGCACCCATTCGAAGTAGGAGACGACGACACCGCCGGCATTGGCGAGGATGTCGGGGAGGATCAGCACGCCCTTCTCCTCGAGAATCTCGTCTGCCCTCGGAGTGACCGGCCCGTTCGCGCCCTCGGCGACGATCTTCGCCTTCACCTCGGCGGCATTCTCGTGCGTGATCACCTGCTCGAGGGCGCAGGGCGCGAGCACGTCGCAGTCGAGCAGCAGCAGCTCCTCGTTGCTCGTCTCCTCCGCGCCCTTGAGCCCGCTCAGCGAGCCGGTCTCCTGCTTGTGCGCGATCGCGGCGGCGACGTCGATGCCGTTCGGGTTGTGGAGCCCGCTGCGGGAGTCGGAGATCGCGATCACCGTGGCGCCCTCCTCGGCGAGGAATTTCGCTAGGTAGCTGCCGACGTTGCCGAAGCCCTGCACGGCGACACGCAGGCCCTGCAGGCTCAGCTCCTTCTTGCGCGCAGCCTCATGAATACAGTAGAGCGCCCCGCGCGCGGTCGCCTCGAGCCGCCCGAGCGAGCCGCCGACGTTGAGCGGCTTCCCCGTCACGACTCCGAGGACCGAGTGGCCCTTGTTCATCGAGTAGGTGTCGAAGATCCAGGCCATCACCGAGCCGTCCGTTCCGACATCTGGCGCCGGGATGTCCTTCTCGGGACCGATCTCGTTGATGATCTCGCTGGTGTAACGGCGAGTCATGCGCTCGAGCTCCCCGCGCGAGAGCTTCTTCGGATCGCAGATCACGCCGCCCTTGGCGCCGCCGAATGGGATGTTCATCAGCGCGCACTTCCAGGTCATCCACATCGCCAGCGCCTTGACCTCGTCAAGGGTGACGTCGGGGTGATAGCGGATGCCGCCCTTCGACGGGCCGCGGGCGATGTTGTGCGTGACGCGGTAGCCCTCGAAGGCCTCGATCGTCCCGTCGTCCATCGTCACCGGCACCGAGACGACGACCGCCTTCTTGCACTCCTGGAGCACGTTCACCAAGCGCTGGTCGATGTCGAAGATCTCCGCGACGCCGCGCAGCTGCTCCCGTGCGATCTCGAACGGGTTCTCTCGGAGGTGGGTCTGTGGCGCCTCGATTGTGGTCACGCCGCGCTGAGTATAGGAGGGCGGGCCCTCCCGGACGGGCGCTACTTGATCTTGAACTCGATCGTCTTGCGCGTAACCGGGCCGTTGGTCGTCGGGAGCGCGAGCAGCTTGATCGTGTACGTGCCTCGCCGCAGGACGGTGCCGTCGGGGTCTCGCCCGGTGAGCCCGATTGCCACGCGGCCGGGTAGGAGGTCGCGCAGGCGGGCGAGCAGCCCGAGGCGCACGCGGCCGCGCCAGAGCTCCACGTCGAGCCGCTTGACGGGCTGAACCTGCGGTCCGGTGGGCGCCTGGAGCACGCGTCCTGCCCGCAGCGAGAGCACTGCCGGCGTGGTGTCCGAGGGCTTGAACTCTGTTGCCGAGAGCCCGATCGCGGAGACCAGGCTCGTCGGCTTGCGGCCGAAGGTGATCGCCCAGGGGATCTTCAACGGTCCGGCCCCGCGCGCGATCAGCAGGACAGCGCCCTCGGCGGAGCCGTCCTCGGGCGGCGCTCCCCGCAGGCGGGCGCGCAGGCTGATGGTTGCGTCACCGCCTGGCTTCAGGCGCACCCACTTTGGCGTCGAGTCGATCAGCAGTCCGCCCTGACCCGGGGCATGGACGCGCACGAGCAAGCGTCTGGAGGACACGTTGCGGATCGTCACGTCCTGGGTCGACTGCCAGCCGTCGCCCTCGGCCCGGCCAAACGCGAGCGTGACGGGATCGGCCGTGACCTCCGTGGCCGAGGCGGCACCGAGATCCAGCAGGCCCGCGCCCTGCGCGGTCACGCTCGCATCCGGGAGCGAGCGCGCGGTGCCGGCGAGCAGGCTGCGCAGGTCGGCCCCGCGCAGCCCCGGCCGCGCCTGGGCGAGGACGGCCGCGGCTCCGGCTACCACCGCGGCCGCAGCGCTCGAGCCGTTGACCGTGCCGAAGCGAGGCGTGCCGTCGTCGTTCGCGCCGGGCTCGGAGGTCGCCACCACGACGCCGGGTGCGACCAGATCGGGCTTCACCCTGCCGTCGAAGGCGAGCCCTCGCGACGAGAACGGCGCGATCTCGCCGGCGGTGCCATTGCGCGCGATCCGCGGGATGCCGATCGAGATCGCGGGACGCTCGTGCCGGCGGATCGCGGCCGCTGCAAGGCGCCCTACGCGCGGGGGCAGGCTCAGCACCGGGACGTCGACGCTCTCGTCGAGCCCGAGGCCGCCGGCCGGGAGCTGGGTGCCGTAGAGCACGACCGCGGAGGCGCCCGCCCGGGCCGCGTACTCGGCCGCGAGCTGCGGGTCATCGCCCCCGTGCACGAGCACGGCGTGGCCCGCGACGAGGCTGAGGCCGCGCCCATCGAAGAACTGACCCAGCTCCGGCGCTGTGGCTCCCGGGGCAGCGGGCTCGGGCGCTGTGAGCTCGAGCTGTATCGGTCGAACCGAGACGACGGCCCCCGCAAGCGGCAGGGGCCGGTCGAGTAGCAGGTCGAGACCCGCGCGTACCGCGATCGGCACCTCCTCCGCCTCCGGGCGCAGATCGGCGGCGCCGACCGTGAGCGCGTCGGGCGAGCCGCCCGGGCTGGAGACGCTGCCGTAACCCGGGCCCGCCGGCCCGTCGTTGCCAACCGGCGCGACGACAAGCGTGTCTAGACGCAGCGCGCCCCTGATCGCCCGCGCCTCGGGAGAGTCGGCGAAGGCGCCGAAGGAGGCTGCGACCCCGATCAGCGCGATCCGCGCCGCATCGTGCGCGTCGCCGTCGACGTTCGGGTCGACGGCACGCTCGAGGCCTTCGATCAGCTGGTCGGTGCGCGAGTAGACCGCCCAGTTGCCGGTCAGGTCGCGCTGCCAGCCGGCTACGCGGATCGGCAGCACCGTGGCCCCCCTGGCGACCCCGGAGATCCCACCCTGTCCGCCCGCGCCGACGAGGATCCCCGCCAGCTCGGTTCCATGGCGCTCGAGCTGGCCGGACCCGTCAGGGTCGGCCACCGCGGGCGCGCCGTCGCGCCCGTCGACGATGTCGAGCCCCTGCAGCACTCGGCCCCGGAGATGCGGCTGCGCCCGGTCGACTCCGGTGTCGAGGAGCGCGATCGTGACCCCGCGCCCGTCGTAGCCCGGGAGCGTCACCGCGGAGAGGTGCCCGGCGCCGCGCGCGAGCCCCTTCTTCCCGAGCAGCTCGGACGAGACCGATGCGGGATAGGCGACCCGCACCGGGTAGACGCCCGCAACCTCCGGCCTGCGCTCGAGCAGCGCGACCGCCCGCGCGTCGAGCGGGGCAGAGAAGCCGTTGAGCACGCGGGTGAAACTGAACTCGACGCGCATGCGGATACCGTGCGTGCCGAGCTCGGAAAGCAGCTGCTTCTGGGCCGCGAGAGCCGCCGCCGTCCAGCGCCGCTCGGCGGCGTCGCTCGCGAACCCGCCGTTTGCCGCGACGCGCTGGGCCAGCGACGGGGCCTTCAGGACGACGAGCATGCGCTGGCCGACCTCGACGCTCGGATGGGCGCCGCCGACGAGACCCCGCCACGACGACGCCTCCGAGACCAGAGAATGCTCGCTCGATCGGCTGACGCCAAAGCCCACCACGAGCAGCATTGCCGCAAGCGCGATGAGCGCCGCCGGTACGACGCGCCGTGCGTCGAGCGTGCGGGTGAAACGGACGGTTCGACCGGTCATTTCATACGGACGCACGGGCAAAGCCCGCACGTCCTGATTGCGGCAACGCAAGCGATGCCTCAGGAAACCGACGCATACGCATCGAGCGCAAGATAGCCGGGCGGTGGGATCGCCTCGACGAAGCGGGCGGCGGAGGCGATCATCGCCGCGTTGTCGGTGCACAGCTCGAGCGGCGGCGCGGTGGCGCCCGACAGCGCGGCGCGCAGTCCCGAGTTGGCGGCGACCCCGCCGACGATCGCGATCCGCTCGGCGCCGATCTCCTCGGCGGCCTGCAGCGTCCGTTGCGCGAGCGCCCGGACGATAGCGCGCTGGTAACCGGCCGCGAGATCGGCGCGCCGCTCCTCGAGGTTGCCCTTCCGCACCTCGTAGAGCAGCGCCGTCTTCACCCCGGAGAACGAGAAGTCGAGCCCGGGCACCCGAGCGACAGGGAATGCATAAGTCTCCGGGTCGCCCTCACGTGCGAGCCGGTCGATCTCGGTGCCGCCGGGGTAGCCGAGCCCCAGCAGGCGCGCGCCTTTGTCGAACGCTTCGCCGGCCGCGTCGTCAATGGTGGTCCCGATCGCGCGGAAGGCCCCTCGCTCCTGCACGTCGACCAGCAGCGTGTGACCGCCGCTCGCCAACAAACAGAGGAAGGGTGGCTCAATCGGGTCGGGCTCCAGGTAGAGCGAGGCGACGTGCCCGTGCAGGTGGTTGACCGGCACGAGCGGCAGGCCGCGCCCCCAGGCGAGCGCCTTGGCTGCGGAGAGCCCGACGAGCAGCGCGCCGATCAGGCCCGGGCCCTGCGTGACCGCGACCGCCTCGACGTCGTCCAGGCCGACCTCCGCGCGCTCGAGCGTCTCACGGATGACCGGAAGTACGAGTTCGAGGTGCCGGCGCGAGGCCACCTCCGGGACGACGCCGCCGAAACGCGCGTGCAGGTGCGCCTGCGAGGCCGTGACCGCCGAACGAAGTTCCCCGTCGACGGTGACGAGCGCGCCGGCGGTCTCGTCGCAGGAGGTCTCGAGCCCGAGGATCAGGGCTGCGTCGCCGCCTCCGAAACCGGGTCCTTCCACATGATCAGCGCGTCCTCGCGGTTGTCGGTGTAGTAGCCGCGCCGCACCCCGCGCGGGCGGAAGCCGAGCCGCTCGTAGAGCCGAATCGCGCCGCTGTTGGAGACCCGCACCTCGAGCGTGTACCCGCGCCGGCTGCGCCCGGAGGTGAGCTCGAACAGGCGCTGGAGCAGCATGGAGGCGATCCCCTGGCGCCGCCGCGCCGGGGCGACGGCCACGTTCATCACGTGCCAGGCGTCGACATAGCGCGAGATCACGAGGTAGCCGACCAGACGCCCGCTCTCCGCGTCGAAGGCGCCCAGGCAGAGAGACGAGGGCTTGGCGAGCTCGCTCGCGAACATCGAGCGCGACCACGGGGTCGGGTAGGAGCCGCGCTCGATCTCCTCGATCTCGTTGAGGTCGCGCAGCTCGAGCCGGCGGAGCTCGACGACGTTCGTCATGCGTTCCGCTCGGCGTCGGGGACGCGCAGGTAGAGCGGTTCGACCGCGTCGGGCGGGCCGAACCGTTCGGCGAGCTCGGCGTGGAAGCGGGCGCGAGGGCGGTGCCGCTCGTCGCCGTCCTCCGGGATCTCGGCGCCGCGCTCCTCGAGCGCGAGCCGGTAGCGCAGCGCGCCGTCGCCGACGCAGAGCGTCCCGGGCTCGAGCGCGAGCTCCTGCGGCGCCACCGCGACGGGCTCACCCTTCACGCGCGTGAAC
Source organism: Gaiellaceae bacterium (assembly GCA_036265535.1). GTDB lineage: Bacteria > Actinomycetota > Thermoleophilia > Gaiellales > Gaiellaceae > AC-32. The sequence continues at coordinate 1,647 of DATAOV010000090.1, read as the reverse complement.
ACCTCGCGCCGGCCACCGTCGATGATCGGCAGCGCGCCGGGCGCACCGGCTGCGAGTGCGTCGAGCGTCGAGACCCCCGCCACCGGAACGTCCAGCGCGAACGCCAGGCCTCTCGCCGCGGCCAGCCCGAGACGAAGGCCGGTGAAGCTCCCGGGGCCCACGCCGACGACGATGCCGCCGAGCTCCGAGAGGTCCATCTTGGCCTCGCGCAGCAGGTCGTCAGCGTCCGCGAGCGCCCGGACCGCCCTGGAGGCGCGCTCACCCAGCACTTCTCCTTCGCGGACGAGCGCTGCCGTGGCGACGCTCGTCGCGGTGTCAAACGCGAGTGTCAGCACCTCCGGAGAGCCGGTCGAGCAAGGCGTTGTCCGGGCTGTCGAGCGTGATCTGTCGCTGAGCGGGGTCCACGTGGAACAAACGTACCTCGACCCGGACCGGCGGGAGGGCGCCGAGCGCCGCTTCGGGCCATTCCACGAAGCAGATCGCGTCGTCGAAATACGGCTCCAAGTCGCCCCATTCGGCCGCGGAAAAGCCCTGGAAACGAAACAGATCGAGGTGCGAGACGTCCGGATCGGCCGGGTAGCGGTGGCCGACGGTAAAGGTGGGGCTCGTCACCGGCACCGTGACACCCAGGGCCCTGCAGGCGCCGCGAACGAGGGTCGTCTTCCCGCTGCCGAGCTCGCCCGAGACGGTGACGACGTCTCCGGCCTGCAGTTCCCGCGCCAGAGCCGCCCCGAGCGCCTCGGTCTCCGCCACGGAGGCGGAGCGCACCTCCACGACTCAGAAGAGGCCGAGCTGAACCGCGGGCTCGGAAGCGACCGGGGCCAGCCGCGGCGGCGCGAGCTCTGGCTCGGCCTGCGCCGCAGGTCGCCCTAGGATCGCCGGCAGGCGCGCGAAGTCCTCCTCCAGCACCTTCAGCATCGCCGGCGTGTAGAGCGCCGCGGCCGGGTGGTACAGCGGGTAGAGCAGCACACGGCTGCCGCCGAGAGTCACGTCCTGCTCGGCGCCGTGGACGCGGGTGATTCCCGCCGGCTTGCCGGAGAGGAGCTTCGTCGCGAAGTTCCCGAGGGTCGCGACGACACGCGGCTCGATCAGCTCGATCTGGCGGAAGAGATGGCCTTCGCACGCCTCGATCTCGTCCGGTGCCGGGTCACGGTTGCCAGGCGGCCGGCACTTGAGCACGTTGGCGATGTAGACGCTGTCGCGGTCGAGCCCGATGCCTGCGAGCAGCTTGTCGAGGAGCTTCCCGGCCTGCCCGACGAACGGGAACCCCTGCTTGTCCTCGTGGAAGCCCGGCGCCTCGCCGACGAACATCAGATCGGCGTGCGGATCGCCGGCACCGAAGACGACCTGGGTGCGTCCCTGGGCGAGGCGGCAGCGCGTGCAGCCCGCGACGTTCAGCCCGAAGGCCTCGAGCTCGGTCAGCTGGCGCTCAGCCGCACCCACAGGAACCGCCACAACAGCCGCCGCCGGATGGTCCGCCGTAGGTCGGCTGCTCGGCGGTGCCGTGAGCCGCGAACACCGAAAGCTGCTTGCGCACGTTCGCGGAGGCGCAGTCCGGGCAGTCCGGCTCCTCGCCGTTCCGGACGAGCTCCTCGAAGTGCGACTCGCACTCCATGCAGACGTATTCGTAGATCGGCACCGTGTCAG
>DATAOV010000089.1:0-73999 GCA_036265535.1 Gaiellaceae bacterium | reverse complement strand
ACGGCACGATCGTCCACTGGCCGCGCGGGATCGCTGCGAAGGGCGAGGTTCGCTCGCAGTTCCACCACGTCATCGACGTCGCCCCGACGGTGCTCGAAGCCGCCGGGCTCCCCCAGCCGACGAGCGTCAACGGGGTCATCCAGCAGCCGATCGAGGGCGTGAGCATGGCGTACTCGTTCGACGGCGCGGCCGAGCCCGAGCGCCACGAGACGCAGTACTTCGAGATGTTCTGCAACCGCGGCATCTACCACGAGGGCTGGACCGCGGTCACCAACCACAGCGTCCCGTGGGTGCTGGGAGCCCTGCCGCCGCTCGCGGACGACGTCTGGGAGCTCTACGACACACGGACGGACTGGAGCCAGGCGCACGACCTCGCCGCCGAGATGCCGCAGAAGCTGGCCGAACTGCAACAGCTATGGCTCCAGGAGGCCCGCAAGTACAACGTGCTCCCCCTCGACGACCGGCGCATCGAGCGCTTCAACGCCGAGCTCGTCGGCCGCCCGGAGCTCGTGAAGGGAAACTCACAGCTGCTCTTCGGCGGGATGGGACGCCTCAGCGAGAACAGTCTCCTGAACATCAAGAACAAGTCTCACGCGGTCACGGCGGAGATCGAGGTGCCTGAAGACGGCGCCGAGGGCGTGATCGTGGCGCAGGGCGGAGCCTTTGGCGGCTGGAGCCTCTACGTCAAGGACGGGAAGCCCGCCTACTGCTACAACCTCTTCGGCCTGCAGCGGTTCAAGGTCTACGGCGACGCGGAGATCCCCGGCGGTGCGCACCAGGTGCGGATGGAGTTCGCGTATGACGGCGGCGGGCTCGGCAAGGGTGGAACCGCGACGCTCTACCTCGACGGGGACAAGGCCGGCGAGGGGCGCGTTGAGAACACCGTCCCGATGATGTTCTCGGGTGACGAGACGACCGACGTCGGCTCGGACACCGGCACGCCGGTCAGCGACGATCTCAGCCCCCGCGAGAGCATCTTCACCGGGCGCGTGCGCTGGGTCGAGATCGATCTCGACGCGGCGGCCGAAGATCTCGACCACCTGATCACACCGGAGGAACGGCTCCAGATCGCAATGGCCCGCCAGTAGCGGGCCGCTAGGAAAGGAGAGAGGAATGGCAATTGGACCAGTTCAGCTGATCGTCCTGGGCTTCAACCACCCCGAGTTCCACGGCCAGATCATCGAGGAGCTCGAGCGGCTGAAGGCCAGTGACACCGTGGCAGTGATCGACTCGCTGGCGGTGTACAAGGACGCCGACGGCGAGCTCGAGGTCGAGCACCTCAGCAACCTCACGCAGGACGAGGCGATCGAGCTCGGGACGAAGATCGGCGCGCTGATCGGCCTCGGAATCGAGGGCGAGGAAGGAATGGAAGCGGGCGCGATCGCCGGCGGCGAAGCGGCGGCCGACGGGATCGACGCATTCTCCGGCGAGGAATGGGACGTTCTAGAGGAGATCCCGAACGACTCCGCGGCCGCCCTGATCCTGCTCGAGCATCGTTGGGCGATTCCCCTGCGCGACGCGATCGCGAGCGCCGGCGGATTCCGGATCAGCGACGGTTTCATCAGCCCGCTCGACCTGGTCGAGATCGGGTTGATCTCGGCGGAGGAAGCCAAGGAGCACCACCTGATGGAAACGACCGCCGCAGCGCACTGAGGCAGATCGGAGGTACGAGCATGTTGGGAACACGAAGGGTTGCGCGGCGAACGGGCCGGCGCACCGCACGCCGCGTCTCCCGCCGCTAGCGGCGGGAGGACGCAACCACAGACCGGCCGCTCGCTCTGGGCGGCCGGTCCTATCTCGGGACTCCGCTCGACGGCTGCCGTCGCCTCATCCCGATCGGACGATGAAGCGCCGGCCCCGAAGCGGGACGGTTTCAGCTGTTAATGACCCCGATTAGGGAGAAGTGCAGTGCTCGCAGTGCTCGCAAGTGACTACCCGTTCCTGGACATCATGTGGACGATGTTCATCTTCTTCGCCTGGGTCATCTGGATCTGGCTGCTGATCATGGTCCTGGCAGACAACTTCGCCCGCCGCGACCACTCCGGATGGGCGAAGGCGGGCTGGACGATCTTCGTCATCTTCCTGCCGCTGCTCGGCGTGCTCGTCTACATGATCGCGCGGCCGCCCGAAGACACCACGGTGATGACGCGCAGCGCCAATTGACCCTCTGACGCCTGCCGGCACCGCGTCGCGTGCGCATCGCGGTGCCGGCAGCAGGGGATCATGCTGAGAGGACGATGCCGGTCTCGCAGACAGCGCACCAGACGGTGGAGGGCGTGCGGCCCGGCGCTCCGCCGGCGTTCCACCTGCTCGCCAAGCCCACCGGGGCCGTCTGCAACTTGGACTGCAGCTACTGCTTCTTCCTCTCGAAGGAGATGCTCTATCCGGGTAGCCGCTTCCGGATGGCCGACGAGCTGCTGGAGGACTATCTGCGGCAGCTGATCGAGGCGCACTCGCGCGTGCCCGAGGTGACGATCGCCTGGCAGGGCGGCGAGCCGACGCTGATGGGGCTCGACTTCTTCCGGCGCTCGGTCGAGCTCGCCAGCGAACATCTGCTGCCCGGCCAGCGCGCCGCATACACGATTCAGACGAACGCGACGCTGCTCGACGAGGAGTGGGCGGCGTTCTTCAAGGAGAACGACTTCCTCGTCGGCGTCTCGATCGACGGGCCGCGAGAGCTGCACGACGCCTACCGGGTCGACAAGGGCGGCAAGGGCAGCTTCGACAAGGTCGTCCCCGGGCTCGACGCCCTACGCGAGGCCGGCGTGGACTGGAACGCGCTCACGACGATCCACTCCGCGAATGCCGATCACGGGCGCGCCGTCTACCGCTTCCTTCGTGACGACCTCGGGGCTCGGTTCGTCCAGTTCATCCCGATCATCGAGCGCGTATCCGAGGCCGACGCGAACGGTGGCGTTCCCTGGACGTCGTGGCGCGACCGGCCGCTGTACGTGCAGGACGGCGACAGGGTCACCGGCCGGTCGGTCACTGCCGATCAGTACGGGCGCTTCCTGATCGACGTCTTCGAGGAGTGGGTGCGGCGCGACGTCGGCGAGGTCTACGTGCAGATGTTCGATGTCGCCCTCGCCAACTGGGTCGGCGAGCCTCCGAGCCTCTGCATCCATTCCGAGACGTGCGGGCTGGCGCTCGCACTCGAGCACACGGGCGACCTCTATTCCTGCGACCACTTCGTGGAACCGAAGCACAAGCTCGGCAACATCCGGATGACCCACATGCTCGACCTCGTCGACTCGCCGCAGCAGCGGCAGTTCGGTCTCGACAAGCGCGAGACGCTGCCGCAGTACTGCCTAGACTGCGACGTGCGCTTTGCCTGTCACGGGGGCTGCCCGAAGGACCGCTTCATCGAGACCCCTGACGGGGAGCCGGGCCTGAACTACCTCTGCGCCGGCTTCAAGAAGTTCTTCCACCACGTCGACGGGCCGATGCGGACGATGGGCGCGCTCCTCGCGCAGGGGCGGGCTCCCTCCGAGATCGTCGGCCTCTACGAAGCGGCCGATGCCCGGCGCGGTCGCAACGACCCGTGCACCTGCGGGAGCGGCAAGAAGTGGAAGCGCTGTCACGGCGCCGAGCCGGTCGGAGTCCCGGTATGAGCGAGGCGACCGCACCGGTCGTCAGCGAGTCGCCGGCACGCTCGAGGCTCAGGCGTATCGTGAGCTGGGGGGTCTTGATCGTCGTGATCGGGGCCGCCGCCTACCTGCTCGGGTGGGACATCGGCGACTGGTTCGGCGACCTCTGGGACACGATCACCGAGATCTCGTTCGGCTACCTCGTCGCCGCCTGCGTGCTCAAGACCCTGCAGACGTCGCTCACCGCCTTCGCCTGGTTCTCGATCCTCCACTACGCGTATCCGGCTACGCGCTTCCGGCTCGTGCTCGCCTGCTATGCGATCTCCGTGGCCCTAAACGGCTTCCTGCCCGCGAACCTCGGCACGCTCGTCATGCTGCTGATGTTCACGACCCTGATCGCCGGCGCGACGTTCTCGAGCGTGCTGGGCGCGTACGTCGTCGAGAAGATCTTCTTCACGCTCATCGGCGCCTTCACGTACCTGTACCTCTTCCTGAGCGTGGCGGGATCCTTCGACATCAAGTTCCAGTTCACCCACTCGCACCCCTGGGCGACGGCGATCCTCCTGCTCGGGATCGTGTACCTGCTCTTCCTGCTCTTCCGGGCCTTCTGGCCGCGGATCGTCAAGTGGTGGAACGAGGCCAAGGAGGGCGGCGCGATCCTCGCCGAGCCGCGCAAGTACCTGCTACGCGTGTTCACCCCGTCGCTGGTTGCCTGGTGCGCGAGTCTCGGGGTGATGTCGGTCTTCCTCGCCGCCTATGACATCCCGGTCAGCTTCAACACGTTGATGCGGATCTGCGGCGGGAACTCGATCGCGAACGTCACCTCGGTCACGCCCGGCGGGGCGGGCGTGAACCAGGCGTTCAACGTCGCCTCGCTGAACGGGGTCACCGATGCGACGACTGCGACCGCGTACTCGGTGGCGCAGCAGCTCGTGACAACTGCATGGAACATCCTCTTTGGGATCGTCATGCTCGTCTGGGTCTTCGGCTGGACAGGTGGCAAGCAGCTCGTCCAGAACTCATACGTCGACGCGAAGGCGAAGGCGGCCGAACAGAAGGCCTCTCGGGATGCGAAGAAAGAGGCCAAGCGGGCGGCGAGGCACGAGCATGCCTGAGCAGGCGCGGGTCTAGGGCCGCTTGGGCTGGATCAGTCTCGAGCTGGCGCTGACGGCGCTCGCGGCTATGCTCTCGCCGACGACGCTGACCTTCTCGGTGCTCGTCCTCGTGCTTGGTGACCGGCCGCTCCGCACCGGGATCTGGTTCTACCTGGGAGCCCTCGGCGCGACGCTCGGGATCGGGATCGTGGCGGCGTTCGTGATCGGCGACGTCGCTGCGTCGAACACTCCCAACACGCCCAAGACGTGGGTCGCGGTCCTGGACGTCATTTTCGCCGTGATCCTGCTCGTCCTGGTCTACCGCGTCCTGAGGCGCCCTCCTAACCCGGCGCGCACGGCCGACGCGATCGAGAAGGTCGGAAAGGTGGCCTCGTCGCCGGCCGTCGCGGTCCTTGGCGCCGGAGCAGCGCTCGCCAACCCGGGCGCCTTCATCCCCATAGCGCTGAAGAACATCTCGGAGCTCGACCCGAGCGCGACGCAGTACATCGTGGACTGGCTCTTCTTCTCGCTCGTGTCCCTGCTCCCGCTGGCGGTCGCGATCGTGCTGCTGCTCGTCGCGCGCGACTGGGCCACGCGCCTACTCGGCTCGGTCCGCGTGTGGCTCGAGCGCAACGCGCGGACCGTGGCGGCCGTGATCGTCGTCCTCCTGGCCGCGTCCCTGCTGCGAAACGGCATCGCCGGCCTGACGGGCTGAGTCGCGCCTCAGGCCAGCGCGATCTGCTTCGAGCGCTCGAACTCCTCCTCGCTGAGTACGCCCGCGTCCCGAAGCTTGGCGAGCTGGGCGAGCTCCTGTGCTACCGACGGGGGCGGCGCTGTGGAGGTGAGGGCGGTCTGCGCGGCGACCCGCTCGCGGCTCTCGCGCCGTGTCCGGGCCCAGTCGGCGAGCCGCTCGTGCGGCGGCGGCCCCGTACCGAGTTTGGCGTCAGGGAACTCGCGCAGCGTCTGGCGGCGAAGCGCCTCGAGCCCGGCCGCGAGCAGGGCGAGGAGGATCAGCGTCTCCCACCAGGTGCGCAGGACGAGCAGGCCGCCCCAGAGCACGAGCAGGAGGAACCCGAACGCGAATACGCCCCAGGTAAGGCCCGGCCGGGTGTTGAGCACCGGCGCCAGGCGGCGGCGGATGGAGGTCGCCGTAGCCCCGGGGCCCATCAAGCCGACGCCAAGCAGGCCGACGACGCCGAACAAGACGGTCTCACGGCCGATCTGGCCGAGGATCGAGCTCATCGTCAGCCAGACGTGCTCAGCCGCGTCCTGAAACTGCGGCCCGGCGAGCGAGTCCGTCACGTAGTTGCCTGCCACCCGGCGGGCGGCCAGGACGAGGAAGCCGACGAAGACGAAGGCCCAGCCGATCGTGCGAAGCGTCTCCCGCCGATGCCCGCGCGCCAGGTAGACGGCCAGCGCAAACAAGGCGAGGACGAGCACGAGCAGCCAGACGCTCAGAAACCTGATCGCCTGCACGCCCTTCTGCGCCAACCCGAGCTCGTTCGAGCGCATCAGCGTCACGCGGCCGGCGCCCGAGTGGATCTTCGCGAGGGCCGTGTCGGGCAGGCCGAGATCGCCGCCGAGCTGGGTCACGAGCTCGCCGAGGTTGAGCGTGACGACGCCGTTGCCGGTGGAGATCCCGGCGCCGGTCTTGTTCTCCAGCACGTTGATCAGCCGCTGGTGCGCATCCGAGCTCGCGTCGACGAACACCTGCTCGGCCCGGGGCCTGGCGAGCAGGAAGCGGACCGAATCGGTCGCGGGCTGCCGCAGCGCGCCCGCCGCGGGCCCGGCGAGCGGCTTCACGTTGGGAGGCAGCCTCTGCCCGAGCGCCTTGGCGACGTCGACGTTGTCGTAGAGCGAGTTGACGAGGTAGATCGAGAGGGTCTCCCGCACGGTCGGATCCCGCACGATCCGGGCGCTGGCCCTGTTCCACTCGTCGTTGTCGAGCAGCTGCCGGTTGATCCAACCCGCCATGATCGAGAGCACTCCGAGGAGCGATGCGAGGACGATCAGCGTCCAGATCGCGGCCTTCCGGCGCCCGCTGAGAGGCGCCGCGATCTCCGGCGTCTTCGACACGGCGAGCTAACAGTCGTGGAGCTGTGCATTCCGAACATCGTCCCGACGGGATGATGCGTCGTCAGGCCGGCCCGGGGAGGCTGGCGTTGTGGAAGGACGACTTGTCGTGCGTTTGCTGAAGCTCGCGCTCGCAACGCTGGTCCTGGGTGCGCTGCTAACGGCGGCCGGCTGCGGCGGCAGCAGCAGCAGTTCGAACAGCACGTCGTCGGCCGACGACTGGGCCAGCGGCGTCTGCTCCGCGCTCACGCAGTGGACGAACTCCGTCAAGTCTGCGGGGAACGAGCTCAAGGGCAACGTCTCGAAGGACAGCCTCAATACCGCCGCCGACGACATCAAGAGCGCGAGCGACACCCTGGTCAGCGACCTCAAGGCTCTCGGCAAGCCCGACACGAAGCAGGGGCAGGACGCGAAGAACGCCATGGACCAGCTCTCGAGTGAGGTCAAGGACGACGTGCAGCAGATGCAGGACGACGTCAAGAACGCCTCGGGGGTTCAGGGGGCGGTCACGGCCGCGCAGAGCGTCAGCTCGACGCTCTCGACGATGGGCAACCAGATCAACTCGGCCGCGTCGAAGCTCGATTCCGCCGACCCGGACGGCGAGCTCAAGAAAGCGTTCCAGAACTCGTCTGCCTGCGACAGCCTGACGAGCTCCTAGGCCTGCTTCCGCCGCATCCGGGAGACGAGCACCGCGATCACCGTCACGAGGTAGAGCTGGCCGAAAAGTGCCTCCACGATGGCGAGCGTGCGGCCGAACTCACCGGCCGGGGTGTAGTCGCCGTAGCCGAGCGTCGCGAGGGTGACGAAGCTGAAGTAGAGCCGCAAGGAGCGTGTCCCGTCGGTTCCCTGGGCGAAGAAGTTGCCCGACCCGACCGTCGCCAGCACGCCGTAGAGGAAGACGAACAGGAGCCCGATCAGCACGTAGACGCAGATGGCTCCCGTCACTGCCTGTATGTTCGCCTCGCCCTGGTCGACGATGCCGATTCCAACGGTGAGGATCGTCGCCACGGTCAGGACGCCGGACAGGATCCCCACCAGGGCTTCGAGCGGCGTCCCGCCGAACAGCAGGAGCAGGACGGCGCAGGTCGCGGAGACCGCGACCAGCCCGACGCTGATCGACGAGTCTGCGCGCGCCACGCCCGAGGTGTAGAGCGCAGCGACGAGCGTCGTCGCCTGGAGCAGAAGCAGCGTGCTGTCTGCCCAGTCGCTGTTCGAGGCCACCGAGGTGAAGACGAACACCCCGGCGATCAGCAGGAGCACGATCCCGTAGCTGTGGCTCGCCCGTAGGCGAGACACCCGGGACCCCGGGTGCCAGAGGTGTTTCACGGCCGACCTGCGCTCAGCCCGTTGTCGTTGCCAGTGGTCGCGGCTCGACCGGCCCGGCGCTGCCGTTCAGAGTGCGGCGCCACCCGGACAGGATCGCGTGGACGGCGGACGCGCCGACGATCGGCTCGTCCGGCAGCGGCAGGCTCACGGGCGCGAGCAGGAAGGGACGGGTCTGCGCGCCGCCGATGCCGCCGTGGAAAGAGATCAGCTCCTCGAAGGCACAGCCCTCGTCGAGGGCCGGGTCGTAGAAGCTCCCGACCATGATGTCCGCGACGTGCTCGAAGCCGTCGGTCCGGAGCAGATGGCGCGGGGCATTCGGCGAGAAGTGCGCCAGCGGGTCTTCCCCGTCGACGGTCCCGTCCGCCAGGTGATGCGCGCCGTTCGCGCCGAGGGCGACGGCTCCGTCGCGCTCCGAGCGCACGAGAAGCCAGCCGACGTGCGGGTGGGACCGCAGCGCCGGCAGCAGGCGCGGATGCTGCTCGTCGATCTCCTCGCGGGTCAGGCGGCGCCGTTCGCTCATCAGGTAGACCAGGCCGAGGTTCCCGGAGCCGAGAACGACCACTTCCTTGTCGGAGACGTCGTTCTTCGGGCGTTTCTTCTTCGCCGTGCCCACCGTCGCCTCGCCGACCGCGTTGCCGAGGTTGCTGTGATTCTCGTCCCCGCCGCCGACGGTGGCCACCGCGCCGCGTTCGAGCGAGCGCTCGACGAGCTCGTCGAGGCCGTAGCCGTTCCGCTGCTTGAAGGTTGCGCCCTGCGTCTGCCCGTGGTCGGAGAGAACAACGATCTCGTACGGCCGGGCCGCGTAGGGCCTGGCCCGCTCGATGCGCCGGAAGTGCTCGTCGAGCTTGCGTAGCGCCTCGAGGGTGTCTGCCCGCTCGAGGCCCGAATGGTGAGCGACCTCGTCGTAGCTCGAGAAGGTTGCGTAGATCGCGGGCCGGCCCTTCATCATGTCCGTGAGGACGCCGTACACGATCAGGTCGCGGACGACCACGCAGAGAGCGGCGCGCATGAACGGATAGAGGCCGCCGCGGTGCCCCCGCGGACGCACGTCACGGCGCTTGGCCCTCCCCGCGGCCGACCATTCGAGCACGACCTCCCAGAAGAACAGCACCAGCACCCGCACCACGTTGAACCCGTTGGCGAAGAAGGCGCGGTAGCCGGGGTTCGCGCCCTTCTCGGCGTCCATCCGGCTGACGGTCAGGATCACCTCGTCGGCCTCCCCGGAGAGCAGGTTGCCCCGGCTCGCGCCGCCGTCCACGAGCAGGCCCCGGCCGGAGGCGTGGCGCCGCTCGATCTCGGCGCAGTCTGGCGGCCCGGAGCACGCCACCAGCTTGGCTGTCTCCTTCTCGACCCAGCGGAATGCGGGGATGTCGTCGTTCGAGCCCAGCAGGATGCCGGCCTGGCTGGCGCCGGTCTGGGAGGAGAGGTCGGTCTCCCATTCCGTGAAGCGGTGGGTCCCGTCCGCGACCCAGCGCGCCATCGTCGGGGCGCTGCCGTCCCGCATTGCGCGCTGCAGCACGGGCAGCGCAAGACCGTCGATCTCGAGGAACACGATCCCCGGCGAGTCGGTGACCGTCCGGCCGCCGGAGCGGCGTGCGATCCGCTGAATCACCTTCAGCGTGTACGTGTCGTCGTCGTTCGTCCCGAGGACGACCTCGATCACGACGCCTACCGCCGAGGCGACGAAGGCCACGCCGAGGGCCGACCAGAAAGAGTCGATCTGAAGGTCGCCGTCGGTGATGCTGTCGGCCGCGAGCAGCATCAGCGCGTCGGCGACGAGGATGAGCACGAGCCCAGTCAGGAGCATCAGCGGCAGCCGCAGCGCGGCGAGCAACGGCGGGACGATCGCGTTCAGCACGGCGATCGCCGCGGCGGCGGCCAACGCGCCACCGAAGTCGTTCACCGTCGCTCCCGGGACGATCTCCGCGGCCACGAGCAACGCGGACGCGGACACGAGCCACGCGACTGCGAGCGCGAACGGTCTGATCTTCGGGCGCCTCGGGCTCCAGCCGGGCGATTCGGGAGTGTGCTGTTCGGTGGAAGTCATGGCCGTGCTAGACGGAGATTCTCACCTGGAGCCCTCCGCCGGGCCTCATCCGAAGAGGGTGATGAACCCGGCCGCGGCCGGGTGTTCGATCGGTGCTCTGGGCGGGCTCACCTGGCTGGGGCACAGCAGCGTCGTGATCGAACTCGACGGCACGCGGCTCGTCACCGATCCGGTGTTGCGGCGCCGGATCTGGCACCTACGCCGGGAGGTTGGGGTGGATCCGGGCTCACTCGGCACTCTCGACGGGATCCTCGTCTCGCATGCTCATTTCGACCACCTCGACCTGGCGTCCCTGCGCAGCCTCGGGCGCTCCGTGCCGGTCGTGGTTCCCAACGGCGTGGGAGAGCTCCTGCGACGACAAGGGTTTGAGCACGTGTGCGAGGTGGCCGCCGGCGAAGTGCTAGAGCTGGGCGGAGTCGCAATCCGGGTGACGCACGCCGAGCACGAGTCGAGGCGCTGGCCGCTCACGGGCCGCTCGGCGGCGCTCGGGTACGTCGTCGCGGGCTCGAGGCGGGTCTACTTCGCCGGGGATACGGACATCTTCGACGGCATGGCCGAGCTCGCTCCCGTGGACGTCGCGGTCCTGCCCGTCAGCGGGTGGGGGTCGAGGCTTCCGGCCGGGCATCTCGACCCGGGTCGTGCCGCCGAAGCGCTGCAGCTCCTGCAGCCGAAGGTCGCTGTGCCCGTTCACTGGGGCACGTACCGGACGCCGTTCGGAGCGCCGCTCGGAGACCGGCCGGCGAGGGAGTTCGCCGCGGCCGCCGCCGAGCTCGCGCCGGAGGTCGAGATCCGTGTGCTCGGAATCGGAGAGACGCTCGGCTTCGGGACGGTTCGCTGAGCGTCGAGGCGAAGGAACCGGCGGGGCGAGGCTGGAAACCCTGGCTGAAACGCGGCCTCGGGGGCGGCATCGCCATCGCGGTGATCGTGGGGACGTTCGTCTTCGTGCTCCCGCAGTTCGCCAACTACGGCGCGGTCTGGGACCAGGTGAAGATGCTCTCGTGGGCGTGGGTCGGGATTCTCCTCGCGACCGTCGTGCTGAACCTCGTCACGTTCGCTCCCCCCTGGATGGCGGCGCTGCCCGGCCTTCGTTTCCTGCAGGCGGAGACCGTGACGCAGGCCTCGACGGCGGGGACCTACCTCGCACCGGGAGGACCGGTCGTGGGAGTCGGGGTCTCCGCTGCGATGCTGCTGGCCTGGGGCTTCCACGCCGACGAGGTGGCGCTGGCCGTGACGCTCACCGGGATCTGGAACCAGCTCGCGATCCTCGGCTTCCCGGCGCTCGCGCTCGCGCTGCTCACGCTCACGGGAGGCAGCGGCGCCGCGCTGCAGACGATCGCCATCATCGGGTTCGCCGCGTTCGTGACCGTAGCAGCGGCCTTCGCGGCCGCGCTCTCGAGCTCGAAGATGGCGCGGAAGGTCGGCGATCTCGCCGCGCGCGTGGTGAACCGGGCCCTGCGGATCGTCGGCCGCGGGCCTGTCGGCTGGGCGGGAGAGAGCTTCGTCCGCTTCCGCAACCGGGCGATCGGGCTGCTGCGGAGGCGGTGGCACGTGCTCACGCTCGCGACGCTGGCCGGGCAGCTGTCCGTCTTCCTCGTGCTGCTCGCGTGCCTGCGCGCTCTCGATGTCGGCCCTGACCAGGTGTCCGTGGTCGAGGCGTTCGCGGGCTGGTCGCTCGCGCGGGTGCTCGGCTCGATCCCGATCACGCCCGGCGGGCTCGGTGTAGTCGAGCTGGGCCTGACGTCGGTGCTCGTCGGCTTCGGCGGCAACAACGCCGGCGTCGTCGCGGCCGTGCTCCTGTACCGCTTCCTGACGATCGTGCCGACGCTCGCGCTCGGGGCTGCGGCCGGCCTCACCTGGCGCCGCCAGCGCCTGCCTGCGGTTGCTTCAGCGCCGCCTGACGACGGCGGCCTTGGGCCTCCGCGCTAAACCGAGCTTCGCCATCGCCCGGCGTTGCTCGCCTGCGCCCGAGGCGGGAGCCAGCGGGCGGCCGAACACGTCGATGAAGAGGGTGCAAGGGCCCGAGCTCCGCGGGAGCGTCCCCTCCAGCACCTCGACGGTGTAGGAGAGGGTCCCGTCCTCGAGCCGCGGCTCCCGTAGGACGACCGCCGCGTCCTCGGGCGCGCCCCCGTTGTCGTCCAGGAAGGACAGCACGGCGTTCGGCGGGTCGATCGCAAAGCGGTTGGCTCCGGCTTCCCACAGCTCGACGAAGCGGCGAGACGGGATGTGCCCGATCTCGCGCCTCGGCCGGTCGGCGAAGTACACCGTCGAGTCAGCCACGCCGTGGAGCGTGATCGTCCCCGCGTCGCTGGAGAAGGCCGTCGCGCTCTGGACGAACAGCGCGTCGATCCGCTCGACCTGGGGATCGCTGGTCCCGCTCACTTCCCCAGCAAGTGTCTCGCGCCACGTCCCACCGACCGTCATGCCGACCGGATGAAATCGATGGCCCGGTCGGCCGCCGTGGACATCATCCCGTCCGGATGATGCTCGAGCCCGAGACCGCGAGAACGATCGACGGGAATGGGCCAAGCGATCGGCGACATCCTGCCCCTGGCGATCGGCGTCGCCATCAGCCCGGTTCCGATCATCGCCATCGTGCTGATGCTCGGCACTCCCCGCGCTCGTGGGAACGGAATCGCGTTCGCGATCGGTTGGGTCGCAGGGCTGACTTTGGCCGGGGCGATCATGCTCGCGATCGCGAGTGGGAACGCCACTACCGGCAGCGGTGAGCCGGAGACCTGGGTGAGCCTTCTCAAGGTCGTGCTCGGAACGCTGTTCCTCCTGCTCGCCCTCAAGCAGTGGCGTGGGCGCCCCGCCCCCGGTCAGGAGGCGGCGATGCCGAAGTGGATGCAGGCCATCGACCGCTTCACCGCGGCCAAGTCGCTCGCCGCAGGCTTTCTGCTCTCAGCTCTCAATCCCAAGAACCTCGCGCTCACCATCGCGGCAGCGGCCGCGATCGCCCAGGCGGACATCTCGACCGGCGAGGAAGCGGGAACGCTGGCGATCTTCATCGCGCTGGGGTCACTGACGATCCTGGCGCCCCTGGTCATCTACCTCACCCTCGGCGATCGAGCAGCGCGGATCCTGGACGACCTGAAGGTGTGGATGGCAGCCCACAATGCCGCGATCATGTCCGTCCTCCTCCTTATCCTCGGCTTCAAGCTGATCGGTGACGCGATAGCCGGGTTGAGCACGTAGTGGACTTCCTGAGGCACCTCAGGAGGAAGGAGAACGCTGCCCGGGTGGAGCCGGCTCCGTTCGAGCTCGCGGCGACGGATGCCGGGGAGCTCGCCACGGTGTTCTCCGCGCCGCGCTGGCTGCGAGACCTGGGCCGGACCTCGTGGCTGCTTGTCGGGTTCCTCGCTCTGACGGCCGCCTTCATCTGGTTGCTCGGGGCCACCTACACGATCGTCGGGCCGGTGGTGGCGGGGACGATCGTTGCGACGGTCTCGATGCCCCTCGTCGGCGTGCTTGATCGGCACATGCCGCGAGCCGCGGCCGCCGGGCTAGTGCTGCTCGGGCTCGCGGCGATTGCAGCGTTCGTGCTCGTGATCGTGATCGGGGGGATCACCTCGCAGGAAGGAGCGATATCGGAGAACGTCAAGGCGGCCGCCGGCAAGGCGGAGGGGTGGCTCAACGATCTCGGCGTCGACAAGTCCGGCTCATCGAGCGCGAAGTCAAGCGTCGAGGCCGACGTCCCGAAGATCATCTCGACCCTCACGAAGGGTGTGATCAACGGCATCGAGGGGCTCACCTCCGTCGCCTTCGCCCTCTCGTTCGCGCTCCTGAGCCTCTTCTTCATCATGAAGGACGGCCCATCGATGCGGCGCTGGGTCGACCGCCACCTCGGGGTGCCGCCTCCGGTGGGGCAGTTGATAACCGGTGGCGTCATCAGGTCGCTGCGGGGCTACTTCCTCGGCGTCACGATCGTGGCGGCGTTCAACGGCGTCGTCGTCGGACTCGCGGCGCTCGTGCTCGGAGTGCCGCTCGCCGGCACGATCGGGATCGTCACCTTCGTTACTGCGTACGTCCCGTATGTCGGTGCGTTCGTCGCAGGAGCCTTCGCCGTCCTGATCGCGCTCGGGGCCAAGGGAACCACCGTCGCCCTGGTCATGCTCCTGGTCGTCATCCTGGCCAACGGGCTGCTCCAGAACCTCGTCCAGCCCTTCGCGATGGGCGCCGCCCTGAACCTGCACCCGCTCGCCGTGCTCGTGCTCACAATCGGCGCCGGCTGCATCTTCGGAATGCTCGGGCTCGTCCTGGCGGCTCCGCTAGCCTCCGCCGTCGTGCACATCATGCGAGACCTGACGAGGGCCCACGCTGCAGCCGCGGTACCGGAGGTGGGCTCGGAGTCCGCGCCCGAGGCGCCGCCCGACGCGCCGATCGTGCCTGCCTAGGCTTGCATCATCCGGTTTGGACGATGCCGTGTGACAAGGTAGGCGTGACGATCGAGGGGATCGACGCAAAGGAGCGGACGTGAACGACGAGCTCGGAGCGAGGTTTTGGCTAAAGCTGATCGGCCTGGTGATTGTGTTCGGCATCGCGGCCCTGCTGCTGTTCTTGCTGGTCGACGCGGCGTGGTACAGGTGGGGCATATTCGGCGCGCTGTTGTTCTTCTTCGTCATCCTGCTGGCCTTCGGCTGGTTCTACGACCGCAGGCACGAGCGCGAGTACGCGGACCTGGACGCGTAGACGCTCTTCAGGAGGCGACAGGCTGAGCGTCGTCGCTCGCGAACGACTCGGCGGCGTCCGTTGAGCCTTCGACGAGCCCGAGCTCGCGCGCCCTGGTGATCGCGTCGCTGCGGCTCGAGACGCCGAGCTTGCGGTAGACGGAGATCGCCTGGGTCTTGATCGTGTTGCGGGAGACGAACAGTCGCTCGCCGATCTCACGGAACGAGAGGTGCGTCGAGAGAAGGGGAAGCAGGCGAAGCTCGGCCCGCGTCAGGCCCGAGCCGCCCGCCGCGGTGGCCTGTGGGATCGCCTCGATCTCGGCCTCGAGCGTCGCGACCTGCTCGCCCAGGACCCCGAGCGAGGGCCGCAGTTGCAGGATCTCCCGGGCCTCGGCGAGCAGGGCACGCGCGCCGTTGTGGTCCCGCAGGGTCACATAGGCGCGGCCGAGCTCGAGCCGCACCTGCACGGAGAGCCACGGGATCGCATGGGTCAGGCTCGGCGCGAGCATCTGGGTGATCGTCAGCTGCCTGCGCGCGTCGTCCCAGCGCCCGTGCCGTAGGAGCGCTCGGGCCGTGGCGGCCAGGTCGAGGGCGCTGCTCGGGTAGCCGTCGAGCTCGCGTTCCTCGATCAAGCGATGCGCTTCCAGCGCGAGCATCTCGGCTCCTTCGTCGTCGTGCCCCGACGCGAGCAGGGAGCGCTCGCTGAGCGCAAGGGCGCGGCTCTCGGCGCGGCCGGTCCGGTCCGAGACCTCGGCAGCCGACGCCAGCACGCTGTCGGCGCGATCGTCGTCGCCGAGGAGTAGGTGGGCTGTCCCGTTGACGACCAACGCCCACGGATGCCAAGGGTGGTCCGGGGGGAGCGCTGTCAGCGCCGAGTCGGTCTTCTTGAGCATGCGCTCCGGCCCCTCGGCGCACATCGCACCGCGCAGCACATCGATGCACGCCCGGGTGGCTCCGCCCTTGCCGTTCTTCGGCAGGCCTCGCTCGGCGGCCGCGAGCCATTTCTCGGCCCGCTCGGCGCGCCCGCGGAAGGCGTGGATGCGCGACCCTTCCACGGCGACGGCTGGATACCGCTTCAGCTGCGCCTCGTCGTCGAAGTGGTCGAGCCAGGACTCGACGGCCGTCACGCGGCCGCTCGAGGACATGGTCATGGCGATCGAGCTCAGGATCCGGGCAGCACTGTCTGCGTTGCCCGCAGCGTACGAGTAGTCGAGCGTCGACTCGGCGTCCCCCTGCACTTCGAACCAGTCGGCCGCCCGCTGGTTGAGCACCGGCACGAGCTCGGGCTCGCGATCCTCCAGCTCCCGCCTGAGCAGATCCCGGAACAGGTGGTGGTAGCGGTACCAGCCGCGGCGACGGTCGAGTGGGACGATGAAGGTGTTCGCCTCCTCGATGGACGCGAGCTCGACGGCCGACTCCTTGCGCTCCAGGACGGCATCGCAGAGCGGGCCGGACATCGTCTCGAGCACCGACGTGCGGCGAAGGAACGTCAGGCGGTCCGGCGTCAGGCGCGACAGGTACTCGGAGCGGAAGTAGTCGGCGAAGTAGCGGTCGTCACCGCCGACGGTAAGGACATCGGGCAGCTCGGCGTTCTCGCCGCAGTTCGGGTCGCGCGACGCCAGGGCGGCGAGGTAAAGGCCGGTCGGCCACCCCTCGGTGCGCTCCAGGAGCGTGTTGATCTCGTCGTCCTCGAGCTCCACGTGCGCGGCCCGCAGCAGTATCTCGGCCTCGCGGCGGCTCAGCGCGAGCTCGTAGGGGCCGATTTCCAGCAGGGGCCTGCGCGCCCTGAGCGCGGCGACGGGGAGGTTCGGCGTGACGCGGCCGGCGAGCGCGATCATCGATCTCGCCGGAACATGCTCCAGGAGTGCGGTCAGCACTGAGATCGAGTCCTGCGTGAGCGCATCCGCGCCGTCCAGCACGAGGACGAAGGGCGACTCGCGCCGGGCCAGCGCGTCGGCGAGGCGCGGCAGGGCCTTCGTCCAGACGGATTCGTCCTCGAGTGCGAGCGGCTCGAGCGCCCGCGCGTCGATCGGCTCGGTGCGGTCGAGCGCGGCCGCCACGTGCCTGAGAAACGCGACTGGCTCGTTGTCGTGCTCGTCGATCGAGACCCAGGCGAACGCGCGCGCGTCCCGGGCCGCCCACTGCGACAGCAACGTCGTCTTCCCGTACCCGGCCGGCGCCACGACGAGCACGAGCGGAAATGCGCCGGCGGCGCGGAGACGGTTGACGAGCGCGGTGCGCGAGACCGTTCCGGCCGGAACCTGCGGCACGCGTACCTTGGATTCCACGACGTCGAAGGGCAGCCGGGACGGGACGTGATCCTGGACCAGGACGCCTTGGGCGCCTGCGCGCAGCTCCGTGCTGCTCGGTTTCATGCGGGGATAGGCCTCCTGCTGGTGGAGGATTGGCAAACGTCTGCAGCGCCGAGTATCCGCCCGAGACGTTCCCCGGGCATTCGGGGATCCGCTGATCTGACGTGGTTGCTAGCACCGTGCAAATCACCACGATTCGTAGATCAGGCTGAACCGACCGGTCTTGCTCGTCGGCGGGGCGGCTGCGATACTTGCCACGAGAAGAAAACGTGCAACGCCGCGCTCGCACCAGCAGCGAGCGGCACAAGGCTTTCGGTTCCGACCGCCGCTCTCGATCGAGGCCGCTCGATCGCGTGATCCAGGGGCGAATCCGCCGTGTTCTACCGGGAGGTTTTTCGCCGTGAGAGCGGGAATCACACCACTTCGTTACCCGCCGGAAGCCGGCGGCGCCCTAGGCTTGGCCGCGATGGGCGTCACGCCGTGATCCGCGTCGTTCTGGGCGACGACAGCTTTCTCGCCCGCGAAGGGATCGCACGCGTGCTCGAGACGATCGAGGACGTCGACCTCGTGGCCGCCTGCGGGGATCTCGAGGAGCTTCGGACCACGGTCGATCGCGAGGAGCCGGACGCGGTCGTGACCGACATCCGGATGCCGCCGACGAACACCGACGAGGGCATTCGCTTCGCGGGCGAGCTGCGGACGTCGCATCCCGACGTCGGCGTGGTCGTGCTCAGCCAGCATGCGGAGCCGTCGTACGCGATGAGCCTGTTCGAGGACGGCTCGACCCAGCGGGCGTACCTGCTCAAGGAGCGGGTCAAGGACGAGGACGAGCTCGCTCGCGCGCTGCGGGAGGTCGTCGCCGGCCGCTCGCTGGTCGATCCGCGCATCGTCGACAAGCTCGTCTCCGCGCGCGCGAGACACGATCCGGGGCTGGAGAGGCTGACGCCCCGCGAGCGGGAGATCCTCGCGATGATCGCCGAGGGGCGAAGCAATACCTGGATCGCGACGAAGCTCGAGGTCACGAAACGAGCCGTCGAGCGACATATCAACGGGATCTTCCTCAAGCTCGACCTGGGCGAGGCCTCCGACGTCAACCGGCGCGTGAAGGCCGCGCTGCTGTACCTGACCGGGGAGAAAGGCGTGGCCTCGTGAGTGAGGCGATCGCTGCCCACGAACCTCGGGACCGGACGTGGGCTCAGTGGCTCGCCAGACCGACGGCGCGGTATCTACTGGGCGTGGGGGCCTTGGCGGGCCTCTACTACGCCGGGGCGAAGACGGGCTATGTGCTGGAGTTCTCCGGCCCGGTGGCGGCGATCGTCTGGCTCCCGGTCGGTGTAGGAATTTCCTTCCTCTACCTCGGCGGCCTGCGTTTCTGGCCGGGCGTCCTAATCGGAGACCTCCTCGCGAACAGCTACTCCACGCTCCCGATCGGATCCGCGCTCGGGCAGACCCTCGGAAACATGTTGGAAGTGATCCTGGCGACGGTGCTGTTGCGACGGCTTGTCCGGAGGGGATCACCGCTCGACAGCATCCAAGGGGTCGGCGCGATCGTGGTGGCCATCGCAGCGGGGGCCGCCCTCAGCGCGACAATCGGCGGGTTGTCCCTCCTATCCGGAGGAGTGATCCACGTCGACCATGCGCCCACGGTCTGGCGGACGTGGTGGCTCGGCGACGCGTCCGGCGCGCTGATCGTCGTGCCGCTGGCCCTCGCCTGGTACGGGCCGCTCCCGCGGCACTGGACCCGGGCGCGCGTCATCGAGGGCGCGATCCTGCTGGGAACGACCCTCGGTCTGGCGGGGTTCGCCTCTCGGAATGAGAACCCGGTGATGTACCTCGTCTTCCCGGCGTTGATCTGGGCGGCGCTCCGTTTCGGCCAGCGCGGCGCGACGACCGCAGTTGCGGCGACGGCCCTCTTCACGGTCTGGAACACCACCCACTACACGGGCCCGTTCCACTTCGAGTCGGTCACGCGGAGTGTTCTCAACGCGCAGCTCTTCATCGCGGTCTCCGCCCTCTCGGCGCTCTGCCTCGCCGCCGTTGTCACCGAGCGCGAGCAGATCGCGACGCGCCTGAGCACCTCTCGCTCGCGGCTCATCTCGGCTGCCGACAACGCCCGTCGGCGCCTCGAGCACGACCTCCACGACGGCGCGCAGCTCCGCCTGATGTGGCTCGCCCTGAATCTTCGCGAAGCCGTCGACGCGACCCGAAAGGAGCCCGAGCGCGTCTCGGCGCTCCTTACGGAGGCGGAGAGTGAGCTGCAGCTCGCGATGGACGAGCTCCGAGAGCTCGCGCACGGCCTCCATCCGAGCGTCCTCGTCGACCTGGGGCTCGGCGAGGCGATCAAGACCCTCGCGCTCCGTTCCACTATCCCGGTCACCCTGCTCGAGATCCCTTCGGGGCGGCTGGACACGGTCGCCGAAACGGTGGGCTATTACGTCATCGCCGAGGCAATCGCGAATGCACAGAAGTACTCGCAAGCCGCGCTTATCCAGGTGCGCGCGCACGCCGGTCCCGACAGCCTTCGCATCGACGTCTTCGACGACGGCCGCGGAGGCGCGAACGAGCGTCCGGGCTCGGGCCTGGAAGGGCTTCGCGACCGGGCCGAGGCGATCGGCGGCTCGATGGCGATCGAAAGCCGCGTTGGCAGCGGGACGCGCATCACCGTCGAGATCCCGGCCACGGCAGCCGCTGTCGGCTAGCCGAATGGATCCGGGCTTTCATCCCTTCGGGGCGATGCCGCTCGAGCCCGCGAGCGATTTGCTCGGAGGGTCGTGAGCGCGGATGAGACCAGCCAGAAGGACCGGCTGTGAAGGCTCCTGCTGCTCTCGGCTACGGACACTCGAAGCTGATCCTCGTGCCGCTCGTGATCGATGTCCTCGGCAGGGCTCCCGCCGGCCCGGCTGAGCTCGGCACTCCGACGTCTGCGGCCTGACTGTGATGAGCTCGCACCTGCTCGTGAACGCGCTCGTGACGATCGGAGTCGGGCTCGTCATGTGCCGCATGGGCCTGCGCGAACGGCGCCTGCGCGCCCGCCGGAACCGCGGGCGCTGCGCCTCCTGTGGTCGCGAGCTCGGGACACGGCGCAGGTGCCCGCGCTGCGGCTGAATCTCAGCTGACCGCGACTTCGCCGTGCCGGGCGAGGGCGACCGCCTCGAGGCGGGAATGCACCCCGAGCGCGCGAAGCAGGTGCCGGATGTGGTTGCGCACCGTCTCGAGGCTCAGGTGGAGCTCCCGGGCGATCTGCTGCGTCGAATGGCCCCGCTCCAGCATGCGTAGAACCTCCGCCTGCCGGGGCGTGAGGTGCGGATGAGGCGGCCGGTCGGGCTCCGTGTCCACGTGGACGAGCTGCCCGAAGACGCCGATGATCCGCCCGCCGGAGTACAGCGGGACGGAGCTGACCTCGACGCCGATCCGCTCGCCGTCCTCCTGGACGAGCACGACCTCGGCGTCGGTCACCTCGGCGGTGCCGGCGATCTTTGAAGCGAATACCTCGCGCGCACGGCGAGACTCCTCGGGCGCGCACACGGAGGTGAACTGCCGCCCGGTGACGTCGCCCACTATCCGCTTCCCCGCCGGATTGACCCAGCGGATGATCCCGTGGGCGTCGATGACATAGGCGGGCACGTTGACGGTCTCGAGCGCGCGCTCGACGTCAGCGTCGATCGCCCGTAGCTGCGACACGGGGTGAGTCTCCCAGACGGCGCCCGCGCGTTCATCGCCCAGAGAGGACGATGCGAACGACCTCAGTGTTTCGAGAGCAGGACTTCGGTGAGCCAGAGCGCCACGAGGAGATCCTGTCTCAGTCCCTCGAGGTTGACGGGCTCCGGCTCGTCCTCCGGAGCGTGCTCCTCCCTGAGAACGATCGCCGACTCGACGGCGACCAACGCATGCCGGAGCTGCACGCGCCGCCTGTACAAGTCGAGCGGCGTTGGAGAATGTGTGGAATGCACCCACTGAGGGTCGCGCCGGATTGCCCGAGGCGCCTGACCCAGGCGGGTCAAAATCGCGGCGACTAGGATTTCGCCGCCCTATCCCCTTGAGCGTCCGTGTCCTGATCGTCGACGACCGCCCCTCCGCCAGGGCAGGCCTGGTGCTGCTCGTGAACGCGGAGGACGACCTGGAGGCTGTCGGGCAGGTCGGCTCCGAGGCGGAGGCGGCCGCTGCCGCACGCACACTCGAGCCGGACATCGTCGTGCTCGACTCGAGCCTCTGGACGAACGGCGATGACGACATCATGGAAGGTCTCCTCCGCGAGCACGCGGGCCTGAGGGTGGTCGTCCTCTCCGTCCAGGACGAGCCGCAGCCCGCGCGCGAGGCGTTCGACCGGGGCGCCAGCGGCTACGTCCTCAAGCAAGCCCTCGAGGCGGAGCTCGTGCCTGCGATCAGGGAAGTCGCGGCCGGCGGGCGCTACGTGCACCCGGAGCTCGGTGCCCGCTTGATCGCGGCCGAGCAGCGGCGAGCAGAGCATCTTCTGTCCGATCGCGAGCGGGAGGTTCTCAGCCTGCTCGCGTTCGGCCACACCAACCAGGAAATCGCCCAGAAGCTGTTCATCTCCGTTCGCACCGTCGAGGCGCACCGTACGCACATCATGCAGAAGCTCCGGCTTTCCACCCGCGCGGAGCTCGTGCGCTACGCCCTCGACGTGGGCTTGCTGGAGACCTAGGCACTCGTTGCTGAACGGGCTCGCCAATCACGTCTCCGGCGAGTGGTGGTCGTACCTGCTGATCTTCGCCCTTGCCTATCTCGACGTCCTCTTCCCGCTCGTCCCGAGCGAGACGGCCGTGATCACGGCGGGTGTCCTCTCGAGCACCGGGGACACCCACTTGTCGCTGGCGATCCTCGCCGCAGCGACCGGCGCGATCGCCGGCGACAACACCGCCTACTTCCTCGGCAAGCGGTTCGAGCAGCCGTTGCGCCGGCGCTTCTTCTCAAGCGAGAAGTCACAGGAGCGGATCACCTGGGCGGAGCGGCAGATCGAGGAGCGGGGCGGCCTCTTGATCCTCTTAGCACGGTTCATCCCGGCCGGAAGAACCGTCGTCACCTTCGCCTCCGGTTGGCTCGAGATGCCGTGGCGGCGCTTCATCGTCTTCGACGTCCTGGCCGGCTTCGTCTGGGCGTCGTACGCCGCGCTGCTCGGGTACTTCGGGGGCAAGGCCTTCGAGCGCCAGCCGTGGAAGGGGCTCGTGCTCGCCTTCGGGATCGCGCTCATCGTCACCGGCGTGGTCGAGGGCGTGCGCTGGCTCCGGCGCCGGCAACGCGGCTAGAGCCCGGTGCACCGGGCTCTAGCGTTCGTGCCTCCGAGGGAGGTCAGGGCCCCGAGCGGACCGCGACCACCTCGAAGGACGAATTGACGTAGACGGTGACTCTCGAGCCGTCGGCCTTGCGGATATGCGCCTCGTAGGCCGCGTATCCGTCGGCGTCGGTCTCGAGCCGCTCGATCGTCCCGCCGGGGACGCGGCCGAGGGCCAATGCGCGGACCTTGGACGCGGTGTCGCCTGTAAGCGGCTGCTCGTCCGAGCGCTGGGGCGGCAGGCCGCCCGAGCGGGGGGTGCTCGCGGACGGAGCGGCCTTGGAGCCGCTTCCGCCGGAGGCCGCCCCGGCGATGGCCGCGCCACCGAGCGCGAGAGCCGCGATCGAGACAACGATCAGGGCGGTGTTCTTGAGCTTGTCCGTCATCTTGGTCCTTTCTGTGGGTTACACGGACAGCCCCAAGGAGACCAGCGGCACCTGAGAAAGCTCTGAGCGGGCGCTAAGAGCTTCGTATGAATCGAGGCCGTTACGATCGGCCGCGGGACGCGATGACCCTCGCCCAACTCTCGATCACCGTCGCTCTCCTGGGAGGCCTGGGCCTCGTGGCGAGCCGTGTCGGGCTCTCAGCGATCCCCGCGTACCTACTCGCGGGGCTGCTGCTCGGCCCGCACGAGCCGAAGGCCTTGAGTGTCGTCCGGCCTTCCGAGGTGACCGACTTCGTGGCCGAGATCGGGCTGATCTTCCTGCTCTTCTTCCTCGGCCTCGAGTTCACGCTCGGGCGAATCGCCCGCAGCCGCGGCCACGTCTTCTACGGGGGAGCTGTCGACGCGGCGGTGAACGGCGCGCTCGGGCTCCTCGTCGGCATCGCCGCGTTCGGGTTCAGCTTCGCAGCCTTCATCCTCGCCGCCGCGATCTACGTCTCCTCCAGTGCGGTCACCGTCAAGGGGCTGATCGACTTCCGCCGGCTCGCCGACGACGAGACCGACCTCGTGCTCGCGATCCTGGTCGCCGAGGACATCGTGATCGCCGTCGTGCTCGGGTTCGCCTCGGGCGGCGGCGGCGAGGCGACTCACACCCTGGCCATCGTGGCGAAGGCGATCGGGTTCATCGCGGCTGCGCTCGCGATCTCGAAGTGGCTCAGCGGCCCGATCGATCGCTTTCTCGACTGGCTCCCGCGGGAGATCTTTCTCCTGGCCGCGTTCGCCTTCCTCGTCGGCTCCGCCGCGCTCGCCCAGGAGCTCGGCCTGTCCGAGGCGGTCGGCGCCCTGATGGCGGGCGTCGTCCTCTCGGGCACCTCGATCCGGGAGGAGATCGAGGAGCGCTTCTTCAGCTTCCGCGATGTCTTCGCGGCACTCTTCTTCTTCGTCTTCGGCCTCTCCATCGACGTCGGCAAGGCCGGCAGTGTGGCTTGGCTGCTCACGCTCGCCGTCGTGCTGAGCCTGGTCGGGAAGATCGGCGGGGGTTACGTGAGCGGCCTGTTCGGCGGCTACAGCCGGAGGCAGAGCCTGAACGTCGGCATCGCCCTCGTCGCGCACGGCGAGTTCACGATCATTCTCGCCCAGCTCGTCAGGGGGAACCCGCGGATCTCGGATGCGACCCAGGTGAAGATCGCTGCCTTCGCGGGGCTGTACGTGCTGATCACGGCCACGCTCGGGGTCGCGCTGATGAAGGAGTCGAAGGCAATCGGCCGATGGCTCTTCGTAGACTGGAGACGAGATGCCCGTCGACCTGCGTGAAACGCGGCTGCCCGGCGTCGGGACGAAGTTCACCTTCCGCCTCGACGATGGCGGTCGGCTGGCCGTGATCCTGCACAACGACGGCATCCGCGAGCTCTACTTCTTCCGGCACGCCGACGACGAGGAGCCACGGGCGGTGATCCGGCTGGACGACGACGAAGCCCGACAGCTGGGCGCGGTCATCGGCGGCGCCTACGAGCGGCCGAAGATCGTCGAGGATCTCGAGATGGCGCTCGGCGAGCTCCTGATCGAGTGGGAGCCGGTGCCCGAGACGAGCCCGTGGATCGGCAAGACTCTCGCGGAGAGCGGCTTCCGCGCCAAGACCGGGATCACGGTGATCGCGATCCTGCGCGAGCCGGAGCCGGTGACGGGCGCGCAGCCCGACGACGTGATCCAGCGCGGGGACACGCTGGTCACGGTCGGCAAGGCCGGCCAGTACGGCGCCTTCCGCAAGCTGCTCGCCGGGTCGTAGCCCAGGAGGGCTTGGCGGAACGCCAAGCCCTCTCTAGCGCCGTCGGTTCCGGGCGAGCCACGCGTCGAGCTCGTTGCGGCTGAAGAACAGCCGGCCCTCCACCTTGCTGTGCGGCACCTGGTGCAGGTGCTGGCGCAGCCAGCGCACCGAGACGCGCATGTACTGGGCGGCCTCGGCCGTGTTCATCCACGGCGTGCCGTCCGTGAGGTGGAGCCGCTCGGCCAGGGCAGCCGCCAAGGCGTCGACTTCGGCTCGTCCGGAATTGTGTGTCTGCTGTTGCAAGGAAACCTCCTTTACGCCGGGTTGGCGGCCACAGAGTTGTGGCCGCCGCTCTAGGCGAAGGAGGGCGGTGCGCGCTCGGCCAGCCCACGCGCGAGGCCGAGCAGCCGGATCGGCCCAGCCTGCGGGCCGTGGACGAGATGGACCGGTCGCTCCCGGATCCGGGCCTGGCGCGCCAGGACGTAGCCGAGCCCTTCGGCGGCGCGGAGGAGCGTGCGGACGAGCCACACGGCCACGAGCCCGAACGGCAGCTGCAGGGCGGCGCCGAAGAGCACCAACGGCTCGGCGGTGACGAACCAGCCCGAGTCGCCGTTGTGGAGGAACGACTCCACATGCTCCTGCGCCACGAAGGCCACGGACGGGATCGCGGCGAGGCGCCACGCGGGCAGAGGCCGAGGCCCGAGGCCGCGGAACGAGGCGAACGCCCGGCGCGCAAGCGCAGCGATGCCGAGCGCAAGGCAGATGACGATCGCGGCGTACAGATACTCGAGGTAGTCCTGCGTCGTCCGCGCGAGCAGCATGTGCCGTTCGCCGTGAGGATCGAGGAACCGGGCGACGAGAGCGTGCCCCACCGTCTCGCTCGCGACGAGCATCGGGAGCATCAACGACCAGACGGTGCGTGTCCTCACAATCAGCATCGTGCCAGAGCCCGGCAGGGCACGACCAGCGCGATCAGGATCGGTCGCGGGATGAGGTCGGAAAAACCGCAGCAAATCGCAGGAATTTGCAGGTCACTGCCGCCTCGCCTGCGACTACACTCAAAGTCGCGGTCGATGCTCTCCCCTCCAGAGGACATCATCGCGGCGGCGAGCCGGGCCCCGACCTGGCTCGCTTGCTATTCGGCCCTACGCGCCCCAGGGACGCACGGCACCGACGAAGCCGAAGGCGTACCCTGGCTCCGAGAGCGACGAGATCTTGACGACGTCGCCCGTGTGCGGGGCCTGGATGAACTGGCCGTCGCCGATGTAGATCCCCTCGTGCTGCGGTCCGCGCGCGCTCGGCTCGAAGAAGAGCAGGTCTCCGGGCAGGAGGGCCGAGGGCGGGACCCGCGCACCCTCGTAGAACTGCGAGCCGGTGTAGTGCGTCAGCTGGATGCCGAGCTGGGCGTAGACGTACATCGCGAGGCCCGAGCAGTCGAACCCGCCGAGCGGGTCGGCGCCGCCCCAGCGATACGGAACGCCGAGGTACTGCAGTGCGATCCGCACCGCCCGGACGCCTGTCGTGCCGCCCGCCGGCACCCCGAGCAGTGACGGCTCCGGGAGCCCGCGGACTCCGCTGCCGGAGTCGACCCCGTGGCCCGCGACCCCGAGCGCGAACCACGACAGACGTACCTCGCGCTGCCGGTGGACCTTCGGCATCGCCGCGCGGGCGAGGCCGACGAGGAGCTGCGAGCCCGGATCGATCCCGAGCGACGAATCGCCCGCCACGAGCCTCAGCCCGACGACACCGCTTCCCTCGCCAGGGACGACGGCCTCCTGCAGCACTACCAGGTAGCTCCCAGGGCCGAGCGGGACGAGCGTGTTCGGCCTGGCCGAGACCGCGTGCCCGTCCACCTTTAGCCCCTCGACCTGAGCTCCGCGGAGGCCGCGGGCCGGAACGACGATCCGCTCGGCGTACACGAGCCCGCCGGCGAGCGAGACCCCGGTGAGCGAGACGCCGCGCGTGCTGCGTGCGGCCGAGTCGTACCGGAGCGCCCAGCCGCCGTCCTGGAAGCTCGCGAACGGGCCTCCGGCTCCCGCGCTCGCGAGCAGGTGCCCGTGCCCGTCGCGGATCTCGGCGATCCCGGCCGAGGCCGGCGCCGCCGTGGCGAGCGCGATCGTCACGGCGAAGAGCGCACGCCGGATCACGCGCGGATGGTTACACAGCTACGGATGCTCCGCGGGGACCCAGTGCGGCCCGCCCCAGCTGAGGTCATACGGATAGTGGTGCACGATGTGTGCCCAGATCGTCCACGCGATCCAGCGCGACGTGCCGTAGAAGAACGCCGCGCGATAGAGCGCGATTAAGGCCCCGCGGGGGACCCAGCGGTTGAGCCAGGGCCAGAACGGGTCCGCTCGGTAGATGACGGCGTCGAAGTACTCGCTCGTGATCACCCGCCAGCTGTAGAAGCCGTAGAGGATCCAGGCCAGATCCCACATGCTGCCGAGGCCGCTGAAGTACGCCGCAGCGTCGGTGAAACGGCCAGTCTGGCCCGCATAGGCCCAGGCGTCGACGTGGAAGTGGAACGTCCAGGGGAAGAGGAGCATCGTCCCGACGGTGTCGCCCGTGTCCGTGATCGCGTGTGCCGCGTGGCCGATGACGAAGCTGATTGCCCAGAGCTTGCTTCCGAAGCCCTTCCAGATCACGAGGCCAACCAGGAGGCCAAAGGTCAGGGAGTGGGTGAAGCCGACGCCGGGCCAGCCGCGGTGGAACTGGGCCGGGTTGGAGGCCTTCAGATCCCAGGGCCCGAGATGGATCCCGTAGACGAACCACTTCGTCATCAGGTCCGGTGCGTACGAGCCGATCAGCAGCGGGACGAACGCGACCTTGAAGCCCAGGTGCTTCTGAAACGCGTAGGGCTCGAGGTCGTGTGCGGCCCAGCTCACCGGCGAAGCCGCCGGAACAGGGTCGGCACGAGCCACGCCGCGACGACGATGTACGCCATCGCCACGACGACGGAGAACATGAAGTCGTTGACGACGACGCCGATCGCGATGTAGACCGCGGCCGCAACGCAATAGCCCGCGAAGACGCGCAGGTCCGCGCGGCTCGGGACCTCGAATCGAGTCGAGACCTGATCGGGCTCGGGCATCGGACGTGAGAGGCTAACGGCGATGGAGGAGGTGCTGAGCCCCGAGGCGGTGGCGTTCGTGCACGACCTGGAGCGGCGCTTCGGGGTGCGGCGGCGCGAGCTCCTCGACGCGCGCGCCGTGCGCCAGGAGCGGCTCGATGCGGGTGAGCTGCCGGCCTTCTTGCCGGAGACACGCGAGCTCCGAGAGAGCGAATGGACGATCGAGCCGGTACCGCCTCAGCTCCTCGACCGGCGCGTCGAGATCACCGGGCCGACCGACCGGAAGATGGTGATCAACGCCCTCAACTCGGGCGCGCGCATGTTCATGGCCGACTTCGAAGACGCGAACTCGCCGACCCGGCTGAACATGCTCGAGGGCCAGGCGAACCTCACCGACGCGATCGGCGGGACGATCGAGCTGGAGACGCCGGACAAGACCTACCGGCTGAATGAGGAGATCGCGACGCTGCTCGTCCGCCCGCGGGGCTGGCACCTCGAGGAGCGCCACCTCGAGCTCGACGGCGCGCCGGTCTCCGCGAGCCTCTTCGACTTCGGGCTCTACCTCTTCCGTAACCGGGATCAACGTCCCTTCCTCTACCTGCCCAAGCTCGAGAGCCACCTCGAGGCGCGGCTCTGGAACGACGTCTTCGCACACACCGAAGATGTGCTCGAGCTCCGGCACGGGACGATCAGGGCGACCGTGCTGATCGAGACCGTGCTGGCGGCATTCGAGATGGACGAGATCCTCTGGGAGCTGCGCGAGCACGCGGCCGGCTTGAACGCGGGCCGCTGGGACTACATGTTCAGCGTGATCAAGAAGTTCCGCGACCGGCCGGAGTTCGTCCTCCCGGACCGCAACAGCGTCTCGATGACGGCGCCGTTCATGCGCGCCTACACCGAGCTGCTCGTCAAGACCTGCCACCGCCGCGGCGCCCATGCGATGGGCGGGATGGCCGCGTTCATCCCGAGCCGGAAGGACGCCGAGCTGAACGAGCGGGCGCTCGCCAAGGTGCGAGACGACAAACAGCGCGAGGCGGGCGACGGCTTCGACGGGACCTGGGTGGCGCACCCCGACCTGGTGCCGGTCGCCCTCGAGGAGTTCGACGCCGTCCTCGGCGAGCGCCCGAACCAGCTCGAGCGGCAGCGCGACGAGGTCGAGGTTGGCCCCGCCGAGCTGCTGGACGTGGCGGCGACGCCCGGCCAGATTACGGAGGAGGGGCTCCGCAACGACGTCAGCGTCGGAATCCAGTACCTGTCGGCGTGGCTCCGTGGCAGCGGCGCCGTGGCGATCAACAACCTGATGGAGGATGCGGCGACGGCCGAGATCGCGCGCTCGCAGGTCTGGCAGTGGATCCGCCACGGCCACTTCGACCGCGAGCAGGTCCGGCGCGTGATCGATGAGGAGCTGCAGCGACTGCGCGCGGAGTTCGGCGACGAAATCTTCGCCAAGAGCCGTGCGCCGGAGGCCAGGGAGCTGTTCGAGCAGGTGGCCCTCGGCGGCGAGCTGACCGAGTTCCTGACGCTGCCCGCCTACGAGTACCTCGAGTAGACGGTGACCGGCGGCGCGGTCTCTACGCCGATCCACGTCGGGAAAACACCGCAGGAGAGATGAGGTGTCTCCCGGATGCCCCTCCTGGCCCGCGGCGCCAGCCTTTCGGCGACGACCAGGAAAGGAGCGGCCATGAGCACGATCTTGATGGCGACGGACGGCTCGCCGTCCGCAGAGAAGGCAACCGGGAAGGCCATCGAGCTGGCACAGGCCACCGGCTGGCGCCTGCATTTCGTGACGGTCTGGTCGCTCTCGAGCGCGCCGTTCGGCTATCCGCCGGTGATGTACGCTCCGTATACGGAGCTCAAACAGGACAACGCGTTCGACGTGCTTCGGGCTGCCGTCGACGAGGCCCGAGCAGCCGGGGTCGAGGCGACGTCGGAGCTCCATGAGGGCATCCCGGTCGAAGAGATCTGCGCGGCGGCCGAAAAGGTGGGTGCCGGGATGATCGTGATCGGCGCCCACGGGCGTGGGCTCGTCAAGCGGCTCGTGCTCGGCAGCGTCTCGAACGGCGTCGTGCACAAGGCGCCTTGCCCGGTGCTCGTCGTTCGCGGGGCCCAAGAGGCACAGCGGCTCGATCTCGAGCTCGTCGGGACCGCGTCCGAGACTGATCGGCACTTGTCCCGCTCGGTTCGGAAGAGGATGATGGTCGACGGCCGATGAAACGGAGCTCCCTTGGCACCGTGATTGCCGCCGTCGTCGTCCTGCTCGTCGCTGTAGCGGGGCTGGTCGGGTGGGCGGCCGGCCACTACACGAACAACACGGTCACGGTGGGAGCGCAGACGGAGACCTCGTCGGCGCAGGCCGTCGACCCGAAGGTGGCCGCCGGCGCACACGTGTTCGTCCAGTTCGCCTGCGCGCAGTGCCACGGCGAAGGGGGCCAGGGAGGAGTCTCGCCCGACGTGCCCGCGCTGACCGACGTCGGCAAGGAGCTGACCGTCGCGCAGCTGGCGGGGATCATCAACCACGGGCTCGGCGAGTCGGCGAACCCGACGAAGCCGTACATGCCGGTATGGGGAGCGGTCATTTCGAAGCGTCAGGTGGGCGAGCTCACCGCGTACATCCGCGCCGGGCTCCCGAGCGTGACCGACGCGACCCCGCCGCCCGTGCCGCAGGGCCAGGGTGACGAGGTCGCCGGCGCAGCGCTCTACGTTCGCGACGGCTGCATCAACTGCCACGGGCCGAACGGGCTCGGAGGGGTGCCGAACCCGCTCTCGCCGGACAAGTCGATCCCGCCGCTCGCGGGAGCCGATTTCCGCGGGGAGTTCAACACCGACGCGAAGATCAAAGAGATCATCCGCAGCGGCAGCGTCATCGGGCGTGCGCCGATCGTGAGCATGCCGCACTGGGGCGGAATCCTCTCCGAGGAACAGCTCCGGCAGCTGGTCGCCTACATCAAGACGTTCAAGTGAGCCGACGCCGCGTCGTCGCGGTCGACCAAGTGGATCCACGGCGTCGCGAGTGAGAGCGTCGAGACCGCCAGCGCCCCGCCTGCGAACAGCGTCGCCGTGACGAGCGCCAGCCTTCGACCGGCTCCACGGCCGGCGCCGAAGGCGAGGCTCGGCAGGCGCTGCACGTGCGCAAGGACGTGGGCACCCGTCGCGACGAGCCAGACGACGAAGCTCGCCTTGTGCAGTCCGAAGATGAGCCCGTACCGCGGGCCGAGCGCGATCAGCGTCACTCCGGTGCCGAAGAGGGTGAGCGTCGAGACGACGACGAGCGGGGCGAGCAGCCGCAACAGGACGTGCGGCGGCCCTCTCCGAACGTACGCAGGACTTCCGCTGTAGTACCGCCAGAACCGGTAGCCGGTGCTAGCCAGCTTGAGGGCCACCGGCGGGATCAGGAGCATTCCCACGAACACGTGCCACGAGAGCAGCGGCCGGATCGCGAGGATCGTCACCCCCTCGACGGCGAGAAGCACGATCAGGACGACCGCGGCGATCGCGGTCAGGCGCTCGTTGCCGGCGGGGCCGGCGACCTCGACTGGTTCCGTCGCCACGAGAGGGCAGTCAACCAACGGTTCCTAAGAAGACGATGAGAATGGGCCGAGCGGCTCATTGCAGCGGCGGCGACTGGACGGGGCCACCCGCCGACTGGCACCGTGGTCGCGCCGTGACTCTACGCAGGCTGTTCTTCCCGTTCTGGCTCGCCCGTGTGCGGCTCGCCCGGCGGCGCGAGCGATTCGCGCTCGTCGTGGTTGGCCTCGGTGCTGCTGCGGCCATGCTCGGTGCCGTTCTCGCCGGAACGGTCGCTGCTCAGGATCGCGAGGTGGGGCGGAAGGTGGCCACCCTGCCGGACTCCGTCCAGGCGGTGCGGGTGAACTGGTTCAGCGTCGGCGGCCAGGCGGCGCCCTATGCCCGGCTCGACGCACACGTGCGCTCGGAGCTGCACCGGGTCGTGGACGAGCGTCCCACCGGCACGTCCCTCTATCGCGAGAGCCAGCTCGGCGGGGCGCTGCTCGGACTCGGCGCCGTGGATCAGCTGGGCCGCTGGGTGCACCTGCGGTCGGGCCGCCTGCCGCGTAGGTGTGAGCCGGAGCGGTGCGAGGTGCTCGTGATCAGGCACGGCGGCCGGATCCCGAACGTGCCCGGCCTGCGGCTCGTGCCGGTGGGGGAGGGCGATCTGCGCACCGCCACGCTCTTCGGCGACGCCGTTCCCGCGGCGACACTCGGCCAATCGGCCTTCGTGCGGCAGATCACGCGCTACCACCGGCCCGCGCCGCCGCCGCTCGTCCTGGCGAACGGGGTCGCCGGGCTCGACCGCTCGCCGTTGCTGCACGACTCGTACCGCAGCTACGGCTGGGTGGTTCCGCTCGAGCGTAGCTCGGTCCGCTCGTGGTCGGCGAACGACCTGGCGGCCCGGATCGAGCATGCGCGTTCGGTGTTCCAGGCACAGTCCTTCGGGTTCGAGCTCTCGGCTCCGGTCGACGAGCTCCGCGCCGCCGTGGACGCGTCCAAGGTCTCCGGCCGGCGGCTGCTCCTGCTCGGTGGGGAGGCCGTTGCGCTCCTGCTCGCCTTTGCCGTGCTGGCGGCGGCGCGGCTCCGCCCCGACGTGGATGCATCGAGGCGACGACTGCTCTCCAGCGGCACGCGGCGCTGGCAGGTCGGCCTGCTCGTCATCGCCGAGTCGGCCGCGATGGCGCTCTGCGGCGCGCTCGTCGGCTGGGTCGCGGGCTCCGCGGTGGCGGCGGCCGTGGCCGGGCGGACCGGTGAGCCGGTCGCGTCACTCTTGCGCCACTCGGTGCTCTCGGGCGGCGGGATCGCCCTCGCGCTCCTGCTCGCCGCGGCGGCGACACTCGTGCTGGCGGCCGCGTTGACGGTGCGTCCGGTGGCCGTGCGCGGGCTCGCGGTCTCGCCGCTCGACGTCGCGGCACTGGGCGCTGTCGCCGTAGTCGCGGTCGCGCTGGCCCGCGGAGCAGCCGACACCGGCGATCTGCTCGCGAGCAACGGCACCGGCGTCGTCCTCCTGCTGCTGCCGTCGCTGGTCGGTTTCGCCGCGGCGGTCGGCGCCGCCCGTTTGCTGCCGGCCGGCCTGCGGTTGCTGGAGCGCGCAGTGCCGAGAGACGCGCTCGCGTTCCGCTTGGCCGCGCTCGGACTCGCGCGCCGGCCCGGCTATGCGGCCGTTGCGGTCGGCTTCGTCGTCGTCTCGATCGGGCTCGCGCTCTTCGCCGAGGCGTACCGCTCGACGCTCGTGCGCGGACAGCATGACCAAGCCGCTTACGCGATTCCCGCCGACAACGTCGTTCGTGAAGACCTCTCCCAGCTCGTTCCGGTTCGCTCGGTCGTCACCCCCAGGGTCGTGGGCTCGCTCCGGCCGCATGCGCGCGTGGAACCCGTGGTTCGCCTGGCCGGGAACATCTCGGGCGCGACCGACGTCACGGGCATCGCCGTGCTGGGCCTGGGCGGGCAGGCGCTGCGGGGGATTGACGGCTGGCGCGGCGATTTCAGCTCGAGCTCGCCGGCCGACTTGGCGGCGCGGCTCGAGCCGAAGGGCTCGGTCGCGCTGCGAGGGGCGCCGCTGCCGGCGGGGGCCAAGAGGCTCGAGCTGCCGATCGCGGTCACCGGCACCGAGGTCGGCGTAGCTGCGAGCATCCGGCGGCACGACGGCTCGTTCGCAACGCTCGAGCTCGGTCGCAACGCGGGTGCGCGCCCGCAGCTCCTGGCCGCTCCGATCCCGCCGGACGCGCGTGGTGGAACCCTCATCGCCCTGCGCTTCGAGCCGCCGCCGAAGCTGGAGGAACGCGGAGCCGACGCGGGAGCGCC
The DNA here is from genome assembly GCA_036265535.1 of Gaiellaceae bacterium. Classification (GTDB taxonomy): domain Bacteria; phylum Actinomycetota; class Thermoleophilia; order Gaiellales; family Gaiellaceae; genus AC-32. The sequence continues at coordinate 40,575 of DATAOV010000089.1, read as the reverse complement.
TGCGGTGGGCTCCGTCTCGCTCGGGCGGCCGCGCGCGGACGGACGGGTCGTGACCGACTACGCCGGCTGGATCGGGACGACCGGCGTGAGGAGCCTGAGCGAGGGCGAGCGCCTTCGGTTCGGCCTCACGCTCACCAACGAGTTCGACACGTACGTGCGTCCGCGTCAGCCGACAGACGGCATTCAGCTGCCTGCCGTGGTCTCGCCGCGGATGGCCGAGATCGCCGGCCCGGATCGGTTGCTCGGGGTCGTCGTCGCCGGCCAGCCGCTCGTGTTCCGCGTGGCGGCGGTGGCAACGCGCTTCCCGGGTGGTGCCGCGCCCGGGACGGACGACTTCGTCGTGACCGACCGGGAGACGCTCGAGACGGCGCTGAACGCCGCTACGCCGGGCTCGGGCTTCCCGACCGAGCTCTGGCTCGAGACCGGGCCAGGCGGCCGGCCCGCCGTCGAGGCGCGGCTGCGCCGGATTCCGTTCCCACTGCTCGCCGTCTCTTCGCAGGCGGCCCTCGAGAGCTCCCTTCGGAGCGATCCCGTAGCGCGCGCCGCGCTCGCGATGCTGGAGGCCTCGGCGCTGATCGCGATCCTGCTTGCGCTGCTCGCGCTCGTTCTCGGGGTGGTCTCGGAGCGGCGTGACGAGGCGGCGGATTCGTTCGACCTCGAGGCGCAGGGCACGCCGCCCGTCCGGTTGCGCCGGCAGCTCCAGCTGCGCGCGCTGGTGGTCGCGGGAGCCGGAGTCGCGGGAGGGATCCTCACCGGCATCGTCCTCTCGCTGCTCGTGGTCAGCTTTGTGGAGCTGACGGCCAACGCGACCACGCCATCACCGCCGCTCGCCCTCTCGCTCGACTGGCTCGTCGTCGTGGCCTCGGCGCTCGTAGCGGTGGCGCTCGGGGCTGTCCTCGTCGGGCTCGTCACCGGCCGCTCGTTCCGTGAGCCCGTGCCTGCCCGGTACGGAGGGGCGCGATGAGCGTCGCCGTCGAGACCCGCGATCTGTTCCGCGTCCACTCCACGCCCGAGGGCGACGCCGCCGCTCTGCAGGGGCTGACGCTCACGATCGCCGAGGGCGAGATCCTGACGGTGCTCGGCCCTAGCGGCTCGGGCAAGACCTCGTTCCTGCGGATCCTCGCCGGCCTGGACACACCGTCCGCGGGAACGGCGAGGGTCTTCGGCCGCGACCTGCGCGGGCTCGGCTTCGGCGGCCTCGCACGCTACCGCTCGAAGACGATCGGGTACCTCGACCAGCACTTCGCGCAGGCACTCGCGCCCGAGCTGAGCGCCCGCGAGCTCGTCGGCCTCAAGCCGCGGGCCGAAGGGATCGAGCGCGAGGCACGCGAGTCGAGGTCTCTCGAGCTGCTCGACCGGGTCGGCCTCTCGGGGAAAGCGGATGCGCGGCCGGGTCTGCTCTCGGGCGGCGAGCAGCAGCGCGTTGCTCTCTGCGCGGCGCTCGCCCACCGGCCGCGGCTGCTCCTCGCGGACGAGCCGACCGGAGAGCTGGACGAGAGGAACGCGCGTCTCGTCTACGAGGCGATCGGCGAGCTCGCGGCGGCGGAGGGCTGCACCGTCGTGATAGTCAGCCACGACCCCGCCTCGACCTCGGTCGCCGACCGCTTCGTCCACATCCGCGACGGGCGCGTCAGCGAGGAATCGGTGCGCGGTGCGGGCGAGAGCACGATCGTGGTCGGCCGCGGCGGCTGGCTGCGGCTGCCGCAGGAGTTTCTCGAACGAGCCGGCATCGGCAGCAGGGCTGCGGCCTCGCTTGAGGACGATCGGATCGTGGTGGTCGCCGCGGGGAGTGACGGACAGCGGGCCGAGGAGCCGGAGGCCGCCGCCGAGCCACGACATCCTGGTGAGGCAGTCGCCGTCGTCCGCGACCTCTCGAAGACGCACGGCCGCGGCGCAGCGGCGGCGCACGTCTTCTCCGGCCTCGAGAGCCGGTTCGAGGGCGGCCGGCTCACGGTCGTGACGGGGCCCTCGGGCTCGGGCAAGACCACGCTGCTCCACCTGCTCGCCGGGCTCGAGCTGCCGGACCAGGGCGAGATCGAGGTGTGCGGTGAGCCGATGCAGAGCCTCGATCGAGCCGGCCGCGCCGAGCTGCGCCGGCGGCACGTCGCGCTGGTGGCTCAGCAGCCTGGGCTCGTTCCGTTCCTGAGCGCGCGAGAGAACGTCGAGCTGGTCGAGGCGATCCGCGGCCGCAGCGGCGAGGAAACGCATGAGGTGCTCGCGTCGGTCGGGCTCGCCGAGCGCGCCGGGCAGCGCGTCTCGCGCCTTGCGGCAGGAGAACAGGTTCGGGTGGCGGTCGCTCGCGCGCTGGCGGCACGGCCCCGGCTGCTGCTGGTCGACGAGCCGACCGCCCGCCTCGATCAGGCGAACGCCCTCACGCTCGCGGCGCTACTCTCGACCCTGGCCCGCGAGACCGGGGCGGCCGTCGTCTGCGCCACGCACGACCCGGTCGTGATCGAGCAGGCCGACGCGGAGCTCGCGCTCGCGGCATCCGAGCGTGTGGTCCCGGCACCCGCTTAGTAGGCTGGCCCCGGTGGAAGGCATCAGCCTCGAGGAGCTCCAGCTCGCGGCGCGCAACCACGGCATGCCGCTCGAGGCGCTGCGCTTCCCGATCACACCTGTCGGCCTCCACTACCTGTTGATCCACTACGACGTGCCCGTGGTCGACGCGGCGGATTGGCGCCTCGCGGTCGTCGGCGGGCAAGAGCTCTCGCTCGGGCTCGACGAGCTTCGCGCGCGGCCCGCCCTCGAGGTGACGGCCACGATGGAGTGCGCCGGGAACGGCCGCGCCAGGCTCGACCCGCGGCCCGTGAGCCAACCGTGGCTCCTGGAGGCCGTCGGCACGGCGACCTGGACCGGAACGCCGCTCCGGCCCTTGCTGGAGGAAGCCGGTGTGTCGGCGGGGGCCGTCGAGGTGCTCTTCACCGGGCTCGATCGCGGCGTCGAGGGCGGAGAGGAGCAGCGGTTTCAGCGCAGCGTCCCGCTCGACGAGGCTCTTCGAGACGACGTGCTCCTCGCCTACGCGATGAACGGCGCGCCGCTTCCGCCGCAGCATGGCTTTCCGCTGCGCCTGCTCGTGCCGGGCTGGTACGGCATGACCAACGTCAAGTGGCTCGAGCGGATCGAGCTCCTCGACCGGCCCTTCGAGGGCTACCAGCAGTCCTGGTCGTACCGCCTGCGTCAGGAAGAGGAGGAGCCCGGCGAGCCCCTGCAGCGGATGCTGCCGCGCTCGTTGCTGGTTCCGCCGGGCATCCCCGAGTTCCTGACCCGCGACCGGACCGTCGAGTCCGGCGAGTGCCTGCTGGAGGGACGCGCCTGGTCGGGCCTCGCGCCGGTCGAGCGGGTCGAGGTCAGCGGCGACGGCGGCAAGACCTGGGGCGAGGCCGAGGTCGAACCGCCGGAGAGCCGCTGGGCCTGGCGGGGCTGGCGCTTCCGCTGGGACGCGCGTCCCGGCGAGCACGACTTGTGTTCAAGGGCGCGCGACGAGGCCGGGAACGAGCAACCGCTTGAGCCCGCCTGGAACCTTGGCGGCTACTCGAACAACGCCGTGCAGACGGTGCACGTCACCGTCATCTGAGCACGAGCGTCAAGACCACCGCCACGAACGCGACGACCACCGCCGTCATCACGACCAGCCCGCCGTACGTAGAGCGCCGCAAGACCTTCCTCCTTCCCCTGCCTCGCCCTGACCATAGGGGCCGCCGGGGCAGCGAGCATCCCTCAGCCGGGGGGTCTGAGCGCCGCGAACTGATCGGTGATCTCGAGCCGGCGCGAGCGGAAGCGGTAGAGCGCCGCCGGCCGCCCGCCGACCCGGCCCGGCTCTCGCCGCTCGCCGGTCCGCTCCAGCACGCCGCGCCGGAGGAGAACTCGCTGCAGGTTCGTGGCCGAGACCTCGTGCCCGAGGGCCGCGACGTAGAGCTCCCGCAGCTCCGAGATCGAGAAGACCGCCGGCGCGAGCGCGTAGCCGACGTTCGTGTACGAGAGCTTCGCCCGCAGCCGGTCGCGGCCCGCGAGCACGATCGCCCGATGGTCGAAGGCGAGCTCGGGCAGGTGCGAGACCGGGTGCCAGCGCGTGTCCTCGGGGACCTCCGGGTCGACGTCGGCCGGGATCAGGCCCAGGTAGGCGGTCGCGAGCTCCCATTCGAGCGGGTTGCGACGCGGGTCGCTCAGGACCTCGAGCTGCTCGAGGTGCGCCAGCTCGCGCACGTCGACCTTCATCGCGAGGTGGCCGCGGATCGACTGCTCGAGCGTCTCGCCGGGCTCCAGGTACCCGCCCGGGGCGGACCAGGCGCCGAGGAACGGGTTGCGCGCCCGCTGCCACAGCAGCACCTGGAGCTGGCCCTCCCGGACCTGGAGCACGACGGCCAGCGTGACGTGGGCCGGTCGCGCCCTGGTAGACTCCTGCCGAGGTTTTCGCCCCACAGTCGTAAACCTAGCGCAAGAGGCACAACGAACGGAGGATTCCGATGCGCGCACTGATCATCGTGGACATGCTCAACGACTTCGTCGACGGCAAGCTCGCCAATCCGAAGGCCCAGGCGATCATCGAGCCGTTGCAGAGGTTGCTCGCGCACGCGCGCGAACAGGGCTGGGTCGTCGTGTTCTCGAACGACGCTCACCAGCCAGACGACCCGGAGATGCGCGTCTGGGGCGAGCACGCGATGACCGGGACGCCCGGTGCGGAGGTGATCCCGCAGCTCGAGCCCCGCGAAGGCGAGATCGTCTCGCCCAAGCGCCACTACGGCGCCTTCGAGGGCACCGGGCTCGACGAGCAGCTCGTGGAGCGTGGGGTCGACGAGGTCGTGATCGCCGGGCAGCACACGCACATCTGCATTCGGCATTGCTCGTATGAGGCGCTGACCCGCGGTTACCGGATCGCCGTCCCGAGCGACGCCGTCCGCGCCTTCGAAGGCGTCGACGAGGAAGAGGCGCTCGCGTACCTGGAGATGGCGTACGGGGCCGAGATCACGACCGTGGATGAGCTGGCCGCCGTTCCCGCCGCCGCCGGCGCCTAGCGCAGCTTGCCGATGACGAGCGCAGTCGCAGTCCCGGCCCCGCGGGACGTCGAGCAGGTCCTTCGGGAGGGCGGCCTCTCGAGCTTCCACAAGCGGGCGATCCTCGTCACGGGCGCCGCCTGGACCTTCGTCGCGATGGAGATCCTGCTCGTGGGCTTCGTGGCGCCGATCTTCGCGGCCAAGTGGAACCTCAGCGGCACGATGCAGGGGCTCGTCAACAGCGCGGCCCTCGCAGGCTCGCTCTGTGGCTCACTCGTGCTCGGGCGGCTCGCCGACCGGATCGGCCGCCGCGCGATCTTCCAGTACTCGATCCTCTGGTACGCGTCCTTCACCGCCCTGACGGCGCTCTCCTGGGGTCCCTGGTCGGTGATGACGTTTCGCTTCCTCGCCGGGCTTGGCATCGGCGGGATGCTCGTCGTCGACCCGGCGATGCTGACCGAGTACCTCCCGCCTCAGCGGCGAGGCCGGCTGCTGGTCTTCCTCGACTTCTGGTGGCCGGTCGGGCTCCTGCTCGCCACCGGCCTCTCGTGGATCTTCATCGGGCACTCGGTCGGCGGCGACTCGAGCTGGCGCTGGCTCTTCCTCGCGGCCTCGTTCCCGGCCTTCCTGGCCTTCGTCGCGCGCCGCTCACTCCCGGAGAGCCCCTACTTCCTGGCGCGGCGCGGCCGCGATGAGGAGGCGGCCGAGGTGCTCACCGAGATCACCGGCAAGCCCGTCGCGGCGGACGACTTCACCGCGCCCGAGGAGGCCGAGTCGTCCGCTCGCGAGCTTGTCGAGCCGCGCTGGCGCGGCCGCGCGGTCACGACCGCGCTCATCTGGATCGCGCTCAACATCTCGTACTACGGCCTGTTCCTCTGGCTGCCGTTCGTGCTCCAGGCCGAGAAGGACTTCTCGATCAACGTGTACCTGCTCCTGACCCTGAGCGCGCTCTCGCAGTTCCCGGGCTACGCGGCGGCGATCTGGCTCGTGGAGCGGATCGGCCGCAAGCCCACCCTGGCGGGGTTCCTGATCCTGGGCGGCATCTCCGCGTACGCCTTCGCCGTCGCCGACTCCGAGGGCGTCTACGTGACCGCGCTCTTCTTCGTCGGCTTCTTCAACCTCGGCGCCTGGGGCGCTGTCTATCCGTACACGTCGGAGCTGTTTCCGACCCGGTTGCGCTCGACCGCCTTCGGCGTGATGGAAGGAGTCGGCAAGACGGCGGCGATCGCCGGCCCGTACATCTTCGGGAATCTCAAGGACGCGACCGGGAGCACGGCCTGGTCGCTCACCTTCATCGCGATCGTGATGGCCGCCGGGGGGATCGTCGCCGCGATCTTCGGCCGCGAGACTCGCGGGCACAAGCTGGCCTGAGCCGTTTCCGTCTACGATCGGTCGGGGTCAGTGACTCTCGACCGTCGAGACTTCCTCGCGCGCGGCGGGTTGACCCTCGCCGCGGCAGCCGTGCTCGGACCGGAGGCGCTCGCCGCGGGTCCCGAGGTCGAGCCGCGCGCGAGCCCGCTCACCTGGAGCGGCGTCCGCTCGCAGTTCCGCCTTCGGCGCGACCGCGTCCACCTCGGGGCGTTCCTCCTCGCCTCGCATCCGGCGCCCGTGCGCGCCGCGATCGAGCGGCACCGGCGGGCCTTCGACGCCGATCCCGTCGGTTACCTCCATGGACAGGAGGTGCGCCGCGAGGCGGCGGTGCTCGGCGCCGCGGCCGCGTACACGGGCTCCCGTCCGGCCGACATCGCGCTCACCGACAGCACGACCATGGGCCTGGCGCTCCTCTACAACGGCATCCACGTCCGCGCGGACCAGGAGCTGCTCACCTCGACCCACGACTTCTTCGTCACCCACGACGCGCTCGAGCTGAAGGCCGCCCGCAGCGGCGCGTCGCTGCGAAAGATCCCGCTCTACGAGCAGAGCGGCGCCGCCTCCGCGGACGAGATCGTGAGGCGGGTCGTCGCCGCCGTCACAGCGCGCACTCGCGTCGTCGCGCTGACCTGGGTGCACTCGAGCACCGGCGTCAAGCTCCCGATCACGGCCATCGCGCGTGCGCTCGCCCCTCTGAACCGTGGCCGGGCGGAGGTCGATCGGATCCTCCTCTGCGTCGACGGCGTGCATGGGTTCGGGATCGAGAACGTCCGGCTACCGGAGCTTGGATGCGATTTCTTCGCGACGGGCTGCCACAAGTGGCTCTTCGGCCCGCGCGGCACGGGGCTCGTCTGGGGAAGGCCCGGCGCATGGCAGCACGTGACGCACACCATTCCGTCCTTCACGGTCACGGGCACGCCGGGCGGCGCGATGACTCCGGGTGGGTTCCACTCGTTCGAGCACCGCTGGGCCCTGGCGGAGGCGTTTCGGTTCCACCAGCGCATCGGGAAGGCGCGGATCGCGACGCGGACGCATGCGCTCAACAGCCGATTGAAGTCGGGCCTCGCCGCGATGCGGCACGTGAGCCTTCGCACACCCCGCTCGCCGTCGCTGTCGGCCGGGCTCGTCTGCTTCGACGTACAGGGGATGCCGCCGGCAGAGGTCGTCGACCGGCTGCTGCGGCGCGGGATCATCGCCACGGTCACGCCCTACGCGGATGCGCTCGCGCGGGTTGCGCCGAGCATCCTCAACACACCGGCCGAGGTCGACCGCACGCTACGGGCGATCCGGGCGCTGGCCTGAGAGCGGTCTCAACCGCCCGCCACGGCGGCGACGAGGCGGATCTCCGTCTCCGGCTCGAGCGGCGCCCCGAGGTCGTCCGCCTGAACGCTGTTCACGTAGACGTTCACGAGCGGCCGCAGGTCGCCTCGCTCGTCGAAGAGGAGGTCGCGCACCGGCAGCTCGCGCAGCGCGTCGCGCACGGTCGGCGCGTCGATCTCGAAGCGACCTTCGCCGCCCGCTTCCCGGGCGAGCAGCGACGGGAGCAGGATCACGGCCACTCGGCCGCCTCGACGGAGAGGATCGTCGGCAGGTAGGCCGCCGCCTCGATCCACTCGCCTCCTGCGTCCGGCGAGACCCACACCGACCCGCTCTGGGTGCCGAGGTAGATCCCGACCGGGTCGCGACGGTCGAAGCCCATGCCCTCCCGCATCACCGACTGCCACGCCTGCTGCGGCAGGCCGTTCTCGAGCAGCTCCCAGGAGGCGCCGCCGTCCCGGGTGCGGTAGACCCCGAGCCTCCCCTCCGGGGTGACGCGGTTCTCGGCGCCCTCCTCGGGCACGACGTAGGCCGCGTCGGGGTCGGCGGGGTCGAGCGCGAGCGGGAAGCCGAACCCGCTCGGCAGGCCGTTCCCCTCCAGACGTTCCCAGGTGTCGCCCCGGTCGTCCGAGCGGTAGACGCCGCAGTGGTTCTGCTGCCAGAGCCGCTCGGGCCGCGCCGGGTGGACGAGCAGCTTGTGCACGCACTGGCCGACCTCGGGGAAGTTGTCGTCGGGGAAGAAGTCGGCGGCGACCCCGGTGTTCTTCGGCTCCCAGGTCTCGCCGCCGTCGTCGCTGCGGAAGGCCCCCGCGGCCGAGATCGCGATGTAGAGCCGTTGCGGGTCGGACGGGTCGACCTGGATCGAGTGGCAGCAAAGCCCGCCGGCGCCGGGATTCCACTTCTCCCGCGTCGGGTGCTCGAGCACCGACTGGACGGGCTCCCAGGTCGAGCCGCCGTCGCCGCTGCGGAAGAGCGCGCCCGGCGTGCCTCCGAGCCAGAGCGTCTCCGGCTCGTCGGCATGGCCCGGCTCGACGTGCCAGGACTTCTCCCAGGTAAGGCCGCTCTCCTCGGGGAGGCCGATCCCCTCGGCCCGCTCCCAGGTCTCGCCCAGGTCGGCCGAGCGGTGTGCCGTGGCGCCGTAGACCCAGTTGTTCGTGGCGGTGTGGACGACGCCGGTGCGCGGGTCGCGCATGGCGTGGAAGACCTCCCAGCCGGTGAGGTGCGGTCCCTCCACGCTCCAGCCGCGGCGAGTTTCGTTGCCCGTGAGGACGAAAAGCCCCTTGCGGGTACCGACGAGGACGGCGACTCCCATCGAGGCACTAGCCTAAGCAAGGACAAGGAGGAATGGACGATGGAGCAGACCGCTGCGAGATTGACCGAAGCCGAGGCGAAGCTGTTCGAGGGCCGCAACTGGGGCAACATCGCCACGCTGCGCGCCGACGGCTCACCCCACGTGACCCCGGTGTGGGTCGACTACGACGGCCCGCACGTGCTCGTCAACAGCGCGTACGGGCGGGCGAAGGTGCGGCACATCCAGCGCGACCCGCGTGTCTCGATCGACGTGCTGCCGGCGGAGGATCAGCAGGCCGGCTACGTCACGGTCAGCGGGACCGCGGAGCTCGTGGACGAGGGCGCGGACGAGCACATCGACAAGCTGGCGAAGAAGTACCTCGGGCTCGACGCGTACCCGTACCGCAGCCCGGACGAGAAGCGCGTGATCATCCGGATCACGCCCGAGCGAGTCGGCTCGATGGGTCTCGGCCGCTAGATGCGGCTCACCGTCTGCGACGTCGGCCCTCGCGACGGCCTCCAAAACGAGGCCGAGACCCTGGAGCCGGCGACGCGGGCGGAGCTCGTCAACCAGCTCGCGGCCGCGGGGCTGCCCCGCGTCGAGGCGGCCAGCTTCGTCCGCGCCGAGCGAGTGCCGCAGATGGCCGGCGCGGAAGAGGTCGCCGCCGCCATCGAGCGCCGCGACGGGACCGAGTACTCAGGACTCGTCCTGAACGCGAAGGGCTACGAGCGCTTCGCCGCTTCGGGGCTCGACCGGGTCAACGTCACGCTCGGCGCCACCGAGGGTTTCAACCGCCGGAACGGCGAGATGTCGCGGGACGAGGCGTTGGCGCAGGTGGGGACGATTCTCGCGGCCGCGGAAGTGCCGGCCACGGTCACGATCTCGGTTGCGTTCGGCTGCCCGTTCGAGGGCGAGGTGGACGAGGGCGAGGTCGTGGCGCTCGCGGAGCGGCTCGGTGCGGACGAGGTCGTCCTGGCCGACACGATCGGCGTCGCCGGCCCGGCTCGGGTGCGCCGCCTCGTCGAGCGCGTCCGGGGCCTGGGCAAGCGCACCGGCTTTCACGGGCACAACACGCGCAACACCGGCTACGCGAACGCGCTCGCGGCGCTGGAGGCGGGCGCCGAGGTGCTGGACTCGTCGATCGGCGGGCTCGGAGGCTGCCCCTACGCGCCGCGCGCCAGCGGCAACGTCGCGACCGAGGATCTCGTCTACCTGCTGGAGCGTGAGGGGATCGCGACCGGCGTCGACCTCGACGCGCTCGTCGCGATCTCGACCTGGCTCGAAGGGATCTTCGGCCGGACGCTCGAGGGTCAGGTCTACCGCGCCGGGGTCTGGCCCTAGGCGCCACTTGCCGCGCCGCTCTCAGGACGCGCGGCCTTGCCCGTGCGTTCGCCGGAAAATGAGCGGTCGATCCGTTTGGGCTCTTACGTGACCGCGTAAGCCGCCGCAAACGCTTCCACGGCCAGATCGATCTCCTCCTCCGTGGTCTGCCAGTTCGAGACCGAGACGCGGATCGCCTTTCGCCCGTTCCAGGTCGTGCCGCTCAGCCAGATCTCGCCGCTCTCCTGCACGCGCTGCAGCACGTCGTCGCTGCGCTCGTCCGACTCGAAGCGGAAGAGCACCTGGTTGAGCACGACATCGTTCAGCACCTCGACGCCGTCGAGGCCGGCGATCGCCTCGGCGAACCGCTGCGCCCCGTCGCAGCAGCGCTCGACGAGCTCCGCCAGGCCGCTGCGCCCGAACGAGCGCAGCGCCGCGTAGACGGCGAAGCCGCGGGCGCGGCGCGAGAACTCGGGCACCCAGTCGACCTCGTCGCGCACGCGCCGTGCTCCTTCGTCCTGGATCAGGTACGACGCGGTGACCGTCATCGCGGCGCGATGCGACTCGGGATGCGCGCAGAGGACGATGCCCGAGTCGTAGGGGACGTTCAGCCACTTGTGCGCGTCGGTCGTCCACGAGTCGGCCCGCTCGAGGCCGGCGACGAGGTGTCGAAGCCGCGGCGAGACCGCCGCCCAGATGCCGAAAGCTCCGTCGACGTGGAGCCAGGCGCCGGCCTCTTCGCAGGCATCCGCGATCTCCGGGAGCGGGTCGAAGGCGCCGGTGTTCACCTCTCCTGCCTGGGCGCACACGATTGCTGGTCCCCCGGCGAGCGCCTCCCGGAGCGCGCCGACCTCCATCCGGCCCTGGTCGTCGGCTGTCACCGTGGTCGGCGCACCGAAGCCGAGCAGTCGCAGTGCCCGGTCGACGGTCACGTGGCGCTTCTCGCCGACGATCACACGGACGGGTGGCGCGCCGGCGAGTCCGTCGCGGTTCACATCCCAGCCGACGCCCTCGAGCACGTGGAAGCGTGCCGCGGCGAGCCCCGTCACGTGCGCCATCTGGGTGCCGGTGACGAAGCCGATGGACGACTCGCCGGGTAGGCCGAGTAGCTCAACGAGCCACTCCCGGGTCACCTGCTCGACCACCGATGCGGACGGGCCGCAGGCGTAGAGGCCCGCGTTCTGGTCCCAGGCGGAGGCGAGCCAGTCGGCCGCCAGGGCCGCGGGAACGGCGCCGCCGATGACGAAGCCGAAGTAGCGGCCGCTTCCCGTGGCGACAACCCCGGGCTCGGCCGCCTCCGCGAGCTCGGCCACCACCTGGTCGGGGTCGAGAGGCTCCTCGGGCATCGGCCCGCCGAGCGCCTCGCGCAGCTCCTCCGGAGTCGCGCGCGGGAACACGGGCCGCTCGCCGAGGCTCTCGAGGTAGTCGCCCGCGATCTCGGCGGTGCGGGTCAGCAGCTCGCGGGACTCGGTCACAGGGCGTGACTCTAAGTGTCCAGGGCGAAGAGCTGCGCGTCGCGTCGCCCGAGCCTGATGTCGCGCTCGTACTCGAGCCCGAGCTTGCGGGCGACGTTCTCGGAGGCGGTGTTGCCGTGGATGATCAGCGCGATCAGGCGCTCGGCTCCGAGCCCGTTCAGCGCGTAGTCCCGTACCGCCCCCGCGGACTCGGTCGCGTAGCCGTGGCCCCAGTAGTCGCGGCCGAGCGTGTAGCCGACCTCGACCTCCGTCGGCCCGGAGGGCCGCGCCCGCGTCGTCGGCTCCCAGGTCTCGCTGTTCCAGATCAGGATCCCGACCCGCCCGATGATCGCCTCGTCGTCCTGCCGCAGAGTGGTGAAGAGGCCGAAGCCGTCGACTTCCCAGCGCTCGATCATGCGCCGCACCGAGAGCTCGGTCTCGGCCTTCGTGAGCGTGCGCCCGTCGCCGACGTAGCGCATCACCTCGGGGTCGGCGTACATCGGCGCCAGGGCCTCCGCGTCTTCGGGCGCGGGCGCGCGCAGGACGAGCCGTTCGGTCTTCAGCTCCAGCATCGGAGCTAGCCTAGTCGGGCATGAATCGCCTGGCGGACGAGACCAGTCCCTACCTCTTGCAACATGCGGGCAATCCCGTCGACTGGTACCCCTGGGGCGAGGACGCGCTCGCCCGCGCACGTGAGGAAGACAAGCCGATCCTGCTCTCGATCGGCTACGCAGCCTGCCACTGGTGCCACGTGATGGCGCACGAGTCCTTCGAGGATCCGGACACGGCTGCGCTCATGAACGAGCGCTTCGTCAACATCAAGGTCGATCGCGAGGAGCGCCCGGACGTAGACGCCATCTACATGGACGCGGTCGTGGCCCTGACCGGCCAAGGCGGTTGGCCGCTCACGGCCTTCCTCACCGCCGAGGGCGAGCCGTTCCTCGGGGGCACCTACTTCCCGCCCGAGCCGAGGCACGGGATGCCGGCCTTCCCGCAGCTGCTCGTGGCCGTCTCGGACCTCTACCGCGAGCGACGCGACGAGGTCGCCGAGCGTTCTCGGCTGCTGATCGATGCGCTCGAGCAGGCGGCCGCGGTCGATCCGTCCTCCGAGCCGCTTACCGAGTCGCTCCTCCTCGAGGCGACGCGGCGGCTTGAGGAGCTGGCCGACCCGGAGTGGGGAGGGTTCGGCCGCGCTCCGAAGTTCCCGCCGGCCTCCGCGATCGAGCTGCTCCTGCGGCGCGGGGAGGCCGACCTGGCCGCGAAGACCCTCGACGGCATGGCCGCCGGAGGCATGTACGACCTGGTCGGCGGCGGCTTCCATCGCTACTCCGTCGACGAGCGCTGGCTCGTGCCGCACTTCGAGAAGATGCTCTACGACAACGCCCTGCTCGTCCCGGCCTACCTCCACGGGTGGGTCGTGACCGGGAATAAGCGCTACCGCGAGGTCGCGGAGGAGACGCTTGACTACCTCGTGCGCGAGCTGCGGCTCGACGACGGCGGGTTCGCCTCCTCCCAGGACGCGGACACCGACGAAGTCGAGGGCCTGACGTACACCTGGGCACCCGGCGAGGGTGCGCCGGAGGAGCTGTTCCAACCGTTCGAGGACGGACGCTTCGTCCTGCGGGGCGAGCTGGACGAGGAGGCTCGCGGCCGTCTGCTCGAGCTCCGCAAGCAGCGTCCGCAGCCCGAGCGTGACGACAAGGCGATCGCCTCGTGGAACGGGCTCGCACTAGCTGCGCTGGCCGAAGGCGGCAGGCGCCTGCGGCGCACAGACCTTGTCGGCGAGGCGGAGGCCCTGGGCGAGTTCCTGCTCGGCCCGCTCTCGGACGATTGGGGGCGCCTCCACCGCAGCCTCCGCGCCGGCCGCAGTTCCGGCGGCGGCTTCCTCGACGACTACGCCAACGTGGCCAACGGTCTCTACGAGCTGCACGTCACCACGGGCGAGCTGCGCTGGCTCGAGGAGGCGCGGCGTCTGGCCGTGCTCGCGGTCGAGCTCTTCGCCGACGAGGAGCGCGGCGGCTTCTTCCTGGCGCCGACGGGCCCCGACGGACTCGTCGCGCGCAAGAAGGACCTCTTCGACCACCCGATCCCGTCTGGCAACTCGATGCTCGCCTTCGTGCTGCTGCGGCTCGCGCGGATCTACGGCGACGACGAGCTCGAGAGCCGGGCCGTGGGCGTCCTGCGCCTGCTCGGCTCGAGCCTCGGCCGCGGGCCGACCGAGTTCGCCCACGCGCTCAACGCGCTCGACCTCTACCTGGCGACGCCGAAGGAGATCGCGGTCGTCGGCCCCCCGGAGAGCGAGGTCGCCCGCGCGGCGCTCGAGCCGTTCGACCCGAACGTGGTGGTCGCCTTCGGGCCGGCCGAGGGCGTGCCCCTCCTCGAGGGCAAGGAGCTCATCGACGGCAAGCCCGCCGTCTACGTTTGCGAGCGGTTTGCCTGCCGGGCGCCGGTGACCGAGGTCGCCGAGCTCCAGCCGCTCGGCTAGACCGCGCGGCCGCTTCCGCCTTAGGGTCTCGGCGATGGCGCTGCTCTCGGTCGAGCGGGTGACGCGCAGGTTCGGCGGCATCGTCGCCGTCGACGCCGTCTCGTTCGACGTGGGCGAGGGCGAGATCGTCGGACTGATCGGCCCGAACGGGGCCGGCAAGACGACGATGTTCAACCTGATCACCCGGCTCTACCGGCCGGACGCAGGCGAGATCGCATTCGAGGGAACGACGGTGCTGCGGACTCCGCCGCACGGGATCGTCAGGCGCGGGATCGCGCGGACTTTCCAGAACGTCGAGCTGTTCGGGTCGATGACGGTGCTCGAGCACGTCCTCCTCGGGAGACATGCGCGCAGCGGTCACAGCGCGCGCGAGGTGCTGGACTACACAGGGTTGACCGGGTTCGCCCACCGCCGGGCGGCCGAGCTGTCCTACGGCACGCAGAAGCGGGTCGAGCTCGCGCGGGCGCTCGCCTCGGGCCCGCGGCTGCTCCTGCTCGACGAGCCCGCGGGCGGGCTAAACCACGAGGAGGTCGGCGAGCTCGGCTCCCTGATCCGGCTCCTGCAGGCGAACCTCGAGCTCACGATCCTGCTCGTCGAGCACCACATGGGCCTCGTGATGGGGATCGCCGACCGGGTGCACGTGCTCGACTTCGGCCGGCTGATCGCAAGCGGCACACCGGCAGAGGTGCGGGGCGACCAGGGCGTGATCGAGGCCTACCTGGGAACCGTTGATGCCTGAGCCGCTGCTGCAGCTCGAGCAGGTAGATGCCCGCTACGGGCCCGTGAAGGCCCTCCACGGCGTCTCGCTGACCGTGGGGGAGGGCGAGGTCGTCGCGGTCCTCGGCGCCAACGGTGCGGGCAAGACGACGACGTTGCGGGCGGTCTCGGGAACCGTGAAGCGCAGCGGCGAGATCGTGTTCGCCGGAAATCGCATCTCGGGCCGCCCGCCCGAGGCCGTCGCGCGGCTCGGGATCGCGCACGTGCCCGAGGGCCGCGGCACGCTTACGGATCTGAGCGTGCGCGAGAACCTCCGGCTCGGCGCGTACGTCCGGCGCGACCGGGCCGGCATCCGTGAGGACGAGCAGCGGGTGCTCTCCTACTTCCCCTGGCTCGAGCACCGCGCCGGCCAGAGGGCGGGGACGCTCAGCGGCGGCGAGCAGCAGATGCTCGCGCTCGCGCGGGCGCTGATGCTGCGACCGAAGCTCGTCCTGCTCGACGAGCCGTCGCTCGGGCTCGCGCCAATGGTGGTGACCGAGATCTTTCGGATCGTCGGCGAGCTGAACGAGCGGGAGGGCCTGGCCGTCCTGGTCGTCGAGCAGAACGCAGTGCTCGCGCTGGAGGCCTCGTCGCGTGCCTACGTGCTCGAGGTCGGCAGGGTCGCGGTCGAGGGCTCGAGCGCCGACCTGCGCCGCAACGAATCCGTCCGCCGCTCTTACCTCGGTTATTGAGCCATGGAGAGTCTCGACCGGTCACTTCAGACGGACGCGCAGGCAACGCCCGCGCGTCCTGACGGCGCCGCCGCGAGCGGCGGCTCAGTCGGCTACTGATGCTGCTCGCCTTCGACTGGACCGAGCTCGCCCAGCAGATCGTGGTCGGCCTGGCCTCCGGCGGCGTCTGGGCGACGCTGGCGCTCGCGCTCGTCCTGATCTACCGCTCCACCGGCGTCGTCAACTTCGCCCAGGGCGAGATGGCGATGTTCTCGACCTTCATCGCCTGGTCGCTCGTCCACCACGGCCTCTCGTACTGGGCTGCCTTCTTGCTCACGATCGGAATCTCATTCATTGGCGGAGTGCTCGTCGAGCGCGCGGTCATCCGGCCCGTCGAGGACGCGCCGGTGCTGACGGTGGTGATCGTCACCTTGGGCCTGTTCTTCGTCGTCAACGGCGCCGCACGCTGGATCTGGTCGCCGGAGACGCGCAGCCTGCCCAACGCCTTCTCGACTCGGCCGATCGATGTTGCGGGCGTGGCCTTCTCGATCCAGGATCTCGGCACCATCGCCGTGTCGCTCGGCGCCGTCGGGCTGCTCTGGCTCTTCTTCCGCTTCACCAAGCTCGGGCTGGCCTCGCGTGCCGCGGCGGTCGATCCCGAGGCGAGCCGCCTGCTCGGCGTGCGGGTGAGCTGGATGCTCGCGCTCGGCTGGGGGCTGGCGGCCGCGATGGGGGCGGTCTCCGGGATGCTGACCGCGCCCGCGCTGGCGAGCTTCGACCAGAACCTGATGCAGCCGGTTCTGCTGTACGCGTTCGCCGGAGCGGTGCTGGGCGGGATCGACAGCCCGTTGGGCGCGGTCGTGGGGTCGCTGATCCTCGGAGTCCTCGTCAACCTGATCGGAACCTACGTCGACTGGATCGGGACGGAGCTGCGGCTGCCCGTAGCCCTCGCGGTGATCCTCGGCGTGCTCCTCATCCGGCCGGCAGGCCTGTTCGGCCGGGAGGCGGTGAGGCGGGTCTGATGGGTCGTCGTGCCCTCGGCGTCGGTCTTTGGCTGCTCATCGCAGCCGCAGCGTTGCTCGTGTACCTCTTCGCGCCCACCTTCGTCAGCGACTTCCACTCCCGCGACCTCGCGCACGCCGGCGTCTTCTTCATCGCGATCGTCGGGCTGAACCTGCTCACCGGCTACACGGGCCAGATCTCGCTCGGGCACGGCGCGCTGATGGCGATCGGCGGCTACACGACCGCGGCGCTCGTCGTGCACGAGCACTGGCGTGACGTCTGGACGATCCCGCTCGCCGGTCTCGCGGCCGGTGTCGTCGGCTTCCTGATCGGACTGCCGGCGCTCCGGCTCTCCGGCCTCTACCTGGCCCTCGCCACCTTCGCGTTCGCGGTGGCGATGCCGTCGCTGCTGCGGAAGTTCTCCGGCCTCACCGGCGGTGGCCAGGGCCTGCGCCTGCTCGAGTCCGCGCCCCAGCAGGTGACCGGGATCAGCGGCACGGTCACGATCTTCGGCCACTCGATGACGCAGAACCACTTCCTCTACTACCTGACCTGGGCGATCGGCCTCGTCGGCTTCCTGATCATGTGGCTGATCGTCCGCGGGGGGCTCGGGCGAGTGTTCCGGGCCGTCCGGGACAGCGAGGTCGCGGCCGCCTCGGCCGGGGTCAATCTCGCCCGCTACAAGACCCTCGCCTTTGCGATCAGCGGCGTCTACGCCGGGGTCGCGGGCTCGCTGCTCGCGATCCAAGACGAGATCGTCAACCCGCTCACGTTCACCTTCCTGCTCTCGATCCTGATCCTCGTCGGCGCCGTCGTCGGCGGTCTCGGCTCGCTGCCCGGAATGGTGCTCGGCGCGCTCTTCGTGCAGTACTTGCCGGACCTCTCGACGCGCGTCTCGAGCAAGCCCGGCGTGCCCGACTTCGTCTACGGCGCGGCCATCATCCTCGTCATGATCCTGCTCCCGAGCGGGGCCGGTGGACTGCTGCGCCGGCTCGCCGAGCCGCTAACAACGCGGTTGTACACTCGTCCCTAACGGGGATGAAGCGCAGGATCCACGTTATTTTGGGGGCTCTGGTCGCGCTCGCGATCGCTGCCGCGGCGTCCGGAGCGTCGACGCCGGGGGTCAGTTCGACGGAGGTCGTGATCGGCGGGACGACGCCGCTCACGGGCTCGGCGTCCGCCTACCAGTCGGTCGCCCGCGGAGCCGCCGCCTACTTCAAGTACGTCAACTCGAAGGGCGGCGTGAACAAGCGCAAGATCAAGTACCTCTACAAGGACGACGGCTACGACCCGGCCAGGACGAGCGAGCAGACGCGCGAGCTCGTCCAGCAGGACAAGGTGTTCGCGATCTTCAACAGCCTCGGCACGGAGCAGAACCAGGCGACGCGTCCGTACCTGAACGCGATCAAGGTGCCGCAGCTCTTCGTCGCCAGCGGCGCGACCACCTGGGGCACGGACTACAAGCAGTTCCCGTGGACGATCGGCTACCAGCCGAACTACCGCGCTGAAGGCACGATCTACGGCCGCTACGTCGCGAAGACGAGCCCGAAGGCGCGCATCGGCGTCCTCTACCAGAACGACGACTACGGCAAGGATCTGCTCAAGGGCCTGTCCAACGGGCTCGGCTCGAAGACGAAGCTGATCGTCTCAAAGCAGAACTACGACGTCAGCGACCCGGACGTCCAGTCCCAGATCGCGCGCCTCAAGGCCGCGCGGGTCAACACGCTGATGCTGTTCGCGACCCCGAAGTTCGCAATTCAGACCTACGTCTACGCGCGCAGGCTCGGCTGGCGGCCGAAGGTGTACGTGAACGCCGTCTCGAGCGCGGCCAACATCATGGGCCTCGCGACCAACGGGACGAACAAGAAGCAGACCGAGGGCTCGCTCAGCATCGTTTTTCTCAAGGACCCGACCGACGTGCATTGGGCGAAGGATCCCGGGATCAAGCTTTACCGCTCGATCATGAAGCGCTACAAGGGCGGAAACCCGAACGACGTCTACGCGGTCTACGGCATGTCGGCCGCGCACACGTTCGTCGCGGCGCTGAAGCAGGCGGGCAAGAATCCAACGCGCGAGAGCATCATGAAGGCCGCCCTCAGGCTGAACATCAAGAACGACCCGTTCCTCCTCCCCGGCGTCACCGTCAAGACGAGCGCGACCGACCACTTCCCGCTCGACCAGGCGAAGCTCGAGCGCTACCACAACGGGCACTGGGTCGTCTTCGGCGGGCTGTTCCGCGTGCGGTAGCGAGAAGACCAGTCCGGCGCAGCCAAGACCGGGCGTCAGACGGCCACGCCGGCGAAGCCGGCATGGCCTCTTTGATCGGCGCCGCCAAGTCGGCGCGCTAGACGGCCACGCCGGCGAAGCCGGCATGGCCTCTTTGGTCGGCGCCGCCGAGTCGGCGCCTTGGCCGGGTTCGCTAGGAGCTGGCGAGAGCCGGCTCGCGGGCCGGCACGCTCACGAGCTCGCGGCGGCGGGCGGGCAGGAAGCTGATCACTGCCACCGTGATCGCGACGCCGACCCACTGCGTCCAGCGCAGGGAGTCGTCGAAGACGTAGATCCCGACGACCGCGGCGGTGACCGGGAAGGCCAGCTCGCCGAGCGCCGCCAGCAAGGCCGGCGTTCGCCGGAGCCCGTAGTAGTACAGCCCGAGGGCCAGGAAGCCGGTGACGACGGCGAGCACCGCGATCCAGAAGCTGTCGTGCGCGTTCGAGAACGCGGCGGCGCCGACAATCGGTAGGGCGCAGGCGCTGGCGATGAGGCCGAAGCCGAATCGCACTGTCGACACGTGGTCGAAGCTGAGCCGGCGGCTCAGCAACCGTCCGAACACGGTGCCCATGCCCCAGAGCGCCGCGGCGGCGAGCGTCTCGACGATGGGTGTCAGCCCGTGCGCGTGCGGGTCGAGTGGGTGTGGCAGCGCGATCAGCCAGACCCCAGCGAGAGCCGGCAGCAGGAACCAGGCGAAGCCGCGCTGGGGCTGTTCCTTGAGCACCAGCCAGGCGCCGAAGACCGCGATCAGCGGCTGTACCTTCTGGAGGACGACGACGGTGATGAAGTCGCCGTGGAAAAGGGCCTTGGTGAAGAGGATCGTCGCGATCGCGGAGGCGCCGGCGCCGACGGCCACTCCCGCAGCCACGTACGACGGGCCGGCCCGGTGGAGCGAGCGAAACGCGGGGACGAGCAGGGGCAGCGTCAGGGCGACGAGGACGACGTGCTCGCCGAAGACGATCGTGTACGCGGAGGTCGACTCCGAGAGGGGCTTGCGGATCAGCCCGTCGAGGCCCCACATCGCCGCGGCGAGGCTGACGAGCACGATTCCCGGAACCCTGTCGAGGCGGCCCGCCATCGGCGTGAGCGTAGCTTCCCCGCGATGCCTCAACTCAGTCGCCCCACCAGCCCTGCTCGACCTCCGCGTCCCCCGGGCCGGTATGCGGCGCGCCGACGGCGATGATCTCGACGCCGTCGGGGCCGGACTCGAACCCACGCATCGTCTCCTTCGGCACGCGGACGGCATCCCACTGCTTCAGCTCGAGGATCTCGTCCTCGAGCTTGACCCGCATGCTCCCGCTGACGACGAGGTAGATCTCCTCCTGGGTCTTGTGCCGGTGGCCGAACGGAACCCGGAAGTTCGGCGACAGCCGCTGATAGCTGATTCCCGAGTGCTCGAGCTCGAGCGGCACGCGGGCCATCCGGGCCTCGAGGTCGGGAGCGAGGCCGAAGTTCGGGGCCTGGTCGTCGACCTCTTCCTTGAGGTTCACCTTGGTGTATGCGGCCATCCGTGCCTCCTTTTTCGACGGGTTGGGTGCTAGAGTCCGGGATGATGAAGCAGCTTCTCGAGTAGCGCAGGAAGCAACGCGGCGCCGCCGCGGCAGCTTCCCCAGGCCTCTCGCAAGAGAGGCTTTTTCGTACCTGGAGGCAGGTTGGAGAAGTACGACCCGAAGGCGATCGAGACGAAGTGGCAACGAGTCTGGGAGGACGAGCGCGCCTTCTACGTCCCAAACCCCGAGCCGGGCGCGGAGCCGGACGACGAGTTCTACATGCTCGAGATGCTGCCGTACCCCTCGGGAAACCTGCACATGGGGCACGTCCTCAACTACACGCTGGGCGACGTCGTCACCCATTTCAAGCGCCGTCAGGGCCTGAACGTCCTGCGCCCGATGGGCTACGACTCGTTCGGCCTGCCGGCGGAGAACGCCGCGATCAAGGAAGGCGGTCACCCGCGCGAGATCACGGAGCGCAACATCGTCAGCATCGAGCGGCAGATGCGCCGTCTCGGGTGGGCGATCGACTGGGACCGCGTGATCGCCGCCCACGACCCCGCGTACTACCGCTGGACGCAGTGGCTCTTCCTGAAGTTCTTCGAGAAGGGCCTCGCCTTCCGCAAGGAGGCGCCGGTCAACTGGTGCCCCAACGACCAGACCGTGTTGGCCAACGAGCAGGTGATCGACGGCCGCTGCGAGCGGTGCGGAGCCGAGGTCGAGGCCCGCAAGATGGAGCAGTGGTTCTTCCGCATCACCGCGTACGCCGACGCGCTGCTGGACGACCACGCGCTGCTGGACTGGCCCGATCGGACGATCACGATCCAGCGCAACTGGATCGGCCGCTCGGAAGGCGCCGAGCTGCTGTTCCGGATCGAGGAGCTCGACGTCGATCTCCCGGTCTTCACCACCCGGCCCGACACGGTCTTCGGCGCCACCTTCTGCGTGCTCGCGCCGGAGCATCCGCTGGTCGACCGGCTGGTCGAGCGCTCGCCGAACGCGGACGAGCTGCGCGAGTACGTGCGCCGCTCGATGGCGAAGCGCGGAGAGATACGTGCCGCGGCCGAGGAGAAGACGGGAGTCTTCACGGGCTTGTACGCCATCAATCCGGCGACCGACGAGCCGATCCGGATCTGGGTCGCCGACTACGTCCTGATGGAGTACGGCACCGGCGCGATCATGGCCGTCCCCGGCCACGACGAGCGCGACGGCGAGTACGCGAAGAAGTTCGGGCTGCCGGTCGTGACGGTGATCGACGAGGACCGCGTCCTGGTCAACTCGGGCCGGTTCGACGGCCTGCCGGCCGACGAGGCCAAGAAGGCGATCGTGGACTGGCTCGGCGAGCAGGGCCGCGGCCGGCCGGCGGTCAGTTTCCGCCTGCGCGACTGGGGCTTCTCTCGCCAACGCTACTGGGGCTGCCCGATTCCGATCGTCTACTGCGAGCAGTGTGGGATCGTCCCCGTGCCGGAGGCGGACCTGCCCGTGCTGCTGCCGGAGGTCGAGGACTACCGGCCGAAGGGCAAGCCGCCGCTGGCCTCGAACGACGAGTGGCTGCACGTGCCCTGCCCGCGGTGTGGCGGCCCGGGCGTCCGCGAAGCCGACACGATGGACACCTTCGTAGACTCGTCGTGGTACTTCCTGCGCTACGTCGACCCGCACAACGACGGGGCGCCCTTCGAGCGCTGGCTCGTCGACTTCTGGCTGCCGGTCGACCAGTACGTGGGCGGGATCGACCACGCGACGGGGCACCTGCTCTACTCGCGCTTCTTCGTCAAGGTGCTGAACGAGCTCGGGCTGCTCGGCTTCCGCGAGCCTTTCCAGCGACTCTTCCACCAGGGCTGGGTTCGCCAGGGCGGCTCGAAGATGTCGAAGTCGCGCGGGAACGTGACCGCACCCGACCAGCTGGCCGACATGTACGGGGCCGACGCCGTCCGCCTGTACATCCTCTTTGTCGGTCCGGCGGATCAGGACATGGACTGGACGGAGGAGGGGATCGAGGGGATCGGCCGCTTCCTGCGGCGGCTGTGGCGGATCGTCAACGAAGCGGCCGGTGCGACGGAGGGCGGCGACGGCGGTCCGCTCGTGCGCAAGGCCCACGAGACGATCGCGAAGGTGACCGACGACATCGGGCGGAGGTTTGTCTTCAACACGCCGATCGCTGCGGTGATGGAGCTCGTGAACGAGCTGGGACGAAACCCGTCGGCCCCCGGAGCACGCTTCGCGGCGGAGGCGGCAGTGTCGTTGATCCAGCCCTATGCCCCGCACATCGCGGAGGAGCTGTGGGCGCAGCTGGGCCACGAGCGCTTGTGGGAACAGCCGTGGCCGGTCGCCGACGAGGCGCAGCTGGAGCGCGAGACCTTCGAGCTCGTGATCCAGGTCAACGGCAAGGTGCGCGACCGGGTGGAAGCCTCCGTGGAGGAGTCCGAGGAGGAGCTGATCGCGCGGGCGAAGCAGTCACCGCGAGTGCAGGCGCAGCTTGACGGCAAGGAGATCCGACAGGCGATCGTCGTGCCGCGCAAGCTGGTCAACCTCGTCGTTTAGGAGGGCTTGACGAAACGCCGTCTGTGTCCCCGGCGCACGCCGCTCGCCCCACGGCTGCGTCCTCGGTCGCGCCCGTTTCCAGTGGATACGGGCGCTCCCTGCGTCCTTGCCTCGGAACGCACTCCCGCGACGAGCGCCGTCCCCCAAACCCTCCTAGTCACGCTTCCGTCACGGTCGCGTCACCCACACGTGACGATTTCTCGGGCACGCTCGAGCGATGCCGGAGTTCCTCCTCCAGCGGCGGCGGCTGCTCCTGGCCGCCGCGGGCTCGCTCGCGCTGATCCTGCTCGCGGGACGGTTCGTCCTGGGCGCAGGCACGACCACGGTGGCGCCACTCCCCCCGCCGCCGGCTGAGGGCGCGGGCGTGACCGGGCTGCCGGCCGCGCGGGTGGTGGTTGACGTCGTCGGCGCGGTGCGCCGGCCGGGCCTCTACCGGCTGGTGCAGGGTGCGCGGATCGCGGACGCCGTTGCCCGCGCGGGCGGGGCCACGGGGAAGGCCGACCTCTCGATGGTCAACCTCGCGGCCCCGCTCGCCGACGGCGAGCAGGTCGTGGTCCCGAAGCGGGGAGCCGCAGGAGGGGCTGCGGGCGCAGGCGCGGCGGGGGTGAGCGGCACGCCGACTACCGGGCCCGTGCACCTCAGCACCGCCACGCTCGACCAGCTCGACTCGCTTCCCGGGATCGGTCCGGTGACGGCGCAGAAGATCCTTGACTACCGCGCGAAGCACGGTGCGTTCAGCTCGGTCGACGAGCTCGACGCCGTCCCGGGAATCGGCCCCTCGCGGATGGATCAGCTTCGCGATCTGGTGGCGCCGTGACCCCGAGTCGAGCCTCGCCGCACGTCTTCGCGGCGTCGCTCTGCCTCGGCCTGGCGCTCGCCAACCTGGCTCGAAGCTCGTGGCCCGCAGCCGTTGCGGCGGGGGTGGTCAGCTGCGGTGCGATTGCCGCCCCGGGTGAGCGCAGGCTCTGGCTGATCTGCGCCGCTCTGGTGCTGCTCGCGTGGTGGTGGGGAAGCGCTCGCCTGCAGGCCCTCGACCGCAGTGTGCTGCTCGGCCGCGTGGACACGTCCGAGCGGGCCCGGGTGGTGGTGACCGCGCCGGCTCGCAGGACGCGGTTCGAGCTGCGCGTGCCGGGCCTGGTACGGCGCTTCGGCCGGCTCCGCCTGCGCGAGGCAGTGCTGCTCGAGCTTCCCCCCGGCCGAGCGCCACCGCAGGGCGCTGTCCTCGAGGCGGTCACCACGGTGCGGCTTCCAAGGCCCGCGAAGGACGGCTTCGACGAGCGAACGTGGCTCCGACGCCGCGGCGTGCACGTCGTCCTGCACGCAGACCGCTGGCGGATCGTCGGCCGCCGCGGTGGGCTCGGCGGCCTGGCCGATCGGCTGCGAGCAGGGCTGGCAGGCTCGATCGCGCCGGGGCTGACCGGCGACCGGCGTGGGATCGTCGAGGGTGTCGTGCTGGGGGACGAGCAGGCGTTGTCGGAAGACCTGCGTCAGCGCTTCCGCGCCTCGGGGCTCTACCACCTCCTCGCGGTGTCGGGACAGAATGTCGTGCTGGTGGCCGGAGGAGCGCTCGGGCTTGCATGGTTGCTGGGGCTGCCGCGCTGGCTCGGGCAGATCGGAGCGCTTGTCTCGATCGTCGGCTACGTGCTCGCCGTGGGGGCCCAGCCGTCTGTCGTGCGGGCAGGAATCGCCGGTGCGCTCGTCTCGCTCGCGTGGCTCGCGGCGCGACCGGTCGACCGCTGGTACTTCCTCCTGCTGGGCGCGCTCGTACTGCTGACGTGGAACCCGTACAGCCTCCTCGAGCCCGGATTCCAGCTCTCGTTCGCGGCCGTGGCGGCGATCTTCGTGCTCGTCCCGCGGCTGGCAATCGCGCTCGAGGGCTACCCGCTCCCGGGGCAGCTCGGAGCGGTGTTGGCTGTCTCAACCGTGTGCGGATTGGCGACCGCTCCTGTCCTCTGGCTTCAGTTCCACGCGGTCCCGTTGCTGACGGTGCCCGCCAATGCTGCGGCCGCACCGGCGGTTGCGCCGCTGCTCGGCCTCGCGTTTGCGAGCGCCCTCGCCGGAATTGTCTTTCCACCCGCGGCGACCGCGATTGCGTGGGTCAACGGCTGGTGTGCGGCCTATCTCGCGCTCTGCGCGCGCGTGGTCGGAGGACTTCCCGGCGCGCAGGTCAACTCGGGTCGTTCTCTCGCGGTTCTGCTTGCGCTGGCGATCCCGGCCGCCGCCTATGCTTGGCGGCGGTGGCAGAGCTCCTCTCCGCGTATCTGATCACCGGCACCGACCACCCGAAGGTGGTTCGCGCCCTACGCCGTCTCCGGGATCGGGTCGGGGAGGACGCGACGGAGACGCTGGACGCAGCCGAAGCGAGCGGTGAGGACGCCGCGGCGTCGTGCAACGCCCTCGGCCTCTTCGCCGTCGAGCGGCGGCTCGTGGTCGTCGAGCAGGTGGAGCGCTGGAAGGCACCTGACGTGAAGGCAGTGCAGGAGTACCTACGCAAGCCGGCTCCGACGAGCGTCCTCGCACTCGTCGGGATTGAGCTCAAGCGGGACTCTCCGCTCGCCAAGGCGGTTGCGAAGGCCGGGAAGATCCTGGTCTACGACCTCCCGAAACGCGGGCGAAAAGCGGACCTGCCGAAGTGGGTGGAGCAGCAGTTTCATGAACGCGGCATCGTCATCGACCACGAGGCGGCGCGCGCCCTCGTCGAGCTCGCGGGCGACAGCGCCGACGAACTCGCCACCGAGGTGGACAAGCTCAGCACCTGGGCGGCTGGCCAGCGAATCGGCGAGCGGGAGGTGGCCGAGCTGGTCCCGGCACGAGCCGATACCCCTCCGTTCGACCTCACCGACGCGTGGGGTCGTCGTGACGTGGCCGCGGTGCTCGCCGCGAGCGAGCGAATCGTCGAGCGGTCCGGCGACTCGCCGAGAGATGTTTTCCTGCGGATCGCGGCCTTGGTGACGAACCACGTCTCGCGCGTGCGTGAGTGCCAGGCGTTGGATGCCGAAGGCGTCCCGCCCGCAGCTGCCGCCGACCGGCTGAAGCGCAACCGGTTCTATGTGCAGAAGCTCTACGAGCAGGCGCGCAACTTCGGCGAGGAGGAGCTCGGGGACGCGGTGATCCGGCTCGCCCGGCTCGACCTTGCGCTGAAGGGTGGCAGCAAGCTCCCGGGCGAGCTCGAGTTCACGCGGGCCCTGGTGGACATCACTCGCCCGCGCGAGCCTGTGCGGACAGGCTAGGAGTCACCGGCGACGAGCTTCGCGGCCTGCGCCTTCTTGCGCGCTGCGGTGTTGCGATGCAGTGCGCCACGCGACGCGGCCTTGTCGATCCAGCGCACGAGCTCGCGGTGGTCGGCTGCGATCTGATCCTTGTCGCCGTCGGCTACGGCGGCACGGAGCCGACGCGTCAGGGTCTTGACCGTCGAGGCGTAGCGGAGATTCTCGAGGCGCTCCTGTGCCGCGATCCGGACGCGCTTCTTCTGCTGCTTGATGTTGGGCATAGCGTGAAAATGCCCGCTCCGCGGGCCGGACGATGGTAGCAGTCAGGCGCTCGTCACGATTTCGACGCAGTCCGTCGACAGACACGCGCAGTTTGGGCGACTAGGCTCTCAGCGGGGAGGAGGCCGGGCTACCTGCCAGGCGCAGCGGCCCGACTGGACGCGGCCCGAACGGTCGATTCCGACGAAGGCGGTTCACGATGCCGACGGAGCCCGTTCCTATACTCGCTCGCGTGTACGAGCAGCGCGCGGCCCGCGGCCGACGGCTGGCGCGGTCGACGGCGATCTTCGCGCTCGCCACCGGAATCTCCCGGGTGCTCGGCCTCGTCCGCGAGATCGTCGCGGCGTACTACTTCGGCGCAGCCGGCAAGATCAACGCCTTCACGGTCGCCTTCCAGGTGCCGAATCTCTTCCGCTCGCTCGTCGCGGACGCTGCGCTCTCCTCCGCCTTCGTCCCGGTCTTCAGCGAGTTGCTCGAGAAGGGAGACCGGAAACGCGCGTGGCGCGTGGCCTCGACCCTTTTCTGGTTGATGCTGCTCGGCCTCGGCGCCCTCACCGCGCTCCTGATCATCTTCGCGCCGCTCGTGATCGCCCCCTTCGGTGACCCCGGCGGCGACAAGGCGCTCGCGATCACGCTCTCCCGGATCCTGTTCCCGATCATCGTGCTGCTCGGAGTCTCCGGCGTGATCGTCGGGATCCTCAACAGCTACGACCACTTCACCGTCCCTGCGCTGTCGCCGGTGTTCTGGAATCTCGCGATCATCGTTGGCCTCGTTCTCGGCGTTCCGCGGGCCGATTCGCTCGACACCAAGCTGTACGTCTACGCCGTCTCGATCGTGATCGGCACGGTGATCCAGGTCCTGCTCCCGCTGCCGTGGCTACGAGGACTCGACGGCCGGCTCCAGATGGTGCTCGACTGGCGCGACCCGGCGATCCGGCGGGTATTCACGCTGATGGTGCCGGTGACGATCGGGCTCGGCCTGATCAACTTCAACCTGGTCATCGACTCGATCTTCGCCTCGAGGCTGATCGACCCCGAGCTGGCTCCGAGCGCGATCGACAAGGCCTTCAGGGTCTACATGCTCCCCCAGGGCATGTTCTCGGTCGCGGTCGCGACCGTCCTCTTCCCCTCGCTGTCACGGCTCGCGGCGCGCGGCGACGTGGACGGCTTCCGCCACATGGTCGGCGTCGGACTGCGGCAGATCGCGTTCCTGCTCGTTCCGGCGAGCGTCTTCTCGGCCGTATTGGCCGAGCCGATCGTCCGCCTCATCTATCAGCGAGGCGAGTTCGCTCCCGATCAGACGCCGGTTGTGGCCGGCGCCCTCGCCGCCTTCGCCGCCGGCCTCACGTTCAACGGCACGATGCTGATGCTGAACCGCGCCTTCTTCAGCCTTCAGTCGCCCTGGGTGCCGACGGCCGTCGCCCTCGGGAACCTCGGCCTCAACGCGCTCCTCGACTGGGCCTTCTATCGCTTCGGAACGTGGGGCATCCCGCTCTCGACGACGATCGTGAACATCGCCGGCACGGCTGTGCTCCTCGAGTTGCTGCGGCGCCGCCTGGGGCGGATCGAGCTGGCGGAAACGGCGCGGGCCTTCGGGCTCATAGTGCTGGCGGCCGCGGCGCTTGCCGCCGCTGCCTACGGGACCTGGCGTGGCCTCCACGAGGCTCTCGGGCAGTCGCTCGCCGCCCAGATCGTCGCGGTCAGCTCCGCATTTGTCGTCGGTGGCGTCGTCTACGGGGCGTCATGCCGGGTGCTGGGCGTCCGTGAGCTCCACGCGCTCCTGTCGCTGCGTCGGCAGCGCGAACCCTCGTGACTCGATTCGAGCCGCTGACCGTGCGCGACCTTCCGCTCCTTCGGGAGTGGCTCGAGCGCGAGCACGTTCGGCGCTGGTGGCGCGACCCGATCGAGGACGCCATGGCCGAGTACGCGGCGTCGGCCGAACGGAGCGCGCCGACGGAGCACTATCTGATCGTGGTCGACGACCGGCGCGTCGGGATGGCACAGACCTACCTGGTCTCCGACTATCCCGAGTGGGACGCGATCGTCCAAGTGGGACCCGGGGTCGCAGGCGTCGACCTCTTCATCGGCGAGACAGACGCGATCGGCCGCGGCCTGGGACCACGTGTCCTGACGGAGTTCGTCCAGAGCGTCGTCTTCGCGGATCCGGAAACGACGGCGTGTGTCGCGACCGTCGAGGAGGCGAACAGCCGCTCTCTACGCGCGTTTGAGAAGGCGGGCTTCCGGCCCGTCCGCGAGGTCGAGGAGGACGGTGTCCCTCATCGCCTGCTGAGGCTCGACCGACGACCCCAAGGCGCCTGACAGCGCCGCTACCCTCCGTCGGCAATGGAGCAGAGCAAGATCCGCAACTTCTCGATCATCGCCCACATCGATCATGGGAAGTCGACCCTCGCGGACCGCATTCTCGAGGTCACCGACACGGTCACCGGCCGCGACATGCGCGCTCAGGTCCTCGACTCGATGGAGCTGGAGCGCGAGCGCGGGATCACCATCAAGGCCCAGGCGGTGCGGGTCGCCTGGAAGGGCTGCCAGCTGAACCTGATCGACACGCCGGGCCACGTCGACTTCACCTACGAGGTCTCGCGTTCGCTCCAGGCCTGCGAGGGCGCGCTGCTCGTCGTGGACGCCGCCCAGGGCATCGAGGCGCAAACGGTCGCGAACGCGTACCTCGCCATCGAGAACGACCTCGAGATCGTCCCGGTCGTGAACAAGATCGACCTTCCGCAGGCGGATCCCGCCGCCTCGGCCGCCGAGATCGCCGAGCTCGTCGGCGACGATCCCGGGCGCGCGCTCCGGATCTCGGCGAAGACCGGCGAGGGAATCGAGGCCGTGCTGGACGCGATCGTCGAGCGGATTCCTCCACCGGCAGGCGATGCCGAGGCGCCCGCGCGGGCGCTCGTGTTCGACTCGTCGTACGACCAGTACCGGGGCGTGGTCGCGTTCGTGCGAGTCGTCGACGGCTCCTTCAGCCCCCGCGAGCCCTTGCGGGCAATGGCTCAGGGAACCCGCTTCGAGGCCGAGGAGGTCGGGTTCTTCTCGCCGACGATGGTTGCGGCCGACGCGCTCAACGCCGGCGAGGTCGGTTACGTCATCACCGGCCTGAAGGACGTCAGCAAGCTGCGCGTCGGAGACACCTTGACCTCCGAGCGGCGCTCCGCCGCCGAGCCGCTGCCGGGCTACAAGGACGTCAAGCCGATGGTCTTCGCCGGCCTGTTCCCGACCGACTCCGACGACTACCCCGAGCTCCGTGACGCGCTCGAGAAGCTGAAGCTGAACGATGCCGCGCTCTTCTACGAGCCGGAGACCTCGCAGGCGCTCGGGTTCGGCTTCCGCTGCGGCTTTCTCGGGCTGCTCCACATGGAGATCGTGCGCGAGCGGCTCGAGCGCGAGTTCGACCTCGACCTGCTGGTCACGGCACCGAACGTCGCCTACCGGGTCGTGACGAAGTCGGGCCAGGAGGTCGAGGTGCACAACCCCGCCGAGATGCCGAATGACATCGAGCGGGTCGAGGAGCCGTACATCCGCGCCTCGAT
This sequence comes from Gaiellaceae bacterium, assembly GCA_036265535.1. Lineage (GTDB taxonomy): Bacteria > Actinomycetota > Thermoleophilia > Gaiellales > Gaiellaceae > AC-32. Next base: position 10,579 of record DATAOV010000089.1, on the reverse strand, counting down.
CATCGTCCCGAAGGACTACGTCGGGCAGGTGATGGAGCTGAACACGGAGCGGCGCGGTCGCTTCGACCACATGGAGTACCTCTCCGAGGAGCGGGTGCTGCTGGCCTACGAGCTGCCGCTCGCGGAGATCGTGCTCGACTACTACGACCAGCTCAAGTCCCGCACGCGCGGGTACGCGAGCTTCGACTACGACCTGATCGGATTCCGCGAGGGCGACCTGACCCGGGTGGACGTGCTGATCGCCGGGGAGCCGGTGGACGCTCTCTCGCTGATCGTGCATCGCGACGGCGCGTACGCGCGCGGCCGGGCACTCGTCGACCGGCTGCGCGAGGAGATCCCGCGGCAGTTCTTCGACGTCCCGGTTCAGGCGGCCATCGGCTCTCGCGTGATCGCGCGCGAGACGATCAAGGCGAAGCGGAAGGATGTGCTCGCCAAGTGCTACGGCGGCGACATCACGCGCAAGCGCAAGCTGCTCGAGCGCCAGAAAGCCGGCAAGAAACGGATGAAGCAGGTCGGCTCCGTGGAAGTGCCGCAGGAGGCCTTTCTGGCCGTGCTCAACCTGGACGGAGGAAAGAAGTGAGCGGAGGCGTCCGGCATCTCTACGTCCATCTGCCCTTCTGCGCCTCCCGCTGCGGGTACTGCGACTTCGTCACCGTCGTCGGCCGGAACGGTCGGCACCGGGCGTATGTCGACGCGCTACTCGCCGAGCTTTCACTCGAGCGCGAGGTGCTCGCACCACAGCTCGAGAGCATCTTCCTGGGCGGCGGGACGCCCACTCTTACCGAGCCGCGCGAGCTCGAGCGCCTGTTGCGTGCGCTTCCGCCGGCGCTCGAAGTGACCGTGGAGGCCAACCCGGAGACCGTGACGCCACGGCTGGCGAGGTCGCTCGCGGGCAATAGGGTGACGAGGGTTTCGCTGGGCGCACAGAGCTTCCGGCCGCAATTGCTCGAGGTTCTCGAGCGGCGTGCGGGCCCGGATGATGTCCGGCGCGCCGTCTACGCTCTCCGTGATGCCAAATTTGACAACATCTCACTCGACCTTCTCTACGGGATTCCCGGTCAGAGCGCCGCCGAGCTCGAAGCCGATCTGAGCGATGCCCTTGCGCTCGAGCCAGAGCACCTCTCCTGCTACGAGCTGGAGGCGAAGCCCCGGACGCGCTTCACCCACGCGCACGGGGACGAGCTCGCACGCCAGGCCGAGGCGATGGAGGGGTATTTCGAGCGCGTCGTCGCGCGGCTCACCGGGGCCGGCTATCGCTGGTACGAAACCGCGAACTTCTGCCGAGCGCCAACCCTGGCGGACGGGCGCGACCTACGTTCGCGCCACAATCTCGCCTACTGGCGCGGCCGGGACTATCTCGCTCTCGGGATCGGCGCTGTCTCGACAATCGAGGGACGGCGCTGGCGGACGACGCCTCGCCTCGGCTCGTACCTGGCCGCGCTCGTGGCCGGAACGCGGCCTCAGCGTGAGATCGAGGAGCTCCCGTCCGAGGTGCGGCGCTCGGAGCGCGTGCTACTCGGGCTTCGTCTCGACGAACCCCTCTCGCTCGACGGGCTCGAGGGTGCGGTGGATCCGGCCTCGGTCGAGCGGCTCCGGCGCCTCGGCCTCGTGGAGCGGAGCGGCGGTGGATCGGAGCTCGCTCTGACCGAGCGCGGCCGATTCCTGGGCGGCGGCGTCACGGCGGACCTTCTCGCCTAAAATCCCTGCAAAGGGCATGGAGAAGACGGCCGATATCGAGCTCAACGAACGTCAACGCGCAATCCTGCGCGGGGTCGTGGAGGAGTACGTCGCGACGAGGCAGCCGGTCGGCTCGCGAACGCTGGTCGAGCGGACGAGGCTCAGCGTGTCGCCGTCCACCGTCCGGAGCGAGCTGGCGGAGCTCGAGCGGCTCGGGCTGCTCACCCATCCGCACACCTCCGCGGGACGGGTTCCGACCGAGCGCGGCTACCGCTACTACGCGGACCGTCTGCTCGAACGGCTCGACCCGCAGCCAGGCGGTTTCCCGCTCGATTTGACGACCGCGCGTACCGAGGTCGACGTGGCGCTGCAGGCGACCACGGAGATGCTTTCGGAGCTGACGAGGCTCCTCGCGCTTGTCTCGGCGCCGCCGCTCGGGACTGCGACGGTCAGGCACGTCGAGGTGCTCCTGCTCCAGCCCCAGGTCGTGATGGTGGTGGTCATCACCTCCACCGGCAGCGTCACGAAGCGCGTCTACCGGTTCGCGGAACCGGTCGATTCGGGCCTCGCCACCTGGGCGGCGCAGTACCTGAACGAGCGTGTCGCCGGGCTCGAGCTCGGCAGCCACGCGCTGCGGCGGCGGCTCGACGAGCCGACGCTCGGCCCGCGGGAGGCAACGTTCCTCGCCGTCCTGCTCCCGCTCTTCGACGAGGCGCTGGCCGCAGAGGAGCAGAGCCTCTACGTCGGCGGGACGGCCGGTCTGCTCGAGGACCTCCGCGGCGAAGAGCTCGAGAGCTACCAGCGCCTCCTCGAGGTGCTCGAGAAGCGCGCGGCCCTCCTCGAGGTCCTAAGCCAGACGCTCGACCGGCGCCGGCCGTTCGTCCGGGTCGGGCCCGAGCTCGAGCACCCGGCTCTGCGGGACCTCTCCCTCGTCGGCGCCTCCTACGGCCTTACGAACCGGACCCTCGGCGCGGTCACGCTCCTCGGACCGGTGCGGATGGACTACGAGAAGGCGATCCGCTCCGTGCGCGCCGCCGCCCACGAGCTGTCGCGCTTCGTCGAAGAGATCTACGACGACAACTAGGGCAGGAGCTACGCTCCGACCGGGAATGGCGACGACTCAACGCGACTACTACGAGCTGCTCGGAGTGCCACGCACCGCCGACGAGACGGCGATCAAGAAGGCGTTCCGCGGACTTGCTCGCACCCTGCATCCGGACGTCTCCGAGGCGCCCGACGCGGAGAACCGGTTTCGGGAGGTCGTCGAGGCCTATGAAGTCCTCTCCAAGCCGGAGACGCGCGAGCTCTATGACCGGTACGGGCACGCAGGTCTCCGGGGCGGCGGCTTCACGCCGTCGAGCTTCGACCTGGGCAGCCTCTCCGACCTGTTCGCGGCCTTCTTCGGCGACGACACCTTCGGCGTGGCAGCCCGGCCCAGGAGCGCTCGCGGGGCGGACGTGGCTGCCCGGATCGAGATCGAGCTGGCCGAGGCCGCGACGGGCGTCAAGCGCGAGGTCCCGATCCCGGTCACCGTTCCCTGCGCCACCTGTCAAGGAAGCGGCGCCGAGCCCGGAACCGAACCGGTCGCCTGCGCCACCTGTGGTGGTCGCGGACATCTGCAGCATGTCTCCCGGACGGCGTTCGGCGAGTTCGTCCGCTCGCAGACCTGCCCTGGCTGTGGCGGGGCCGGTCGGGTGGTCGAGCGCCCCTGCCTCGACTGTGACGGATCGGGGCGGACGGTGGAGGAGCGGACGCTCGAGGTCGAGGTTCCCGCCGGCATCGACGACGGCCAGCAGATCCGGATCTCGGGCGAGGGCCATGCGGGTGCGCAAGGCGGGAGGGCTGGCGACGCCTATGTCCAGGTCGGCATCCGGCCCCACCCCCGGCTCGTGCGCGAGGGTAACGACATCTTCTGCACGGTGGACTTGACCATGACCGAGGCAGCGCTGGGAACGACGGTTCACGTGCCCACGCTGGAAGGCGACCTCGAGCTTGAACTCGACGCCGGCACCCAGCCTGGCGACGTCCGGGTGTTACGGGGCCACGGCATGCCGGTCCTGCAGGGATTCGGTCGGGGCGACCAGCGCGTGCTCGTCAACGTTCAGATCCCGCGTCGCCTCACTGACGAGCAGCGCGGGTTGCTGGAGCAGTTCGGCGGGACCGTCGACGAGGACACCTACCGTCCGGACGAGGGGTTCTTCGAGAAGCTGAAGAGCGCCTTCCGCTGACTCCGCTCCGCCGCGTTTCCGCATCAGTGCCCCCGGAGCGTGCAGAGGCCGCGCGCGCGCTAATGCTCGAGCTCTTCCCGGGCGGCTTCGAGGAGCTCGAGCACGCCGACGCGGTCGAGCTGGTCGCATACACGGATGCGGGCGGCGAGGAGCGGTTGTGGGCGGCGTTCGGCGAGGTGCGCTCGGAGGAGGTGCCGACCGACTGGGACGAGCGCTGGCGTGAGTTCCACCGGCCGGTGCGCGTCGGGAGCCTCTGGGTCGGGCCGCCGTGGGAGGAGCCCCCGCCCGACGCCGACGCGATCGTCGTCGACCCGGGGCGCGCCTTCGGGACGGGTGGCCACGCGACAACGCGGCTGTGCCTGGAGCTCCTGGCTGACCTGCAGCGAGGGAGTCTGCTCGACGTGGGCTGCGGGTCCGGGGTGCTCTCGATCGCCGCCGCGAGGCTCGGGTTCGCGCCGGTTGTCGCCGTCGACCACGATCGAGCTGCGCTGGACGCGACAGCGCGGAATGCGGATGCGAACGAGGTCGAGCTCGAGCTACTGCTCGCGGATGCACTCATGGAGCCGATGCCCGCCGCAGACGTTGCGGTCGCGAACATCGCACGGGACGCCGTCGAGCGGCTGGGCCCGCTCCTCGACACTCCCGCGCTCGTCACCTCGGGGTATCTCGAGCAGGACGAGCCGGTTCTCGCGGGCTTTCGGCGCGAGGCCCGAAGAACCGCGGGAGGCTGGGCGGCGGACCTTTTTCGGCGCGAAGAGTAGAGTCCGGCGCCGTGGGGAGCTTCTCGATCCGCTTCCTCGGCTGCAAGGTCTCGCACGTGGACGCCCACGCGATCCGCGAGCGCCTGCTGGCCGATGGGCACTCGGAGCTTCAGGAGGGCGCGGAAATCGCGGTCGTAAACACGTGCTGCGTCACGCACGAGGCGGTGCGAAAGTCACGGCAGGCGGCCTCGCGGGCAGCGCGGACCCATGAGCGCGTCTACGTCACCGGGTGCGGCGCGAGCCTCGCCGCCGACGGCTTCGCGGGGCTGCCGGCGAACGTCGTCGTGGTCGCTCGCCGGGCCGAGGACACGCCCGAGGTCGTCGCCGGCGATGTCGGGGCGATCGGCTGCGTCCAGGGCGGCGCGCGACTCGACAGGGTGCGCGCCTTCGTCAAGGTGCAGGACGGCTGCAACTTCTCCTGCGCCTTCTGCGTGATTCCGCTCGTGCGCGGCGAGTCACGCAGCCGGCCTGCCGAGGCGGTCCTGCGCGAGGTCCGCCGCCGCGTGGGCCAGGGGCACCGCGAGGTCGTGCTCACCGGGATCAATCTCGGCTGCTACCGGGACCGGGGGGCCGGCTATTCGCTCTCGCGCCTTGTGCGCGAGGCGGGGGAGACTCCCGGTCTTGCACGCCTTCGCCTCTCGTCGATCGAGGTCAACCACGTCAAGCCGGAGCTCGTACGGGCGCTACGCGAGACGCGGACTGCGGCCCGTCACCTGCACGTCCCGCTCCAATCCGGTGACGACCGTGTCCTCCGCGCGATGGGCCGGCGGTACGACGCGGCCACGTTCCTGCGGCGCGTGGAAGACCTGGCCGATTTCAACCTGACCTCCGACGTGATCGTCGGCTTCCCGGGCGAAGACGAGGCTGCCTTCCGGCAGACGCTCGCCGTGGTGGCCCAAGCCGGCATGACGAAGGTGCACGTCTCTCCGTACTCGCCCAGGCCCGGCACGGCCACCGCAACGGCCGACACCGTCACCGCGGCGGCCAAACGCGACCGGAGCGCACGCCTGCGTGAGGCTTCGCGTGCGGCTTCCGTTGCGCGCTGGCGAGAGAAGATCGGGCGCGAGGACACGATCCTCGTCGACCGCCCCGGACGCGGCTACGGCGACGACTATTCGCCGTGGCTCGTCGACGGCCCGATCGGCGAGCTCGTTCGCGCTCGCGCGGGTGCCGTCACCGAGGAGGGAATCCTTGCCGCCTGAGGACTGCCTCTTCTGCGCTCTCGTTCGCGACGGCGAGCACGTCCATAGGGGCGAAGGCTTTGTCGCGATCAGGGACATCGAGCCGAAGGCGGAGACCCATCTGCTGGTGCTCCCGGAGCGGCACGTGTCGAGCCTGCGCGAAGTCTCGGAGTTTCCGGCCGAGGAGGCGAAGCGCATGCTGGAGTTCGTCGCCGAGAGCGCACGGGTGGCAGGGCTCGACGACTACCGGGTCGTGGTGAATGTGGGAGAAGGCGCGGGGCAGACGGTCTTCCACCTGCACTGGCACGTGCTCGGTGGTCGGGTAACGGGGCAGGTCGGATGAGCCTGATCGCCAGGCTCGAGGACGAGCTCAAGGAGGCGATGGTCGCGCGCGACGGGGAGCGGCGGAACACGCTGCGCCTGATCCTGGCGAGCCTCCGCTCGGCGGAGAAGGAGCTCCAGCGGCCGTTGCACGACGACGAGGAGCTGCAGGTCCTCCAGCGCGAGCGCAAGCGCCGGACCGAGGCCGCTGAGGCCTTCCGTGCCGGAGACCGAGAGGAGCAGGCGGAAGCCGAGGAGCGTGAGCTCGCGGTGCTCGAGGAGTTCATGCCCGAGCCCCTCTCGGAGGACGAGTTGGAGGAGATCGTCGACGACGTGATCGCCGAGGTCGGTGCGACGAGCATGCGGGACATCGGCAGGGTGATGGCCGACGTGATGCCGCAGGTGGCCGGCCGGGCCGACGGCTCCGCGGTGAGCCAGCTCGTGCGCGAGAAGCTCGCCTGAGCGTCGCCACAGGATAAAGGCGCGCCCGGCCTCCTCCCCGCTGCGAGCGTATCGAGCGGCGGCGCGTGTGTCTGTGCCGAAATCGAGCGGAACCGTCACGCTCGGCGCGGGCTCCGTCGAGGTCAGGTGGAGCGCCTACACTGGGCCGAGTGCAGGAAGTTCTCTCGGTTTCCAACGATGTAGCGGCCGAGCTGGCGACGCTCGGCGACGGGGTGCTCGACGCTCTCCGCGATCGCCTCCGGATCACGATCCTGCTGCGCGGCAACCGTCTGACGCTCGAGGGCGAAGATCCGAACGTCGCGCAGGCGCGGGCGGTCGTGGACGAGCTGGCCGAGCTCGTCGAGGGCGGTCATGAGATCGGCCCCGGCACCGTCGACGCGGTCATCGCCGCGCTCGATCAGGCCGAGGATCTCCGGGAGGTCTTCGAGGACGTCGTCTGGCGCCACCGCGGCAAGAAGATCTCGCCCAAGACGGTCAACCAGAAGCGGTACGTCGATGCGATGCGGCGGCATACCGTCACCTTCGCCATCGGCCCAGCGGGTACCGGCAAGACCTATCTCGCCATGGCCCTCGCCGTGGCCTCCTTGTCGGACCGCGAGGTGGGACGGATCATCCTCACGCGACCCGCGGTCGAGGCCGGTGAGCGGCTCGGCTTCCTCCCGGGCGACATGCTGGCGAAGGTCGACCCGTATCTCCGGCCACTCTACGACGCGCTCTACGACATGCTCGATCCCGATCGACTCGCCGCGTACATGGAAAAGGGGACGATCGAGGTCGCGCCGCTCGCGTTCATGCGGGGCCGGACTCTGAACGACTCGTTCATCATCCTCGACGAGGCTCAGAACACGAGCCCGGAGCAGATGCAGATGTTCTTGACGCGCCTCGGCTTCGGCTCCAAGGTCGTCGTCACGGGGGACGTGACGCAGATCGATCTCCCGCGCGAGCAGGCCTCGGGGCTGATCCAGGTGCAGGACATCCTCGGTTCGATCGAGGGGATCGCGTTCATCCGCTTCGGGCACGAGGACGTCGTCAGGCACAAGCTCGTTCAGCGAATCGTGGAGGCCTACAAGCACCACGCCGAGGAGACCGGCACCCAGCGCAGCCGCTAGGGCGATGATCTCGGTCGAGGTGGAAAACCGCAGCGGCGTCGAGGTCGAGGACAAGGCGGCTGTCGAGCTGGCGCGGCGGGTGCTCGGCGGCGAGGGCGTCGGCGAAGGCGAGCTCGGCCTGCATTTCGTTGGGCCGGACGAAATGCGGACGCTCAAGCGCGATCACCTCGGCCTGGACGAGGTCACGGACGTGCTCTCGTTCCCGATGGACCGGCGGGACGAGCTCGACCCGGGCTTGCCTCGGCAGCTGGGCGACGCCGTGCTTTGCCCGCAGGTCGTCGGCGAGGCATGGCGCCCGCCGCTCGTTCACGGGCTGCTGCACCTGCTCGGGTACGAGCACGGAGTCGAGATGGAGGAGAGGGAGGCGCGATGGAGCGAATGACGAAGCGCCGCTCGCAGACGCTCCTCGAGAGCTTCAACTTCGCCTTCGAAGGGATCATCCACGTGCTCCGAACGCAACGGAACATGCGGATCCACTTTCTCGCGGCGGTCGTCGTGCTCGTCACGGCTGTCGCGATCGGTGTTTCGAGGCTCGAGCTGATCGCGCTCCTGCTGGCGATCGCTTTCGTGTTCATCGCCGAGATGATCAACTCCGCGCTCGAGCAGGCGATCGACGTCGCGACCACCTCGTTCGACCCCCTCGCGAAGTTGGCGAAGGACATCGCCGCGGGAGCGGTGCTGATCGCGACGGTCAACGCCGTCGCGATCGGATACCTCGTCTTCTCCGGCGAGGTGGCCGACCGTAGCTCGCGCCTCCTCGACCGGATCCGCGACGCGCCGGCGCAGGTGACGCTGATCGCGCTCGTCCTGACGATCATCGTCGTGATCGGGACGAAGGCCTACACTGGCCGGGGCACCCCCCTGCGCGGAGGTCTCCCTTCGGGCCATGCGGCGGTCGCCTTCGCGGGCTGGATGGCGGCCACGTACATCATCAGTGACTCGCACCGCTTTCTGATCTCGTCGCTGACGTTCATCATGGCGTTGCTGGTGGCGCAGACGCGGGTCGAGTCCGGTGTCCATTCGGCGCTCGAGGTCACCTACGGTGGGGTGCTCGGCGCGCTCATCACGCTGGTCGTCTTCCAGGTGCTTGCGTGAGCGAGGAGCTGTACGAGCGGGCGGTCGCGATCTCGGAGCGGGCGTACGCCCCGTACTCGAATTACTTCGTCGGCGCCTCGGTCCGGGCGCGCGACGGCCGCGTGTTCGACGGTGTGAACGTCGAGAACGCTGCGTATCCACTCGGCATCTGTGCCGAGAAGACGGCGATCTCGCGAGCCGTCGTCGAGGGCTGCCGACCGGGCGACCTCGAGGCGATCGGTATCACGGTCTCTCCTTGCGGTGGCTGTCGCCAGTGGCTCTACGAGTTCCGGTTGGACCGGGTGACGTTCCGCAGCCGGGAGGGCGAGATCGTCACGTACACGCCGGCCGAGCTGCTGCCGGGCACGTGGGACTTCGACTGAAGTTCCACACTCATCACAAAGGCGTCGCAGACGCGTGCGATGTTTGCCGGTACGCTCATCGCCAAAGGCGGCGGGCATGCCTCCCCACCCCGGGAGGGGGGTGCGCCTCTTGAAGAGCGGCTTCGTCGCCGTTGCCGGTCGGCCCAATGTGGGCAAGTCGACGCTCGTCAATGCCCTTGCGGGGGGCAAGGTGGCGATCGTCTCCGACAAGCCTCAGACGACGCGGCGGCGCGTGATGGGGATCGCGAACGGGGAGGACCACCAGCTCGTGCTCGCCGATCTGCCGGGTTTCCAGCGGCCCCTCGACGCTCTCACCGAGCACATGCAGCGCACCGTGGACTCGTCGTTCGAGGACGTCGATGCGGTGGTGCTCGTGCTCTCGGCGCGCGAGCGCATCGGCGCGGGCGATCGCTTCGTCGCGCGGCGCGTCTTCGAGCTGGGCGTACCGGTCGTGATCGCGCTCAACAAGGTCGACCGGTTGAAGGGTGCTCACATCGCGAGCCAGATGGAGGCGGCGTCGAGGCTCGGGAACTTTCATGCCCTTCATCCAGTCAGCGCGAAGACGGGGGATGGAATCGACGAGCTTCGCCAGGAGCTCGTCTCGCTGCTTCCCGAGGGCCCCTTGTACTTTCCGCAGGAGCAGCGAACAGATCTTCCAGTCGAGGTGCAGATCGCCGAGCTGGTCCGTGAACAGGCGTTGCGCCTGACGAAGGACGAGATTCCGCACGCGATCACGGTCGAGGTCCAGGAGCTCGGGGAGAAGCTGATCGAAGCTGACTTGCTCGTCGAGACGGAGTCTCAGAAGCAGATCGTCATCGGCAAGGGAGGCTCGGTCGTGCGCGAGATCGGCAGGCGGGCCAGGCCGGAGATCGAGTCGGTTGTCGGCCATCCGGTGTACCTCGAGCTCCACGTGAAGGTGAAGCCCCGGTGGCGTCGAGATGAGGCGACGTTGCAACGACTCGGTCTCTAGCGTCGACTGCCACCCTCTCGTCTTCGCCCGAGGACAGACACGTCACAGATTTCGACCTAGTGTGTCGGTGGGCGGGAGTGGTGGGAGCCGGTCTCTCGCGCGTGTGCCTGTAGGGGCCGAAGGCATGCGATTTCCACGGATGGCCGGGAGCTACACTCAACCAATGGCGCAAGCGCCGGTTCTCCCACGCGGTTTCGAGCTTCCGCTCGAGCCGAGGCTGCCTCGGGTGGGGTCGGTCGACGCCGTCGCGCTCGAAGAGCGGGCCGCCTCGTTGGCGAAGCGGTCGATCAAGAAGGACGCCAAGGTCTTTGCGCTCGAGCTTGCAGTGCGAATGATGGATCTGACGACACTCGAGGGCCAGGACACGCCCGGGAAGGTGGCTGCGCTTGCGTCGAAGGCGATCCGGCCGGACC
>DATAOV010000088.1:0-7104 GCA_036265535.1 Gaiellaceae bacterium | reverse complement strand
GTCGGTTTCTGCGGGCAGCCCTACGACGAGGCCACGGGGGCAGTCGTCAACGGGATCCCGGGAACGGTCGCGGCGCTTGGCGACCTCGCCTACGAGACCGGGACTGCCGCTGAGTTTTTGGGGTGCTACCAGCCGAGCTGGGGAGCGTTCAAGGACCGGACGAAGCCGGCGATCGGGAACCACGAGTACGAGTCGGACGCCGCCGCATCCGGTTACTTCGGCTACTGGGGCTCGGGCGTCGCCGGGAATCCGGGTCAAGGCTGGTACTCGTACGACCTTGGTGCGTGGCACATCATCGCGCTGAACAGCAACTGCACCTTCGTCGGCGGCTGCGGGCCGGACTCACCGCAGGAGAAGTGGCTGAAGGCCGATCTCACGGCTCACCCCGCGCCGTGCACGCTCGCGTACTGGCACCACCCGCGCTGGAGCGGCGGGCAGGTCACGAGCGACGCGAGCACCGACATGTTCTGGCAGGACCTCTTCGCGGCAAAGGCAGACGTCGTGCTCAACGGCCATGCCCACAACTACCAGCGCTTCGCTCCGCAGAACCCCGTCGGCGGGGCCGATCCGGCTCGCGGGATTCGCGAGTTCGTCGTCGGAACCGGCGGGAACCCGACACTCCATCCGGTGGCCGCGACCGCGAACACGCAGATCATGGACAACACGACGTGGGGGGTCCTCAAGCTGACGCTCCACCCCCGCGGCTATGACTGGCAGTTCGTCAGGGCCGCCGGCGGCAGCTTCACCGACTCCGGATCGCAGAGCTGCCACTGATTCCTTGCGCGCGCTGATCGTCGAGGACGGGTTCCAGCGCGGGTCGCTGGCCGCCGCTCGCGCGCTGGGGGCAGCCGGCTGGCAGATCGGGATCGGGTCTCCGCGGGAAGGGTTCGCCTCCTCCTCTCGTTCGACGATCGCCTGGCATCGCGTCCCGTCGCCCGAGGTCGATCCCGAGGCCTTCGTGGCGGCGGTCCGCAAGGCCGTGGACGCCGGTGGGTACGACGTCGTGTTCGGGGCCGGCGACGGCGAGGTGCTCGCGCTCTCGGCGGGACGCGACGAGCTGGGCGCGATCTTCCCCTACGGGCCGCACGAGGACGTCGTCCGCGCCTTCGACAAGCTCGAGCTCGCAGCAGCGGCTGAGCGCGCAGGGCTCTCGGTGCCTGCGGCTGCGCGCCCGGAAGACGCGCCCGTCGTGGTCAAGCCGAGGCGCACGACGGTGCACGATCCCGAAGGAGGCCCGCTTCGCCTCCGCGCCACGATTGCGCAGACCCCGGGCGAGGCGCGCGCTCAGGTCGAGTACCTCGAGTCGGTCGGCGCCGAGCCGCTCGCCCAGGAGTTCGTCGACGGAGACCTCGTCGCGTACGTCGCAGTGACCGACCGCGAGAGCCGCGTGATCTCGGCCGTCCAGCAACGGACGGACGCCATCTGGCCGACCCGCAGCGGCGGGACGGTCCGCGCCCGCACGGAGCCGGTCGACGGAACGCTCGCGGAGCGGGTCGCCGCACTCCTCGCCGACCTCAACTGGTTCGGGATCGCACAGGCGCAGTTCCAGCAGGCTCCCGGCCGCGATCCTGTCCTCATCGACTTCAACGGGCGGTTCTACGGGTCGATGGCGCTCGCGCTCTCCGCGGGAGCCAACCTGCCGGCGATCTGGGCCGCGCTCGCGACCGACCGGCCGCTGCCCGAGGTCGCATCTCCGCGCGACGGCGTCCGCTACCACTGGCTCGAGTCGGATCTGCGCCGTGTGGTGAAGGAGCGCCGCGGGCTCGTCGGCTCGCTCGGGTACGCCATCGGATCCCGGCACGGGCTGTGGGACCGCCAGGATCCCCGGCCGGCGGCCGTGCACGTGAAGCGGCTCGCCGGGCGGGCGCTACGACGCGCGTCGGCGAACGGTTCGAAGCGCTAGCGCCAGGCGGCCGACGACCCCGGTCGGGCGCGCAAGGGTCTCGAGCCCCGGGTCGCTCGTCGCGAAGCGGTACTTGAAGCTCTCGTCTCCGCGGAGCAGCCGGTACTCGCTCATCCCGTCCCCGATCGCCTCGCGGATCGTGTGCGCGAGCAGCACGAACCCGACGCGTTCCCGCTGCAGCGCGGGGTCGCGACCGGCCTGGTAGTACGACTCGACGCCGTTGAAGCGATACCCGAGCCACGCGGCAGCCGGTTTGCCGCCCAGCTCGAGAGTCCAGAGCCGCAGCCAGCCGCGGCCGAGCGCGATCGCGGCGAATTCGCGGTGGAAAGCCTCCGCGTCCGCAAACCAGTGGCTCCCCGGCCAGCGCGCGCGGTGGAGCCGGAAGAGCGTGTCGAGATCGGCCTCGAGGGTCTCGGGGGTTGTCAGACGGTACGCGGGATTCTCGAGACGCCGTTCCGCGGAGCGCACCTGGCTGCGGAAGTTCGCGCTGCGCGCGGCGAGGTACTCGTCCCAGGTGCGGTCGAGTGCGATCACAGGGCTGCTCGTCCGCTCCACCGCGTGCGCACCGAGCAGCGTGTCCCAGCCCGGAGTGAGCTCCTCGCCGAGGAAGAGATGAAAGCCGCCCTCCGCGAAGACGTCGCCGAAGGCCTCCGCTGCCCGCCCGCGGTCACCGATGGGGCCGAGCTCGTCTGCGTGCCCGTGCCCGACGAACCGGAGGACGCGGAATGGCCCTTGCCGCCGGACGTAGAGCGGCAGGAGGAAGGACGCCCGCTCACACGTCACGCGGAGCTCACCGCCTCGGCCGAAATGGCGCCACCACGTATCCGCCCACTCCCAGGTGGCGAAGACGTTCCGACTGCGCTCGGCGAGAGGGCGCCAGGCCCCCTTCAGAGGCGTGAGGTCGGTCAAGCCGTTCGCCCGGGAAGGAGGTCGAGCACCGCGCGCGCATCGTCCGGAAAGAGGCGCCGTTCGAAGACGAAGAGGACGGCAGCGTAGACCGCCACTCCGGCGACGAGCGCCGCGGCGAAATCCTCCCGCAGCAGGAGCATGGCGCTCCCGGCCGCGGCCGACGCGACCACGGGCCCGCCGAACACCCTCGGGTAGTCCAGGCCCCGGTGCGCCGAGGCCACGAAGGCGACGGCGACGAGGATCGTCGACACCGAGGTTCCGAGCGCCGCGCCGTACAGGGAGAGCCAGGGGATGAGCACGAGGTTGAGAACGATGTTCTCCGCCGCGACCAGTGCGTAGACGACGAGCAGGACGCGCTGCCGGTTCTGTGACACGAGCAGTGATGCGGTGATGAAGCAGAGCGGGTAGAAGGCGATTGCCGGTGCGAGCAGCCGCAGCGCCCAGACCGCGTCGGAGTATTCGGGCCCGTAGAGCAACTCCACGACCGGCCTCGCGAGGATCGCCGCGCCCGTCGCGAGCGGCAGCGTCAGCGCGACACCGAGCTTGATTCCGCGCTCGTACACGAAGCCGACCGGCGGCTCGCTGACCGGCGAGAGCCTCGAGAAGACCGGATAGACCGCAGCGCTGACGCTCCATGAGATGAAGAGCGTCGCCTCGAGCAACCGATATGCGGCTCCGTAGTGGCCGACGACCTTCGCGCCCTTGAACGCGGCGAGCATCGTCATGTCGATGCGGAAGAGGACGACGGAGAACACCCCCGCCAGTCCGATCGCCGCCGCTGCCTTCATCAGCGGCCACCACCACGCCGGGGTGATGTGCAAGGACGGACGGGCCAGTCGGGTGCGCAGGAGGAAGAGCGCAAACAGGAAGCCGAACAGCGTGCCGGCGAGATACACGGCCGAAACGAGGACGACTCCCGCGCCGGCGAGGAGCACCGCGATCCCGACGACGGCGATCAGCGTGCGCTGCGAGATGAGCGCGATCGGTGTGAATTCGAGCCGTTCAAAGGACTGAAAGACGGCGAAGCACGTCATCGTCAACAGCTCGAGCACCGACGCCGGGCCCAGCAGGAGCAAGACGGCGCGGGTCTGGGCCGAGACCCCTGCAGCGCTGGCCACCCCGATCGCGACCGTCAGCGACAGCCCGCAGAGGACGACCTTGAGCGCGAGCGTGTTGACGAAGTAGCGGTCGAGAAGTGTCCGGTCGCGCGCCACCTCGCGCGTGAGGATGCTGTCCTGACCGAAGTTGCCGAGCGTCGTCACGACGAGGACGAAGGAGAGACCGAACGTGAAGGCCCCGAAGCCCTCGGCTCCGAGCTCGCGCGCCATCACGACGTAGAACCCGAACGACACGACTTTGGAGCCGGCGTCGGCGAGCAACCGATACCCGGTGTTGGCAAGGATGCGGCGCGAGCCCGAGCTCATCGAACCTCAGCGTACGATTTCGGTATGGCCAGGGGCTTGCCTCCGCCGCTCGCCCTTGCATACCACGGGCTCGCGGATGTTCCACTCCGGCGCGACCCGGACCATCTCTTCGTGGGCCCGCGCGACTTCCGACGCCAGGTCGAGAAGCTCCGCGACTGGGGGTACGAGCTCGCCTCGTTCGGAGAGCTCGCCACGCGGGCCTCGTCGGGCGGCGCAGCAGGGCACGCCGCGCTCACTTTCGACGACGGTCTCGTCGACAACCTCGAGACCCTCGCGCCACTGCTCGTCGAGCTCGAGACGACGGCGACGGTCTTCGTGGTTTCCGGCTGGCTGGGCCGGGCACATCCGGCTGCGCCCTGGACGCGGATCGTGACTGCGGACGAGCTGCGCGAGCTCCACACGGCGGGAGTCGAGATCGGCTGCCACTCGGCGACCCATGCGGACCTCAGCGCGCTGCCGTACGACGGCGCACTCGAGGAGCTTCGGACCGGGAAGCGCGAGCTCGAGGACGTGCTCGGCGCACCGGTCGAGGTCGCGGCGTACCCCTACGGCCGCGCCGGCCCGGAGACGGTTCGCGCCTGTCGCGCGGCCGGGTTCCGTGCCGCATGCGCGGTCTCTGCGCGGGGGTCGTGGGACGATCCCCATTTTCTGCCCCGCCAGGACATGGAGAACGGTTGCACGCTGCTCGGCCTCCGACTCAAGCGCGATGATCTCTACGAGCCGCTCATGCGCTTCCTTCCCGCCCGCGCGGTGCGACGCGTGAGCCGGCGCGTGAAGGTGGCTCTCGGATGATCCGCCGACTCCTCCGGCCACCCGCCATCCTCACCTACCACGGTGTAGCGCGCCCGAACGGTGACCCGAACCGCCTGGTGACGAGCCCGGAGCACCTCGAGTCCCAGATCCGGTTCCTTCAGCGGCTGGGCTACAGGTTCGCCACCGCGGAGCAGTTGCTCGAGGGTGGCGCTCCCGGTCCGGGGGTTGCGGCGCTGACCTTCGACGACGGGTTCCAAAATTGGCTGACGAATGCCGTGCCGCTCCTCGAGCGACTCCGCGTGCGCGCGACCTTCTACGTCTGCCCGGGACGCTTCGGCGCCCAGCACTCGAGCGTCTCCGGCGAAGCGGGCCGGTTGCTCGACGAGCACGGCGTGCGCGAGCTGGCCGATCGAGGGATGGAGCTGGGCTCCCACACGCTCTCGCATCCCGACCTGCGCGGGCTGGACGACGAAAGCCTGGCGGCGGAGCTCGCCGACTCCAAGCGTGCGATCGAGGCGATCACCGGCCGACCGTGCCGCACGTTCGCCTATCCCTACGGGCTGTACGACGAGCGCGTGACCCGAGCCGTCGCGGATGCGGGGTACGAGCTGGCCTTCGCGTGGGACCCCGGGCCCTGGCGGCTGCTCGCGGCACCTCGCCTGCCGGCGCCGCCCAGGCACGGCGCGCTGCGGCTTGCCTTCAAGCTTCGCGGGATCCACAGGAGGAGCTAGTGCGCTTCTCGGTCGTGATCCCGACGATGCGGCGCGAGTCGATTCTCGAGTCGACCCTTGCCGGCCTGCAGCGCTGCGAGCCGTCGCCCGACGAGGTGATCGTCATCGACGCGGACGAGGCGGGGTCGTCGCGGAAAGTCGTGAAGGCCTTCGAGCAAGCGGTCGCGCCCGCGGTCCGGTACCTGCAGGCGCAGCCGAGCCTCACGCTCCAGCGGAACATCGGTATCGATCACGCCTCGGGGGACGTGGTCGTGTTCCTGGACGACGATGTGAGCATCGAGCGCGACCTGTTCGCGCGCCTGACCGAGGTCTACCGCGACCCGCAGCTCGTCGGTGCGACAGGTCGCATCGTCGAGCCCGGCTCCGAGCGGCGGCTGGGGCCGACGTCGGCGTTCCGGAGGCTCCTGCCCGGTGGTGGGCGGGAGGGGACGTTCACCCGCTTCGGCTATCCGCGCTACCTTCGTGACCCGACGACGGCTCGAGATGTCGAGTTCATGCAGGGCTGTTTCATGAGCGCCCGCCGCGAGGTCGCCGCCCGGGTCCGCTTCGACGAGCGCCTGGGCGGATACGCCCTCGCCGAAGACGAGGACTTCTCGTATCGCCTGTCGCGGCTGGGCCGGATCACGTACACCCCCGAGATCGTGGTTCGCCATAGGAAGCTCGGGTTCGGGTCTGCCGACGAGCGAGACTTCGGCAGGCTTGTCGTCGCGAACCGCGCGTACCTCTTCCGCAAGAACTTCCGGCAGACCCTCCTCGCGCGTTTCCAGTTCGGGCTGCTCGTGGCGCTCCTCGTCGGCCATCGCCTGGTCAACCGCGAGTGGCGCGGTGCGCAGGGGGTGCTCGAGGGGGGTCTTCAGGCGTTGCGACGCCCGGACTGAGCAAGCCTTGCTGCGCGGTCGGCGAGCAGGCGCAGGTGCATCCGCCCCCGATTCATCTCGGCGCGCTTGACGACCGAACGCGGCAGCGGGCGCCGGGTGTTCTGCACTCGTTGTCGCCCGCGCCAGGCGTCGCGGATTCCCCCCGTCCACGAGCCGAGCGCACGGCTCTTCGCGGACTCGAGAAGGTCGAAGACGAGGTAGGCGGGGATTCTGCGCGCGGCGAGCGCGGCCGGAAAGTGGCGGTAGAAGTACCAGAGCTGATTCCGGACCCTCAGCCGAAGCATGTCGGGCTTCGCGCGCCCTGTAGCCGACTTGAAGTGGACGAAGGGCGCCGACGGGAGATACCGCACGTCCCAGCCGGCAGCGAGCAGGCGGGTCGCGAGATCGAGCTCGGTGCCCCCGTGGAAGTACCCCTCGAAGAAGCCGCCGACCTCGAGGAACGCGTCGCGGCGAAGCATGCAAGCTCCTGCCGGGAAGAAGAACGCGGGCAGCCCGGTCTCTCCGGC
>DATAOV010000087.1:0-39277 GCA_036265535.1 Gaiellaceae bacterium | reverse complement strand
TTTCGTGACCGCCCTCGGGCTCGCCGACGACGTGAAGAAGGGGCTGATCGACCGGTTTCGCTCGTTGCCGATGACGCGCTCAGCGCTCCTGACCGGACGCACGCTGGGAGACGTGGTCACCAACGTCTTCCAGCTCGTCGTGATGTTCACCGTCGGGCTGCTCATCGGCTTCAACTTCTCGAGCAGCGTCGGCGAGGTGATCGCCGGGATCGCGCTGCTCTTGCTGATCGGCTACGCGTTCTCGTGGGTGTTCGCCTTCATCGGCCTCTCGTCGTCGTCGCCGGAGGCCTCGAACGCGTACGGGTTCACGATCCTGTTCCCGGTCACGTTCGTCTCGTCGGCGTTCGTCCCCGTCGCCTCGATGCCGAGCTGGCTCCAGCCGATCGCCGAGCACAATCCGTTCACCTACATGGTGAACGCCGCCCGCGCGCTGTTCCTCGGGATTCCGGCCGGCGACAACATCTGGCTGGCGCTGGTCTGGACGCTTGGGATCATCGCGGTGTTCGCCCCGCTCTCGGCGTGGCGCTACCAGCGCGTCGTGACGCAGTAGCAAGGCGAGCACCGTCGGCGGCGGCTGACGCGCGGTCGCCCTGGCGCGCCCTCCTCATCTTTGACGCATGGGCGGCCGAATCACACCCGCAGTGGTACACAGAAGCGATCCGCCGCCGGCGGCTGTCACTGAATGGGCGACGCGTACGTTCGGGTGACATTCGCGAACGCTGGCCCGGGCGACGGAGGTGTCGCAGTTCGGTTTCGGTCCGGGTTCCACCGGTTGTTACCCCCGGCAGGGCGGAGTAGGGTCGCCGGGTTTCCACCAACACAGAAAGGAGTTCAGGACCCCCCTCTTTGCCTGAAAGGAGATCATCATGAGCGATGGCTCAGCGGGGACCGTCGTCCTCGTTCACGGCGGTTTCGTAGACGGCTCCGGCTGGCAGGCGTCTATCAGCAGCTGACGAAGGACGGCTACACCGTCAGCGTCGTCCAGAATCCGACGCTTTCGCTGGCAGGCGACGTCGAGGCCACCAGGCGGGTCATCGACGCGCAACCCGAGCCCGTGATTCTCGTTGGCCACTCCTACGGTGGCGCGGTGATCACCGAGGCGGGTACTGATCCAAATGTGAAGGCGCTCGTCTATATCGCAGCCTTCATGCCGGATGCGGGCGAGTCGGTGCAAACGCTCATCGCCGACCTGCCGCCCGAGACCGCCCCGCCGATTCTGCCCCCGCAGGACGGTTTTCTCTTGCTCGACCGGGGCAAGTTCCACCAGGCGTTTGCAGGCGACGTGGACGCCGACCTCGCCGAGTTCATGGCCGACTCGCAGGTCCCCTGGGGCCTTGACGCGGCCGGCGGCACGATCAGCGAGCCTGCCTGGCGAAGCAAGCCAAGTTGGTACCTCGTCACGACCGACGACCGGATGATTCCGCCATCCCTCCAGCGCGAGATGTCCGAGCGCGCCGGCGCGACGATTGTCGAGACCCCGGGCAGCCATTCGATCTACGTGTCACAGCCGGCCGTTGTGGTTGACCTCATCGAAAGAGCTGCTTCCGAAGTGGGATCACCGGCGATCGTCAAGGAGCCGAGCTAACGACCGGCCCGCCGCCAACGAGGTCAGGACGGCGGGCCGGTTTTGATGGAAGAGGGACATTCGCTCGTAGTCTTTGAGTCAGGAGGCGACCGTTGTGCGACCCCAGGGCCCAGTTGCGGTCAGGCGAGAGGCACGCTGGCTCAGGCGAGAGGTCGGCGTTACCGGCGTGGTTTACGTGATCAGGTCGGAGGACGTTCTGGCGTAAGTACGCTCCCCAAGCCTTTAGTGCCTATGCCGCAGCGGGGGCGAAGAAGTCGATGAGCAGTTGGTTGACGCGTTCAGCCTCGTCGTGATGGACCCAGTGCGACGCGTCAGGCAGGCGCTCGACGCGGTCGAGGTTGGGCACGTCGTCGCGCTCGGGCTCGGCCAGGTCGGAGCCGAGGTAGGAATCGCCCTCCCCCCAGATCACCAGCGTCGGCGCCGAGAGCGGGCGAAGCTTCGCTGCGGCTTCCTTCTGGGACTGTCGTACCGAGGCGCGGTAGTAGTTGATCATCCCGGCCGCTGCCCCTGGCTGCGACCACGCCTCGACGTAGCGTTCGATCTCCTCTGGCGTGTAGGGCGGATTCGCGTCCTGGAGGAAGTGGCGGAAGAAGTGCCAGTCTCTTAGGTGGACAACTTCTTCGGGCAGTCCCGGCGTCGCAAAGAAGAAGAAGTACCAGGACTTGCGCAGCTGGTTCGGGTGCTTCAGTCCCTCCGAGAGCCTCCGCGGATGGGCGGCGTTGAGGATGGCGAGTCGGTCGACAACCTCGGGGTGGTTCATCGCAATCGTCCAGGCAATGGATCCGCCCCAGTCGTGACCGACCAACAGCGCGGACTCGGCACCGAGTTCTCCGATGAGGCCGCGGATATCGGCGGCGAGCAGGTCGACGGCGTAGGCCTCGAAGTCCTCTGGCTTCGATGACAGGTTGTAGCCACGCGTGTCGGGGGCGACGACGCGAAACCCCGCCGCCGCGAGCGGCGCGACCTGTAGCCGCCAACCGAACCAGAACTCCGGGAAGCCGTGCAGCAGAACGATCAGCGGCCCATCGCCGGCCTCGACGTAATGCAAGGTCTGATCGCCGACTTCGGCGTAACCCTCCCGAAGCTCAATCCCGATGTCAGGGAGCAGGCTGGTGGTGGTCATGAGGACCTCCGTGGGTAGTGAACTTGGGCGCGAGACTATGCCTGCCGATCTGGATAAGCAACGACTGTCACCGCCGCGAAACAAACGCCCAAGGCGTCGGGTGACATTCACGAACGCTGGACAGCCGACCCCAGTTGCTCGCTGGGCGTGGCGGGGAATCGGACGCGCTCAGCTTGACCCACACGTGCCGCGGCAGGAGACTCGCAAATTGGGGCCACCCCAATACGAAAGCAGGTGGGACGACCTGGGCTAGCGATGGCTTTTGGGCGCCCGACGGCGCCTATGCACTCATCGCGCAGATCGTCCTGTTCGCGTGGATCGCGGTGCTCAGTGGATTCCTCGCCATGCGGAGTCCCTCTGCTGCGCGCGCCCCCAAGCGGGCGGCTGTCCCTGCGCCGTAAGTTGGATTGGAGCGCGGTGTTGTGAGGGCCCGCGCCTGCGGCGGGACACTGCGCGGCGGGCGGGCTTCCAGTGTGACTCCAATCGTGACGAAGGCGGCGCAGGGGTGCCCGCCCGGGGCGGTGTATTCAGATTCTCAGGCTTAGAGACTCGAGGCCGAGCGCCTGGCTGAGCTTGACACGCGCTTGACGCGCGCACGGGGAGGCCGCTTCCTGAGCGGTCTTCTATCTCGACCACTTCATGTGGACTGACGTTGACGCACCGCCGCGTTCTCTCCTCCACGCAACGGCCGCAGTCCCTGACCCGGCGGGAGCGATCGACCGAGCTCTAACTTGAGCAGACCACTTCGCCGAGCACGTTGGCGCTGCCAACTACGACTGAGGGCTCCGGAGTTGGGTCTTCGGGGGCCGCGGGCTAAGGTCGCGCGGGATGGTCGCGACCGCAGTCGACCACGAGCACCGCGTCACGCCGCGAGAGCTCTTCTTCGACCTCGTCTTCGTGTTCGCGTTCACGCAGGTGACGACGCTGCTCGCCGACGACCCGACCTTCGCAGGGATTGGCCGCGGCGTGCTCGTGCTCGCTGCGCTCTGGTGGCCGTGGACGGCCTACGCCTGGCTGACCAACACCGTCGACCCCGAGGAGGGCTTCGTCGGCGCCGCACTGCTCGTCGCACTCATCGCGATGTTCGTCGCGGCGCTCGTGGTGCCGGGTGTATTCGATGACGACGGCGTGCTCTTCGGCGCTGCACTCCTCGTCGTTTGCGCGATGCATCTGGCGCTCTACGCACTCGCCGGCCGCGGGAACCGCGACCTGCTGTCCGCCGTGCTCAGGCTGGCGCCGTGGACGCTGCTCGGCGCGGCGCTGATCCTCGTCGCCGGCTTCGCGGACGGCGCACGGACGTGGCTCTGGGTCGCCGCTCTCGCGTGCACGTACGTCGGCGCGGGGCTGAGCGGGTCGACCGGCTGGCGGGTGCACTCGTCGCACCTCGCGGAGCGCTACGGCCTGGTGCTGATCATCGCGCTCGGCGAGGCCTTCGTCGCGATCGGGATCGGCGCGACGGGGATAAGCATCGGGCTGGGCGAGATCGCAGCCGCGATCCTCGGGCTTCTCGTCGCCACCTCATTCTGGCTCGCCTACTTCGACTTCTTCTCGATCCGCGGCGAGCGGATGCTCGCCGACCTGCGAGGCCCGGATCGCGTTGCGCTCGCCCGCGACGTGTACGCGTACGCGCACCTCCCGATGATCGTCGGCATCGTGCTCTTCGCGTTCGCGATGAAGACCATCGTCGGGCACGTCGGCGAAGAACTCGACTCCGTCGCGGCCTTTGCGCTCTGCGGGGGGAGCGCCCTCTATCTCCTCACGTACTCGGCGATCCGGATCCGGATAGAACGGCGGGTGACGGTAAGCCGCGGCCGCTTCGTCGCCGCGCTTGTGCTTGTACTCGTTCTCCCGCTCGCGACGGTGGTCCCGGCACTCGCCGCGCTGGCGCTCGTCACGGCCATCTGGCTGGCGTTGCACACCTACGAGCTCGTGTGGTGGAGCGAGGCCCGCGCGGAGTCGCGCTCGATGCTCGCCTCGTCTTAGGCGCGTCGCACACGGCACTAAGATCCAACAACCAACGTCTTGTGCTGCGAGCGCGCCTTAGCGGTCTCGAGCGGACCTCCGCCGGCCAGGATCGTCACGAGCAAGTTCATGTGGATGCCGACAGGTCCTGGGCGACGAGGATGCTCGCGTCGTCTGTGTCGACTCGCCGGTCCGTCCGAAGCCCGACTCGTAGACCCCACGGCTAGGGACTCGTGAAGAGCGTCAGCTGCATTCCGTCCGGTGTTCGGACCCGCACGTTTCGGTCCTTCAAGGGAGACGTCACCACCGCGCCTACCGGTTCGGCACCGGCGGAGACCAGCCGGCGGGCGGTGTCCTCGCTGTCTGCGACCTCGACGGCGAGGCGGACCTGCCCGGACACGCGGCGTCCCACTTCGACGGTATCGACGTACTCCGCCTGGCGCTCGTCCAGAAGCTCGAGCGTCGCGCGCGGTGCCTCGAGCACGACGACCCGACCTTCGTCGCCCGCCGGGGCCGCACGACCCGTGCGAGGATCACCCCAGATGCGGAATCCACAGCCAGGAATCTTCGCTCTGGGGACGGCCTCGCATGCCTACCTCGAGCTGACGACCACCGCACCGGCGGCGAGGAGCACGAGCAGAAAGGTTCCGAACAGCTCCGCGAAGAGCCGGCGCCATTCCAGCCCCGGATCGTCGAAGTCGAGCAGCCCCGGGTATTCGAGCGCAAGCAGGGTTCGCCACCTGCGCTGAACTGCTGCCTCCGCAGGTGTCCGGCGCTCGATCAGACTCCTTCCTGCGCCTGAAGCCTTCCCTCTGTCACGACTTGGCGGAGGGCTTCGCGATCTCGCTCGTTGAGATCCGCGTAACCGGCGGCGAACTCGGCGATGGCGCGATCGAACACGTCGTTCTTGCCGAGGTAGCCCTCGATCGCAATCCGGTCGCCCGAGCGCGCGTGTGCCCGCGCAAGCACCCAGCCGCACGCCTGAGCGTATGCGGCCAGCCCGCTCGGAAGGATCCCTTCGACATCGACTGACGTCTTCCAATCCCGCAGCTGGCGAACGTAGAAGTCGACCTCTCCGGCCCCCTCCGCCCCTTTGGCGCGCGCCCAGCCGAGGAGAATGTCGCTTGCCGCCTGGATCAGCCGCTGGCCCTCAACGACGCGCCGCCCGTGATTGGCGAACCGGCTCGCGCCGAGTACAGGCTCCAGGACGGAAGGTTCGGCTTCTTTCACCTGCAGGAAAAGCAGATCGCGCTCGTCCCTCCCGACCATCAGGACGACCCAACAGCTTGTCCCCACACTCGAGACGCCCACGACCTTGCGGGCTAGGTCCGCGTAGCGGAAGCCGTCGAGCAGCGCGCGTCGATCGGCCGAGAGCGTTCGCCGGTATGTGCGAAGGACGTCGAGGACGCCGGACTCGGCCGCCTCTCGATCCTCGGTCAGCTCGGCGAGCGGAGTGATCAGCGGCGGATTCGAGACGAGCCTCGGCTTCCCCGTGACCCAGCGCGTCAGCTTCGAGAGCGCGTGCCGATCGCCGTCCGTCTCGACCTTCGCCGCGGTGTGCTTCACCTTCTTGGCGAGGCGGCGCTTCTTCGCGCGCTGGAGCTCGGCGACGATGGTCGTCACGTCCAGGTGCGCGTACCAGACGTCGAGATCACCGGCCGCGGCGAATTGCCGCATCGCCTCGCGATAGCTCCGCACGCTCAGCAGGACGGCCGCCGTGCGGTCCGCCTTCGAGAACGCGCGGTCTCTCGCCACGATCTCGAAGCTGGTCGCAAGGCGCTTGACGTCCCACTCGAACGGTCCCCTGAGCGTCTCGTCGAAATCGTTGAGGTCGAGGACGAGGTCGCGCTCGGGCGAGCCGAAGCCGCCGAAGTTCGCGAGGTGGGCGTCACCGCAGAGCTGAACGTCGAGGCCGCTCGACGGCGTCCGTGCGAGGTCGTGCGCCATCAGTGCCGCACCGCCTCGGTAGAAAGCGAACGGCGAGGTCAGCATCCGCCCGTACCGGATCGGGACGAGGGACGGGAGCCGCGAGCGATCCTGGGCTTCGAAGACGGCGATGGGGTCGCGGCTGGAATCGACTTCCAGGGTCGCGTGACTCGTCCGGGGGACTCGCTTCCGCACCGAGCGACCGCTTGCATTTCGCTCGGCGGGAGAGTTCGTCGCCGTTTCGGCCATCGCATGTGAAATATCGCGCTTTTCCGGACAGGCGCGGCGGGGTCGAGGACCGACCGCTAGCGTAGGGCCGGTGCAGCTCAAAGTCCGTCGCCGAGATCACCGGCCTGCGCAAGAGCTACGGCAACGTCCACGCGCTGTGGATCGATCTCCGCGTCGAGACGGGGAGCGTCTTCCGGCCTGAATCAATGTTAGTAACTAACTTTTCGGGTCGCGGAAGAAGACGCCTTTGGCGATCCCGTGGTCGCGCTCGGTCCATTCGATCCCCGCCTCCTCCAGTCTCTGCTTGACCCGCTCCCGCTCCTCCTCGCTCATCCGGACGCCGATGTGGTCGCCCGGGCCGCCTGTCGCGTGGAACGCGAAGCCCGAGGTGCCGACGTACGCCATCACCGGGTGGCCTTCCGTCTTCACGATCCGGGCTCCGAGCACCCGCTCGTAGAAGGCGGCGGCTCGATCCGGGTCAGGCGTCTCGAAGGCCGCGTGGTCGAGCCGTGGCATGCTCGTGCCAGCTTATGGAAGTCGTCCTGATCGTGAACCCGTTCGCGAGCGCAGTCTCGAACGAGCGAGTCGCGGCGGTGGAGCGCGAGCTGGGCCGCGCCGCCACCGTGTGGACGCACTTCACCCAGCGGCCGGGCCATGGCACCGAGCTGGCGGCGGGGTCCGGCGAAGCGGACGCGGTCGTCGTGCTCTCGGGCGACGGCGGCTTCAACGAGGTGCTGAACGGCGCGCCGGACGGGGTTCCGCTCGGCTTTCTGCCGGGAGGCGGCACGAGCGTGCTGCCGCGGGCGCTGGGTCTTCCGCGCGACGCGACGGCGGCCGCCAGGCGGGTCGCCGACGCGCTCGAGGCAGGTCGCGTCCGCCGGATCACGGTCGGGCGCGTCAACGGGCGCCGGTTCGGCTTCTCGTCCGGAATCGGGCTCGATGCGGAGCTGGTGCGACGGGTGGACGCCCTCGGGCGGCGAGAAGACGGCAAGAGGCCCGGCGATCTTGCGTACCTCAGCGCGGCGGCGAAGCTGGCCGGCTCCCGGCGCGCCCGCCTCGAGCCCGCGCTCGAGGTCCGGGGCCACGGGCGCGCCGCCTTTGCGCTGGTGGCGAACACCGACCCGTACACCTATGCAGGCAGGTTCGCGGTCCACGTCTCGCCCGAGGCGCGGTTCGAGCTCGGCCTCGACCTGGTTGCGCCCGAGCGGGTCGGGCCCGCTGACGTCCCGCGGCTCCTGCGCCGCGCGTTCTCCGGAAGCGGTTTGAACGGCGCGAAGAACCTGCTCTACCTGCATGACCTCGACCGGATCGAGATCGCCTGCGATCGCCCGCTGCCCCTGCAGGCCGACGGCGAGGACCTCGGCGACATCGAGGAGGCGGTCTTCGAGGCCGAGCGAGACGCGATCGCCGTGCTGATCTAGGGTTCGGTCGTGAGTGGAGCTCGAAAGCTCCTGCTGAGCGGCATTGCGGTGACCGCGCTGCTCGCGTTCGTGGCGATTGCCAGCCACGCTCATCACCCGGGCGGTGGGCGCGGCGGCGGCAACACGAGCGCACCGACGCTGATCTCGGACTACATCGCCACGATCGCCCTCGTGCTCCTCCCGGTCGGGGCGGTGCTCGTGATCTGGGCGCTCGCCAACCGCCGCCGCCTGCAGAAGCTCTCCGGGCAGACGAACCAACGCCGCCAGCTGATCGCCGCCGCGATTCTCGCGGTGCTCCTGGCGGTCGCCGTCTTCTCCGCCGAGAAGCGACAGGGGCGCGGCCTGAACCCCCGCGGCATCCCGCCGGTGGGCATCCTCGGAGAGGTGAACGGCTCGCATGCGCCGCAGAAGAAGCAGGCAGCCCAACCGGCGCCTCACCGGCCGCGCTGGCGCTGGCTGCCGGTGCTCGTGCTCGGCTCGATCTTGCTCGGCGTGGTCGTCACCATCGGGGCGGCGACGGCCCATGCGCGGCGCAACCGCCAGGCGTTCGACCAGGAGGTGGAGCTGGCGCGCGCGCTCGACGAGGTGCTCTCGGACTCGCTCGATGACCTGCGTGCCGAGCGCGACGCCCGCAAGGCGGTGATTCGAGCCTACGCGCGAATGGAGAAAACGTTTGCCGCCTACGGCGTCCCGCGTGAGGAGCACGAGACGCCGCTCGAGTACGTCGGCCGTGCGCTCGACAGCCTCAAGGTCAGCTCGTACGCAGTACGCCGCCTGGTGCAGCTCTTCGAGCGCGCCAAGTTCAGCCCGCACGCGGTCGGCCCGGCGATGAAGGACGACGCGATCGAGGCGCTCGCGGGGCTGCGTTCCGAGCTGGAGGTGCAACGGATGGAGGCCGCATGAAGCGGATGATCCAGACCTGGATCTTCCTGACCGTGCTCGCGACGATCGCGCTGCTCGTGGCGCGATTCGCGCAGCCGGGCCGCTTTGCACTCGAATTGGACGTCTACATACTCGTGGTGGGCGGATTGGCGCTGCTCGAAGTGGCGATGGCGACGCGGCAGGCGCATCCACACGCGGCGAGGTCGGCGCTGACCGAGGCGCTCGACCGCCAGCCGCCGGGGCCGCTGCGCCCGCCCGAGCTGGAGAAGCTCGAGCGCGAGCTCACGCTCGGATCCTCGACCGCGTTCGACCTGCACTACCGGCTGCGACCCACCTTGCGCGAGATCGCCGATGAGCGGCTTGCCGCTCGGGGGCTACGGCTGGACGGCGGCGGCGCCGCGGTCGAGGAGGCGCTCGGCGACGAGCTCTGGATGCTCGTTCGCCCGGATCGCGAGCCCCCGGTCAAGCGCTTCGCCCCGGGGATCTCTCCGGACGCTGCCGGGCGCGTGGTCGAGCGGCTGGAGGCGCTGTGACCGTCGACGAGCTCTCCCGGCAGGCCGACCGGATCCTCGACGAGGTCGAGCGCGCCGTTGTCGGAAAGCGCGAGGCGCTGGAGCTCGTCCTGCTCGGCATCCTCGCTGACGGCCACGTGCTGATCGAGGACTTTCCGGGCCTTGCCAAGACCTTGACCGCGCGCGCGTTCGCACAGGTCACCAGCATCGGCTTCACGCGCGTCCAGTTCACGCCGGACCTGATGCCCTCCGACGTGACCGGCTCCTCGATCTACAACCAGCGCGAGGGCGACTTCGAGTTCCGTCCCGGCCCCATCTTCACCAACCTCCTCTTGGCCGACGAGATCAACCGTGCCCCCCCGAAGACGCAGGCCGCGCTGCTCGAGGCGATGCAGGAGCGGCAGGTCACGATCGAGGGCGCGACGCACCTGCTCGCGCCGCCGTTCCTCGTGCTCGCGACCCAGAACCCGATCGAGTACGAGGGCACCTATCCGCTCCCCGAGGCGCAGCTGGACCGCTTCATGCTCCGGATCGGCGTCGGCTACCCCGAGCGCGAGCACGAGTGGGAGGTGCTCGAGCGCAGGCTCGAGCGAAGCGCGGACGAGGTCGAGCTCGACCCGGTCGTCAGCCGCGACGAGCTGATCGAGATGCAGCGCGCGCTCGAGCAGGTGCACGTAGACCGCAGCGTCGGGCTGTACATGGTCGACCTCGTCGCCGCCACGCGTGAGGCTCCGGGCGTCCAGGTCGGCGCGAGCCCGCGCGGCTCGCTCGCGCTGCTGAAGCTCTCCCGCGGCCGCGCGGCGCTCAAGGGCCGAGACTTCGTGACCCCGGAAGACGTGAAGGCGGTCGCCGTGCCTGCGCTCGCCCACCGGCTCTCGCTTCGGCCCGAGCTCTGGGTGCAGCGATTGCGCCCGGAGGACCTCGTGGTCGAGCTGCTCGGCCGCGTGCCGACGCCGAAGGCAGAGGCCGAGCCCGAGCCCGAGCCGGCCGAGTGACCCGCGCGGCGACGTCGAAGCTCGGCGCGTACACCACGCTCACCGGTGCCGGCCTCCTGGCCGCGCTCGTGCTCGGCCGCCCGGAGCTGGCCGCCCTCGCGGCGCCCTTCGCCGCGCTGCTCGTGGTCGGGCTCTCGCTCGCGGAGACGCCGCGCGTCTCGGCGGCGTTCGACCTGGAGACCGAGCGGCAGGTCCAGGGTGAGCCGGTCGGGGCAGATCTCGAGCTTCGGGCGGAAACGCCTGTCCCGCGCCTCGAGCTCCTGCTCGACCTGCCGGAGGGGCTGGTCGCGGAGACGCCGAACCCGCGGCTGCTCGGCTTGCAGGCCGGGCAGCGGCGCGAGATCGAGTACGTCATCCGCTGCGAGCGCTGGGGCGCCCACCTCGTCGGCGACCTCGTCCTTCGCGCGCACGACGCCTTCGGGCTGTTCGTCTTCGAGCAGACCCTCGAGGGGCGCCGCCCGCTGAAGGTCTATCCCCGCGGCGAGGTGCTGCAAAAGCTGCTGCGGCCGCTCGAGACGCAACCCTTCGCCGGCAACCAGCTTCCGCGCACGCGCGGCGAAGGGATCGAGTTCGCCGACCTGCGGCAGTTCGTCCCGGGCGACCGGGTCCGCCGCGTCAACTGGCGGGCCACGGCTCGGCGAGGCGAGCCGTGGGTGAACGAGACCCATCCGGAACGGAACACCGACGTCGTCATCTTCCTCGACACCTTCGCCGAGGCCCGCGGCCACGGCGAGAGCACGCTCGACCACGCGGTACACGCCGCGGCGTCGCTCGCGGTTCACTACATGCGCGAGAAGGATCGCGTCGGCCTGGTCGCCTTCGGCGGGGTGCTGAACTGGCTGACCGCGTCGAGCGGGCTCGTCCAGCTCTACCGCGTGCTCGACTCGCTACTCGACGCGGAGATCTTCCTCAGCTACGCGTGGAAGGACGTGAGCCTGCTCCCGATTCGCACGCTGCCCCCGCACGCGCTCGTTCTCGCGCTCACGCCGTTGCTCGACGAGCGCTCGGTGCGGGCCCTGCTCGACCTCCGCGCCCGCGGCTTCGATCTGGCGGTCGTCGAGATCTCGCCGACGCCGTTCGCTCCCGTGGGCGAGCAGAAGCTCGACGAGCTGGCGCGCCGACTCTGGCTCCTGCGCCGCGACGCCCTGCGTAGGCGCTACCTGCGGCTCGGGGTGCCGGTCGTCGAATGGCGCGACGGCGTGCCGCTCCAGGCCGTGCTGGAGGAGGTGAGGACATTCAGGCGCCACGCCCGGGTCACGCGCGCCTAGCCACGGGAGCCGGCGCTGTCCTCGTCGGCGTCGCGCTCGCGCTCTCGCCGCTCGTTCGGGGCTCCAACGACCGGACCCTCCTGCTGGTGCTCGGCGCCGCCGCCCTGCTCGCGCTCTGCCTCGGGCTCGGGGTGCGCTGGAGCGCGGCGGTCGCGTTCGCCGTGGGTCTGCTGGGCGCCGAGCAGGCCGTTCGGCTCGCCGACGGTCCGGACGCGCTCGACCGCTGGACACCGCTCTACGCCGGCGCGTTCCTGTTGCTCGCGGAGCTGGCGTGGTGGTCCCTCGAGCCCCGCGTGGCCGCCTGGACCGAGCGCGACGCCGCGCTTCGGCGCCTCGCGACGGTCCTGCTCATCTGTGCGGCCGGGAGCTTCCTCTCCGCCCTCGTCGTGATCGCCGCGGGCGCGCCGATTCACGGCGGCTTCGGGCTCGAGCTCGCCGGGGTGCTCGCCGCGACCGCCACGCTTGCCGTGGTGGCGGCCGTCGCGCGCTCCCGCGTCGGGTAGATTCGCGGGCTCATGGCCCAAGTGCTACGCGCCCTAGGATCGCGCGACCTCCGGCGCGTGATCGGCGACGGCGAAGGCATCCCGGACGGCGCGGTCGAGGGTCTCTCGGAACAGGACCTGCTCGAGCTCCACCGCTGGCTCGTGCTGCTGCGAACCTACGACGAGCGCTCGGTGGTCTACCACCGCCAGGGGCGCATCGGCACCTACGCGATCTACTGGAACCACGAGGCGATGCAGGCGGGCTCCGTGTACGCGCTCGAGCGCGAGGACTGGATCTTCCCGAGCTACCGCGAGTCGGCGATCGGGCTCCTGCGCGGGATGCCGGCCTCGACGATCCTCTCCTGGTGGCGCGGCCATCCGGCCGGCTGGTGGGATCCTCGCGACTGGAACGTCGCCTCGATCTGCGTCCCGATCGCGACGCACGTGCCACATGCGGCCGGGTTCGCCTGGGGCAAGAAGCTGCGCGGCGAGCGCACCTGTGCGATCGCGTACTTCGGCGACGGCGCGACCTCCGAGGGCTCCTTCCACGAGGGCGCCAACTTCGCCGGCGTCATGCGCGCGCCGCTCGTCCTCTTCTGCAACAACAATCAGTGGGCGATCTCGACGCCCGTCTCCGCGCAGACGGCCGCCGAGACGCTGGCGGACAAGGCGGTCGGTTACGGCATCCCCGGGGTGCGGGTCGACGGCGGAGACGTCCTCGCGGTCTACGAGGCGACTCGGGAGGCTGTCACGAGGGCGCGCGCCGGCGAGGGGCCGACGATGATCGAGGCGCTCACCTACCGCGCCGGACCGCATGCGACGGCGGACGACCCGAGCGCGTATATCGACCAGCAGCGCGTCGCGGAGGAGAAAGAGCACGAATGCCTCGGCCGCTACGAGGCCTACCTGCGGCGACTCGGGCTGCTCTCGGACGAGGCCGCCGCGGCGGTGCGGGCCGAGGCGGCGGAGCTGATGCGCGCGGGGATCGCGGAGGCCGAGGCGGAGCCGCCGCCGGATCCCGGCCTCGTCTTCGAGCATGCGTACGCCGACCCGCTGCCGTCGCTCGACTCCGACCTCGCCGAGTTGCGCAGGATCCTCGATGCCTGAGCTCACGCTCGTCGAGGCGATCAACGACGCGTTCCACGTCGAGCTCGGACGCGACCCGAACGTGATGGTCATGGGCGAGGACGTCGGCCGGGCGGGCGGCGTCTTCCGGGCGACCGCGGGGCTGCTCGACCGCTTCGGGCCCGAGCGCTGCGTCGACACGCCGCTCGCCGAGGCGGGCATCCTCGGCAGCGCGGTCGGGCTCTGCATGGCGGGCTGGCGGCCCGTGTGCGAGATGCAGTACGACGCCTTCTCCTACCCGTGCCTCGACCAGCTGATCACGCACGTAGGGCGCTACCGCTGGCGGACCGGCGGCGCGATGGAGTTCCCGCTCGTGGTGCGCATGCCCTACGGCGGCGGCGTGCGCGCGCCCGAGCTGCACGACGACTCGCCCGAGGCGTACTACGTGCACACGCCCGGGGTGAAGGTTGCGATCCCGTCGACGCCGGGCGACGCCAAGGGTCTGCTCGCCTCGGCGATCCGCGACCCGGACCCCGTGGTCGTCCTCGAGCCGAAGCTCCACTACCGGACGATGCGCGGCGAGGTCCCGGAGGGCGAGCACATCGTCGCGCTCGGACAGGCGCGGTTCGCGCGCGCAGGCACCGACGTCACTCTCGTCGCCTACGGCGCGATGGTGCCGCTAGCCGAGCAGGCAGCCGAGGAGCTCGAGGGCGAGGCGAGCGCCGAGGTGCTCGACATCCGCACGCTCAAGCCGCTTGACGAGGACGCGCTGCTGACCTCGGCTGCGAAGACCGGGCGCGTCGTGATCGTCCAGGAGGCGCCGCGCACGGCGGGCTATGGCGCCGAGCTGGCGGCGATCCTCGCGGAGAAGGCGATGCTCGATCTCCAGGGTCCGATCCTGCGCGTGACGGGCTATGACGTGCCGTACCCGTACTGGCAGATCGAGGACGCGTACATGCCGTCCGTCGCGCGGGTCGTGGACGCGGTGCGCAAGCTGCTCGAGTTCTAGTGGCCCTCCACGAACTGCCGCTCGACCCGCAGGTACTGCACGGCCACTTCTCGCCCGACCTGGAGCCCGTCCTCGAGATCGAGCCGGGCGACTCGGTGCGCATCTCCGTTCCCAACCATGCCTGGCACGTCGAGCCGGAGGTCCGAGTCGAGCCGCGAAGGCCCGGCGTCGACACCGGCCACGCCTTGGCGGGGCCGGTCGCCGTTCGCGGCGCCCGTGCCGGCCAGACCCTCGCGGTGCGGGTCGACGAGGTCGAGCCGGGGCCCTGGGGCGTGACCCATGGCGGCGAGGACCACGCCGTCCACTGGGAGCTCGCCGACGGCATGGGCCGCGCCCTCGGCCGTGAGCTCGCCCTCGCTCCCTTCCTCGGGGTTCTCGGGATGCCCCCGCCCGAGCCCGGCGTGCACTCGACGACTCCGCCGCGGCGCTTCGGCGGAAACATCGACTGCAAGGAGCTCGTGGCCGGCACGACGCTCTACCTTCCGGTCCCGGTCGACGGCGCCCCCTTCTCCGCCGGCGACGGCCACGCGGCCCAGGGCGACGGCGAGGTCTCGGGCACGGCGATCGAGACACCGGTGAACGCGCAGCTGACGCTCGACGTGCGCGAGGACCTGCCGCTGGAGTGGCCGATCGCCCGGATCGACGGCGCCTGGCTCACGTTCGGCTTCGACCCTCACCTGGGACGCGCGGCCAAGATCGCCGTCGACGGGATGGTCGCGCTGATGGGTCGCGAGCTGGGCGTCACCGGCGGCGACGCGCTCGTCCTCGCGAGCGTCGGGGTCGACCTCCATGTGACGCAGGTCGTGAACGAGGTGCTGGGAATCCACGCCGTCCTGCGCGACGACGCGTTCGGGTGAGCGACCGGCTTCGGCTGATCCTCGAGCGGGCGCATTCGGGCTACCGCCTTCGCGACGCGGCCACGGGCGAGCCGGTGCGCTGGGAGGACCCGAGGATCCGGGTCGTCCCGGCCGCAGGAGTCTCGTACCGGCCCGAGGCGCTTCCCGACCCGTCGTTTGATCCGGGCAGCCGCCTGGCGCTCGTCCCCGAGCCGGACAACGAGCACGATCCGAACGCGGTCGCGATCTGGAACGAGGAGCGAACGTTGCAGCTCGGCTACGTCCCGCGTGAGACCGCCGCCGAGCTCGCAGGCGACGAGCAGGCCGTCTCGCTCTGGCGGGTCGAGAGCGGCCTGCGGGTGCTGATCGTCCCGCCCGACGCCTGGGTCGGCCGGCCCCGGTAGATTCCGCCGCCGTGGCCTACGAGTTCAAGCTCCCGGATCTCGGCGAGGGTCTGACCGAGGGCGAGATCGCCCGTTGGCTCGTCCAGGAGGGCCAGGAGATCGCGGAGGACGAGCCGCTGGTCGAGATCCAGACCGACAAGACCACGGTCGAGATTCCCTCACCCGCCGCCGGCAAGGTCGCACGGATCCTCGTCGCCGAAGGAGACGTGGTCCCGGTCGGCACGGTGCTGGTGGTGATCGGCGAAGACGGGTCCCTACCGGACACGACCCGGGGTCAGACCCCGGGACCGGTCCCGGAGGGACGTGTCCGGGCGACGCCGCTCGTCAGGAAAGTGGCGCAGGAGCTCGGCGTCGAGCTCACCGCGCTCGAAGGCACGGGGCCGCAGGGGCGGGTGACCGAAGACGACGTGCGCCGAGCCGCCGCGTCAGGGGGTCAGACCCCGGGCCCTGACTCGGAAGGGCGGGCCGAGCCGCTGCGAGGCGTACGCCGCCTGGTCGCGGAGCACATGGCCAGAGCGCACCGCGAGGTGCCGCCCGTGACCTGGGTCGAGGAGTGCGACTTCGGGGCCGTCGACCTGAAGCGGCTCGTGCCGGCGGTGCTGAAGGCGGTCGCCGAGACGCTGCGAGAGTTCCCCGAGCTGAACGCGCGGTTCGAGGGCAACCAGATCGTCTACCTCGACCGGTACGACCTGGGCCTCGCCGTGCAGACCGAGCAAGGCCTCGTCGTGCCCGTCGTCCGCGGCTGCGACCGGGCCTCGCTCGACGAGCTGCAGGCCGAAGTCGAGCGGCTGGCCGAGTCCGCGCGAGCGGGCTCGCTGAAGCCGGAGGAGCTGCGCGGCTCCACGTTCACGGTCACGAGCGCCGGCAAGCTCGGCGGCCTGCTGACCACCCCGATCGTCCACTACCCCGAGGTCGCGATTCTCAGCATCGGCCGCGTCGCGGAGCGCCCGGTCGTCCGCGACGGCGAGATCGTCGCTCGTCCGACCGGATACCTCTCGATCACGTTCGACCACCGCGTCGTCGACGGCGCGCGGGCCGCCGAGTTCGGGCTTGCCGTGATCCGCCGCCTCGAAAGGCCTTAGAGGGAGGAGCCCGGCGGCGAGGGTCCGCCGGGCCCCGTCTCCTGGAGGACCTAGGTCCCCCGAGCCAGCTGGCCGCGCATCGCGCCGGCCGGATGCTTTGCGTTGTGCACGTTCACGTAGTAGCGACCGGGGTTCTTGAGGATCGCTTTGACGGTGGCCTTCGGCACGGTCGTGCAGCCCTCGCGCTTGTAGCCGGCGCCGAGCGGAACGATCACGTTGCCCGAGACGCCCTTGCCGCCCTTGTGGATGTGAGACGCGTTCGGCTTGCCGTCGATCTTCGTGATCGTCGTCTCCCAGCAGACCTTGCCTGTGGACGCCGTCAACCGGATCTCTGTCCTGCCGCGGTTCGATGCTGCGGCCGGAGGTGCTTCGTTGCTGCCGCGCAGGTTGGCCACCAGCTTGGTGGTTCCCGCGTCGGTCGCCGCCCCCGCACCGAGCACGGTTGCGAGCGACGCCGCTATGACTCCGACCACGATGAGTGCCTTGCGCATGCCTCTCCTCTCGGTCTTGACCGAGTAATACGCCGGAGGTCGCGAGGCGGTTTTAGGCGGCGCCGAGGTGGGGCTCGAGCATGCGCTCGATCCGGGGCGCGCTGACCCGGCCCTCGAGGCGCTCGACGACCCGCTTGCCCTTCACGAGCGCGAGGGTCGGCACGGTTTGCACGCGGAAGTGCTCGGCCAACTCGGGCTGCTCGTCGATGTCCACGTGGGTCACCCGCAACCGGTCGCGTTCCTTGCGGGCGACGTGCGCCACGAGGCTCTCCATCCGCCGCGCGGGGCCGGAGTGGGCGGCGCGGAAGAAGATGAGGAGAGGCAGGGAGTCGCGCTTCATCACCGCTCTCTTTCCCCTGCAAAGAGGCTGCTAAACCGCGAGCCTGGAGACGGGGTCTACACTCCGGGCGCGATGTGGGAGTGGTACCGGATCGGCCTCTCGCTCGGCCTCGGGATCGGCATCGGCGGCCTCTGCTCCGCTGTCGCCGCGCCTCGCCGGGCGCTCGTGGCAGTGGTCGCCGTGATCGCGGCCGTCGGCGGTGCCGCGGTCGGCTACGCGATCGGCGGCTGGCACGAGGCCGTCGCCGGCGGGATCGGCGGAGCCCTCGGTGCCGTCGTCGTCGCACCGTTCGTCGCCGGGGCTCTCAAGCGAGGAGGAACGCGCGGCGGCACCGCCGTCCTGGTCGGCCTCGCCTCGCTTCTGCTCGCAGCGCTCGCGCTGATTCCCGTCGTCGGCTTCCTGGAGGCCGTGGGACTGCCCGCGCTCGGCGTGCGGGCCCGCCGGCGCGAGGGAGAGCGCTACGCCGGACTGCGCAGCCTGGCCCGCGACTGAGGTGGCCGAGCGCAAAAAGCTGATCCTCGTCGTCGTCGACGGGCTCACGCCCGCGGTCTTCGAGGACGCGGTCGAGACGGGCAGCGCCCCGGCGCTCTCGTTCCTGGCAGCGAACGGCACGTACCGACGCGGGGTCTCGACCTTTCCGTCGCTAACGCCGGTCTGCCTGTCGTCGATCGCCACCGGGGCGCATCCGGACGTGCACCGCATTCCGCATCTGGTCTGGTACCACCGCGGTGAGCGGAGGCTGGTCGAGTACGGCTCGTCGTTCGCGGCGATCCGGGCCGCGGGCGCGCGCCGGTCGATTCTCGACGCGGTCTTCAACATGAACGAGCAGCATCTCGGCGACGAGGCCGTGACGGTCTACGAGGCGATCGAGGACGCGGGGCTCACGGCTGCGGCGGTCAACGTCACCTGCTACCGAGGCCGGACGCGCCATTTGCCGCTGATCCCGGGGCTCGTGCGGCCCGCCTACGGGCCCAAGCGGTTCTTCTTCTACAACCTCTTCGAGTCCGACGTGACGGGCGCGCCGGTGTCCGTCTTCGGCCGCTCGACCGGCTCGCTCGATGCGTACGCGGGGTTCGTCGGGCGCTGGCTCGTCACGCGCGACGGCTTCGACTTCCTCGTCTACTACCTGCCCGACTACGACTTCGCCTCCCACGCGCTCGGGCCGCAGGAGACGCAGGAGGCGCTCGCCCGCAGCGACGCTGCGATCGGCGCGCTGGTCGAGGCGGCAGGTGGGCCCGACGAGTTCCTCGAGCGGTACGCCATCGTCATCTGCGCGGATCACGGCCAGACTCTCGTCGACCGCGCGGTCTCGCTCGAGGCGTCCTTCGCCGGCGTCGACGGCATCGTCGTGACGGCCTCGAATCGGGCCGGGATGGTCTACCGCCTCCCCGACTGCCGCGACGACGCGGCCGGGCTCGCCCGGCGGCTCGACGGCTCGGCCGCTGCCGAGGTAGTTCTCTACAAGGTGGGCGGCGAGGCCATCGCCAGACGAGCGGGCGAGGAGCTCCGCTTCGCGCCCGCCGATGACGGCTGGCGAACGAGCGGCGACGGCGGCCTGCTCGACCAGCCGGACGCACTCGAACGCGCGTGGGCTGCGCTCGCGAACCCGAACGCGGGCGAGGTCCTGGTCTCGCCCCCGGCAGGAGTCGAGCTCACCGACCTCGCGGGCCGCAGCCACCTCGGCGGGGGCAGCCACGGCTCGCTCGAGGCAGGCGACTCCGAGGTGCCGATCCTCACGGTCGGGCTCGAGGCGGAGCCGCGCAGCATCGTCGACCTGGCCCCGCTCGCGCTCTCGCACTTCGGGATCGAGCCGCCGGCCTACGCGCGCCGGCTTCCCGATGCGGCCTGAAGAGAGCGCCGAGGCGCGGCACCGCATGGTGGAGCTCCAGCTGCGCGGCCGCGACATCGTGGACGAGGCGGTGCTCAAGGCGATGGACCGCGTTCCGCGCGAGCTGTTCGTGCCCGAGAAGCTGCAAGGCCGCGCCTACGACGACGCGGCCCTCCCGCTGCCACACGGCCAGACGATCTCGCAGCCGTACATGGTCGCGCGCATCGTGGAGGCCCTGGCCACGCGTCCCGGCGAGCGGGTGCTCGACGTCGGAACGGGCTCCGGCTACCAGGCCGCGGTCCTGGCAGAGCTGGGAGCGGAAGTGATCACGATCGAGCGGATCTCCGAGCTCGCGGCGGAGGCGCGCGCCAGCCTCGCCGCGGCCGGCTACGACGGCGTCGAGGTCGTGGTCGGCGATGGGACGCTCGGCGTCCCGGACCGTGCGCCTTTCGACGCGATCGCCGTGGCCGCGGCCGCGCCCGAGATGCCGGAGACGCTCTACGACCAGCTCCGCCCGCGCGGGAGGCTCGTGGTGCCCGTGGGCGGGCCCGCGGCGCAGCGACTCGAGGTGATCGTGCGAAGTCCGGAAGGCCCGGCGGTCGTGCACTCGGTCCCGTGCCGCTTCGTCCCGCTCCTCGGGGAGGAGGGCTTCCGCGGGTGAGGAGGGTTCAGGTGCGCGTGCGCGGGCGTGTCCAGGGTGTCTTCTTCCGCGCCGAGGCCAGGGCCCGGGCCGAGTCGCTCGGCGTCGCAGGCTGGGTCCGAAACGCGGAGGACGGTAGCGTCGAGGCCGTCTTCGAAGGGGCGGACGAACGCGTCGAGTCGCTGGTCGACTGGTGTCGCCGCGGGCCGGCCGGAGCGCAGGTCGAGGAGGTCGAGACCGTCGACGAGGAGCCCGCGGGCGAACTCGGTTTCCGAGTCCGGTAGCCGGGCAGATGACATGGGTCGATGAGGGGTCACACCGGCGATGAGCTCCTGCGCCGGCCCGTCCGGGTGCGTGGGATCCGCCTCGGTCGGGCCGTCGACGTCTTCCTGCACCCGACGGAGTCCCGCGCGCTCGGGCTCGACGTGCTTTGCGGCGACCAGACGCACCGTTTCCTTCCGTTCCCGGCGTCGTCGCTGGAAAAGGAGGCGTTCGAGGCGGGGTCGCCGTTCGTGCTGCTCGACCTGGGACCCGATTCGGTCTACCGGCTCGAGGCTCGCTCGCTCGCGGAGCTGCGGGGTCGAAGCGTCGGCGCCGACGGGTCGACCCTGAAGGACGTGGTTCTCGGGCCGGAGTGGGCGGTGGAGGAGCTCGTGCTCGAGCGAGGCGGCCGCCTCAGGCGGGTGCCGCTCGACGGGATCATGTTGCCTTTCCCGTCCGCGCTCACGTGGCGGCTGACGCCGCCGGCCGGTTGGTACGCTCGCGCGCCGATGGCCTTCACCCCTGCAGCGAGCTTCTCCCGCACGCGCGCCGGCCGCGCGTTGTCGCGGCCGCGGAACTGGATGCAGCTCGGCAAGTTCGCGGCCGTCGGGGCGAGCGGCTACGTGATCAACCTGATCGTCTACACGGCCCTCCTGCGTGGCGCGGGCCTGCACTACGCGGCCGCCG
Organism: Gaiellaceae bacterium; assembly: GCA_036265535.1. Classification (GTDB taxonomy): domain Bacteria; phylum Actinomycetota; class Thermoleophilia; order Gaiellales; family Gaiellaceae; genus AC-32. Next base: position 18,250 of record DATAOV010000087.1, on the reverse strand, counting down.
CGACCTGCTCCTTCCTCGTCGCGGTCACCAACAACTACACCTGGAACCGGCTCTGGACGTTCCACGACCAGCGCGGGCACGTCGGCTGGCAAGGGCTCCGCTTCCTGATCGTGGCTCTGGTCGCATACGCGGCGAACCTCGCCCTGCTGTCCGGCTTCATCGCGCTTGGGCTGGACAAGGTGCTGGCCCAGGCGATCGCCGTCGTCCTGGTCACGCCTCTGAACTTCATCGGCAACAAGCTCTGGTCGTTCCGCTCGCGCCCCTGATCGGCGGCGCCCACGGCCGGCGGAGCCGGCCTCCGCGCCGGCGGGAGGGCTCCGGCCGCGGGGCCGTGCAGCGAGCACTGTCGCCACGGCCTCCGCGTGCCCGGCGACACGTCAGGAGCGCGAGGAAGCCCGCAGGCGCCGCTAGGCTGAGCGCCTGATGGGCCGCGCCTTCGTCTCGGCCGTCCTCGTCGCCTTTGCGCTTGCGGGGCCGGCGCTCGCGGGCACGACGACCGCCGGCGTCCCCCCGGTGCTGCGGGGTTCGGTCTCCGCGCCACCGGAGCCGCGCCTGACCGAGGCGAAAGTGACCCGCATCTTCCTCGAGGACCACAAGGTCGCCGACTGGCTCCGCCACTACCCCCCGCAGATTCGGGAGACGACCGCGGTCTACGCGAAGCACCTCTGGACGCTCAAGGTATGGGCGGGCCCTGCGGGCGAGGTGGCCACGGGCAAGGTCGACGACCGAAGCGGCGCGGTCGTGGAGGCCTGGACCGGACCGCAGGTCGCCTGGAAGATGGCTCGAGGCTACGACGGCGCCTTCGGCGGCACGAAGATCAACAGTGCTCCGGTCTGGCTCGGCTTCTGCCTGTTGTTCCTCGTCGGTCTGGCCGACCTGCGCCGCCCGCTGAGCATGCGCAACCTCGACCTGCTCGCGCTGCTCTCCTTCACGGGCTCCCTCTGGTTCTTCAACCGCGGCGACGTCTTCACCAGCGTCCCCCTCGCCTACCCGCCGCTCGTCTACCTGCTCGGGCGCATGGTCTGGAGCGCGTGGCGCGGGCGCCTCGCCACCGGCTCGGTACCGGTCTGGCCGATCTGGGTGCTGGCGGCCGCAACGGTGTTCACGGCGGGCTTCCGCATCGGCCTGAACGTGCGGACCTCGAACGTGATCGACGTCGGCTACTCGGGCGTCGTCGGCGCGAACCGGATCGTCAACGGGCAGTCGCCCTACGGGCACTTCCCGGTCGAGGATCAGCTCCCCGCCTGTGGGAAGGCCGATGCCGACGGGGAGGTCCGGGACCGCGTCCAGACCAACGGCCGCTGCGAGTCCGCCAACCCCCAGGGCGACACGTATGGACCCGTGGCCTACGAGGCGTACGTGCCGGGCTACCTGATTCTCGGCTGGACCGGAAAGTGGGACGACCTTCCGGCGGCGCACCTGAGCTCGATCCTGTTCGACCTGCTCTGCCTCTTGGGCGTGGCACTCGTCGGCCTGCGCTTCGGTGGGATGCGCCTGGCCGTCACGCTCGCCTTCGCGTGGGTCGCGTATCCCTTCACGCTCTACGTCTCGAGCGCCAATACCAATGACGCCCTGCCGCCGCTCTTCCTTATCTGGGGCTTCTGGCTCGTCACCTCTCCATTGGCCCGCGGAGCGGCTGTGGCGCTCGCCGGCTGGACGAAGTTCGCGCCGCTGCTGCTCGCGCCGCTCTGGGCCTCTTACCCCGAGCGGCGCCGGCGGCCGACGTGGGTCTTCGCCGCCGGTTTCCTCGCTGCCACGGCCGCGGCGTTCACGATTCTGCTGCTCGAGCCCAGCCCGGTCCACGCCGCCCGTGTCTTCTGGGACCGCACGCTCGACTGGCAGCTCGGGCGGGACTCGCCGTTCTCGATCTGGGACTGGCGCCAGTACCACGCCGGGCTGCCCGACCTCCACGTGCTCCAGTGGGTGCTCGAGGGCCTGCTCGTGGCCGGCGCGATCGCTGCGTACTTCGTGCCGCGCCGAAAGTCTCCGCTGCAGCTCGCTGCCCTCACGGCGGCGCTGCTGCTCGGGTTCGAGCTCGTCCTGACCCACTGGTTCTATCTCTACCTGCCCTGGTTCTTCCCGTTCGCCGCCTTCGCCGTGCTGGCTCCGGCCGCCGAGCCGGTCAAGTCCCGAGTGCGAGAGCCCGTTGAACGTCCTCGCCAAGAGCTGGTCGGCGTCGAGTGAGCCGCGGCGGCTCACCTATGCCGCCGTCGCCGTCTTCCTCGCCTCGCTCACCGTACTCCACTGGGGCTTCTACCAGCACAACCTGATCCTCGACACCGTCGAGTACCACCGCTACGGGAACGCCATCGTGCACGGCCACGTGCCCTACCGGGATTTCGCGGTCGAGTATCCGCCCGGCGCGCTTCCCGCCTTCACGGTTCCCGCGCTCGCGTACGCAAGCTTCAGCTTCTACAACCGCGCCTTCCAGATCCTGATTGCGCTCTGCGGGGTCGGAGTTCTGCTCGCGATGACCGTCGCGCTGCGCTCGCTCGGCGCGTCGGTGCAGCGCACGATTGCCGCGCTCGCCTTCGCCTCGCTCGCGCCGCTCGTGCTCGGCTCGGTGATCCTCTACCGCTACGACCTCTGGCCCGCCGCGCTGACCGTCACCGGCCTCGCCGCCATCCTCGCCGGCCGCGAGCGCCTCGGGTTCGCCTCGTTCGGGCTCGGGATCGCCGCCAAGGTCTTCCCGGCCGTGGTGCTGCCTCCCGCGGTCGTCTACGTCTGGCGGACCCGGGGCAGGCGTGACGCGCTGATCTGCCTCGGCACCGCCACCGCCGTCTTCGCGATCGTGGTGGTGCCGTTCCTCGCGCTCGCGCCGGGAGGGCTCTGGGACAGCGTTGTGCACCAGACGACCCGGCCGCTGCAGATCGAGAGCCTCGCGTCGGGGGCGCTGCTCGTCGCGCACCAGGTCGGCGGGCTCGCGATCACCATGGAGTCGAGTCACGGCTCGCAGAACCTGGCCGGCTCGCTGCCGCATGCGCTGGGAACGGTCTCGAGCGTCCTGCTCGTGCTCGCCCTGCTCGCCGTCTGGCTCACAGCTGCCCACGGGCCGGCGACCCCCGAGCGCCTCGTGCGCTACTCCGCGGCCTCGCTCGTCGCCTTCATCGCGCTGAGCAAGGTGCTCTCGCCGCAGTTCCTGATCTGGCTGATCCCGATCGTGCCGCTCGTCCGGGGCCGCCGCGGGCTCGCGGCCTCGGCGCTGCTCGGGCTCGCGCTGCTCCTGACCCAGCTCTGGTTCCCGATCCGCTACTGGGACCTCGCGCTGCGGTTCGCTGCCTTCCCGTCGTGGCTCGTGCTGACTCGCGACCTGGTGCTGCTGGCGCTGCTGGCGGTCCTGCTCCTCCCTACGGAACGGGAACCCGCAGCGGCTCGCAGCTGAGCGCGCGCCCTTTGTCGTCACACTCGACGACCGCACCCTCGATCCGCACGCCGCCGGTCGCCGGCTCGAAGCGAACCCCCATGCCCGTCCGCATCCGCTGGATCGCGAGCTCGGCCTTGACCCCGATCACCGAGTCGTGGGGACCCGTCATGCCCGCGTCGGTGATCGCGGCGGTTCCGCCCGGCTGCACGCGCGCGTCGCTCGTCTGCACGTGCGTATGCGTCCCGAATACTGCGGTGACCCTCCCGTCGAGCACCCGGGCCAGGGCCACCTTCTCGCTCGTCGCCTCGGCGTGGAAGTCGACGAGCACGACCTGAGCCTGTGCGTGCGCCTCCTCGACGAGCGCGTCGACCACCTCGAAGGGACCCACCGGGGTGGTCATGAACAGGAGCCCCTGGAGGTTGAGGACGGCCACCGGCGTCCCGTCCGCCGCGGGCACGACGGCGAGCCCCCGCCCGGGCGAGTGGACGGAGAGGTTTGCGGGCCGCACCACGCGCTCGGAGCTCTCGAGATAGGGCCCGATCTCCTTCCGCCGCCAGACGTGGTTGCCAAGCGTGAGCGCGTCGGCGCCCGCGGCCAGCAGGCGGTCGGCCAGCCGAGGCGTCAGGCCGGCGCCATCGGCCGCGTTTTCGGCGTTGACGACGCAGAAGCCGATCTCGAGCTCTTCCTTGAGGCCGGGGAGGCGCTCCTCGACGGCCGCCCGGCCCGGCGTCCCGAAGACGTCCGCGACGAAGAGGATCTTCAGGGAATCGAGAGCGTGGCGGCGGGGTGCACTTCGATCGAGACGTGGTTGCCCGCGTCCTGCGTCACGCGCGCGAGCGCCTGGCGCTCGACCTTGGCGAAGTCGATGATCGTGCCGAGTTTCGAGGTGGTCGCGGCGACCGGCGAGCCGACGGTCAGGCTCGGGTCGGGCCGCAGGTGGGTGAGCGAGACGACGATCGACGGGTTTCCGCTCGGCTGCACATCGAGTCGCGCGCCGTAGTGCTTGCCGGCCAGGACGTAGGGCGTGATCCCGACGATCGTCCCGTCTACCGGCGCATAGACGTCGGTCCCCGGGGCGGCGCCCACGTCGAGCGAGCCCGTCGCCGGCCCGCCGTCACCGCCGAGCGCGTAGTAGCGCAGGCCGCTCGTGCCCCCGCCGAAGATGCTCCGCGCGACCCGGCTGACGAGACCCTGGTTCGCCTGACGGCCCACCGGGTCCAGGGCGAGCGCCCCGTCCCCGGAGGCGTGGAAGCCGATCGCCGTCACCCGGCTCTGCGCGACGGGCAGCTGGAGCCGGAGCGTCGACTGGAGCGCGACCACCTGTGGGCGCGGGGGCCCGGCGGGCAGCAGCCGCGTCGCGGGCGCGGGCGCGGCAGTCAGGACCGCAGTCGATCCGCCCGACCCGAATGCGGTCAGGAGCAAGGTGATCAGTGCGACCGACGCGAGCAGCATGAGCCCCGCCATGCGCCTCTTCCGGCGCGCAGCGGCTACTTCCGCCCGCCGCCGCATCACAAGCGCGTGCCCGGAGGGGCGTGGCATCCGCCGCACGGTAACGAAGGGCGCCTCGTCCTGCAACGAGACCCGTCGAGGCTCGACGGCGAGGGAGCCATCGACCTCGAAATCCCAGTCCCAGGGAGGTGGTCGTAGGGGTACGACCCGGGAGGTACGATGCGTCGCATGGCCGGGCCTTCCGCCGGGGCCGCGAAGATTCAGATCCCGCGCTGGATTCAGCTCGTGGGCCTCCCCCTGCTTCTGCTGTTGCTGTGGGTGGTTGCGGGCGCCGCCCGTCACGTCGTCTTTCTCTTCCTCGTGGCGGGACTGATCGCGTTCCTGCTCAACCCCGTGGTGCGTGCCCTGACCCGCCTCTGGATTCCCCGCGGATTCGGCGTCGCACTGGTGTACCTGACCTTCGTCGCCATGATGCTGGCCGCCGCAGTTGCGCTCGGCACGGTTGTCGTCAACCAGACCAAGTCGGGCGCGAACCGTGTGAACGACTACTTTACGGTCGAGCACGGACGAGGCCCGGCCCGGGTGACGCACGCCGACCGCGACGTCGACCGCTTCCAGCGCTGGCTCAACGCCCACCGCCTGGGCGGGATCAAAGTCCAGAAGCAGGGCCACGACCTGGTCCAGCGGATCGCCGACAAGGACGTCTCGAAGTACACGCGCCAGGTGATCGACTTCGTCGAGGGGGCGGCGATCAGCACGATCAAGTTCCTCTTCAGCCTCGTGCTCGTGATCGTGGTCTCGATCTACATGCTGCTCGACATGCCGAGGCTGGCCCGAGCCGTCGACCGGAGGTTCCCGCCCCATGCCGGATCGTTGCCGCTCCTCACCCGGATCGAGCGCTCGCTGGCGAGTTACGTGCGGGGCCAGTTCCTGCTCTCGCTGATCATCGGCACGAGCGCGGGCCTCGGCCTCTGGTTACTCGGGACGTTCGGCTGGGCGCCGGGCATGGACAAGTACGCCGTCCTCTTCGGCGCGTGGGTCGCGATCACCGAGCTGATTCCGTACCTGGGGCCCTGGCTGGGCGCGGTACCGCCGTTCATCTACGCACTCGTCGTGCACCCGGTGTCGGCGATCTGGGTCGCGCTGCTCTTCCTCGGAATCCACCAGATCGAGGGGCACGTCGTCGTCCCGAACGTGATGGGCAGCGCGCTGCGCCTGCACCCGCTGCTCGTCATCTTCGGGCTGCTGGCCGGTGGTGAGATCTACGGCCTCCCGGGCGCGCTGGTCGCGCTGCCGCTGCTGGCTGCCGGTCGTGCGACCTGGGAGTTCTTCTCGGAGCGCGTGGCGCTCGAGTCGTGGCAGGAAGGTTCGGCGATACCGGTCGAGGTCGAGATCGAGGAGACGCGGTCGATGGCACCCGTGCCTCCCTCGGACCCGCCCGCAGCAGCCAGCCGGTGAGTCGGGGCACAGCGCTCCTCGCCGCTCGCGGCGTCGCCCGCAGGTTCGGCCGGACGGCCGCCCTGCATCCCGTGGAGCTGGAGATCTGGGACGGCGAGGCCGTCGCTCTCGTGGGGCCCAACGGCGCGGGCAAGTCGACGCTGCTCTCGCTCCTGGCGGGCGCGCTCGAGCCGAGCAGCGGCACGATCGAGCGCCGCAAGGGCGTGCGCGTCGGCTGGGCGCCGCAGCGTCCGGCTCAATACGGCCGCCTCTCCGCCCGCGAGAACCTCGAGCTCTTCGCCCGCCTCGAGGGCGAGCACGATCCGGAGGAAGCGACGGCTCGCCTGCTGGCCGAGTTCGACCTTCCCGGCAAGGCGGCGCCGAGCGCCAACCTCTCGGTCGGGAACCGGCAGCGCCTGAACCTCGCGATCGCGCTTCTCGGCGACCCTGAGGTCCTGCTCCTCGACGAGCCGACCGCCGCGCTCGACCCCGAACAGAAGAGGCGGCTGTGGGACCGCGTCGCCGCCCTGCGCGAGGCCGGGGGCGCGCTCGTCTTCGCGACCCAGAATCTCGAGGAGGTCGAGCGAGTCGCCGACCGGGTCGCGGCCCTGCGCGACGGCAGGCTCGTCTTCGCCGGCCCGGCGACCGACTACGACCGCTCCCAGACCGACACTCTCTTCGCGTGAACAGGGTCGCCATGCTCCTCCGCAAGGACGTGCTCGTGCTGCGCCGCTCGCCGCTGCTGCTCGGCATCCTGATCGCCTACCCGCTCGCGATCGCACTGCTGGTCGGTCTCGTCGCGAGCTACGCGAGCTCGAAGCCGCGGGTCGCGCTCGTGGACGAGGACAACCTTCCGGCGACCGTGGTCGTGGGCGGGAAGCGCTTCCACGTCGACCGGACGATTCGCCAGGCGAGCCAGAACGTGAAGCTCGTCAGGCTCTCGCCGGAGGACGCCGACCGGCAGCTGCGCACCGGCAAGGTCGTCGCTGTCGTGACCGTACCGCCCGGCTTCATCGCCTCGCTGAAGGGGATGGTGCAGAGCCCGCAGCTCGAGCTCCAGCTCTCGCGTGGGACGCTCTCCTCGCGGGTCGAGCAACAGGTCCAGGCGCTCGTCTACTCGCTCAACCGCCAGCTCCAGCGCGCGTACATCGCGAACAACCTCCGCTATGTGACGCTGATCCTGAAGGGAGGCGACAGCAGCTTCCTGGGGCAGCCGATCGACGTGCTCGGCATCGATAAGGCAGAGCGGCTGCTAGAGGCAATGCCAGACACGCCGAGGAACAGGCGGCTGCGCGACTTCCTCCACGACGCCCGGCTCGCGCTTGCCAACACGGACGACGCGCTCCGCTCGACGGCGCACCCGATCGAGCTCGTCCGCGCGCCTGCGCGAGGGCGCACCTGGGTGCTCTCGGCCGAGGTGCAGGCGTATGCGCTTGGCCTGACGATCACCTTCCTGGCGCTCGTTCTCGCCGCCGGATCGCTCGCCGCCGAGCGCGACGAGAACGTGATCGGGCGCCTGGCCCGCGGCCTCGTCGGGCTCGGACACCTGATCTGGGCGAAGGTCGCGCTCGCCGCGGCGGTCGCGCTCGCGCTCGGCCTGGCGATCGCGCTCGCGTTTGGGGCGGCGATCGAGATCGGCGGCGTCACCGGCGGCGAGCCCTGGCGGCGGCTGCCGCTGCTCGTGATCGGGCTCGTCCTCGCGGGGGGCTGCCTCGGCGCGTTGGGCGCGCTGCTCGGAGCTCTCGCGCGCGAGGCGCGCTCCGCCTCGCTCGTCGCGCTCCTCGTCGTGATGCCGATCGTCTTCCTCGGCCTGATCCCGCGCGAGGTTGTACCGCCGGCCGCCTGGGCGAGCGATGTGCTCCCGTTCGCCCATTCCGTCCGCTTCTTCAGCGCTGCGCTCTACGACCTGAGTCCGTGGACGAATGTGCTGCGCGAGGGGATCTGGCTGGTCGCCCTCGGCGTGGTCTTCGGCGGGCTCGCCCGGATCGAAGCGCGTAGATTGTTGACGTGAGCTCGTTTCCCGTGACTCGGTTGCGCCGGCTCAGGCGCAGTGATCGCCTGCGCTCCCTCGTACGCGAGACCAGGCTCGATCTCGACGACTTCGTCTTCCCGCTCTTCGTCGGCCCCGCCACAGAGCCGAATCCTGATCTGCCTGCGCTTGGCCGGTTCTCCGTAGACGATCTGGTCACCGAGGCCGAGGAGGCCGCACGGCTCGGCGTGAAGGCGCTGATCCTGTTCGGGGTCCCCGAGGAGAAGGATGCCGACGGCTCGGGCGCCTGGGACGACGACGGCATCGTCCAGCGCGGGCTGCGGGCGCTCCGCGAGACGAGCCCAGGGCTCGTCCTCCTGACCGACGTCTGCCTCTGCGAGTACACGTCGCACGGTCACTGCGGCGTGCTCGACGGCGAGGAGGTCGACAACGACGCGACCCTCGAGCTGCTCGCCCGAACCGCCGTCAGCCACGCCGCCGCCGGGGCCGACGCCGTGGCCCCGAGCGACATGATGGACGGGCGGGTCGGGGCGATTCGGGCCGCGCTCGACGAGCACGGCTTCCCGGAGACCCCGATCGTCTCCTATGCGGCCAAGTACGCCTCGGCCTTCTACGGCCCGTTCCGGGAGGCGGCCGACTCCACGCCCGCCTTCGGCGACCGACGCGGGTACCAGCTCGACCCCGCCAACGTGCGCGAGGCCCTGCGCGAGTGCGAGCTGGACGTCGCCGAGGGCGCGGACGTCCTGCTGGTCAAGCCCGCCTTGCCGAATCTCGACGTCATCCGTGCAGCGCGCGAGCGCTTCGACCTCCCGATCGGGGCGTACAACGTCTCCGGCGAGTACGCGATGCTGAAGGCCGCCGGCGCGCGCGGCTGGGTCGACGAGCGGCAGGCTGCGCTCGAGTCGCTGACCGCGATCGTGCGAGCCGGCGCCGATGTGGTCGTCTCGTACTGGACGAAGGAGCTGGCGGGCTGGCTGTAGCGGCGGGCCTCTGGGAGACGATCGCCCTCGAAGCCACGCGCGAGAGCCGGCTGTGGGAAGCCGCGCTCCGGCCCGAGGACGAACGCGAGCGCGATCCCGTCTTCTCGGGGCTCGGCGAAGACCGCTACGCCCTCGGGCTCGAGACGATCTACGAGGGCTACCTGCTCCACTACGGGCGGCCGCGGCTGTTCGCGCCCGCCGACGACGACACCGCCCTGCTCCTGGGCGACTACCTCTACGCGCACGGCCTCGTCCGCATCGCCGAGGCGGGCACCGTCGAGGCCGTTGCCGACCTCGCCGCGCTGATCTCGCTCTGTGCCCAGCTGCGCGCCGACAACCTCCCGGGTGACGGCGAGGCATGGGCGGCGACGGCGGCGACGCTCGGAGGCGGAGAGACCGCGCGCCGGGCCTGGCAGCCGGAGCCAGGAGACGGCGAGCGTGTCGGGCAGGCGCTCGAGAACCACCGGCGCCGGGTGGGGTAGAGTCGCGCGATGGCTCCGCTCGGATTGCTCCTGCCGCTGGCCGCGAAGACCGCCGCCGAGGAAGGCAAGTCTGTGATCACGGCGATGCTGATCGTCGGCCTGATCTTCCTGGGCGTGATCGTGCTCGGCGAGCTGAGCCGCTACCTGCGTCACCGCCGGCACTAGGCCCGTGGCGCCTCCAGGCGACCTCCGCGATTGGATCGGCCTCCTCGAGCGGGAAGGCGAGCTCGTGCGCGTCGGCGCCGAGGTCGACCCGCACCTCGAGGTGACGGAGATCGTCGACCGCGTGGTCAAGGCCGGCGGGCCCGCGCTGCTGTTCGAGAAGCCGAAGGGATCGAGCCACCCGCTCCTGATCAACCAGTTCGGCACCGAGCGCCGAATGTGCCTCGCCTTCGGTGCGGAGAGCCTCGACGAGGTCGGCCGCCGGCTCGGCGACGTGCTCGAGATGCAGCCGCCTCAGGGTCTGGCCGAGAAGGTGCGCGGGCTGAAGAAGCTCAAGTCGATCGCCGATTCGCAGCCGAAGACCATCCGCAGCGGCCCGGCCCAGGAGGTGGTGCTCACCGGCGACGAGGTCGACCTCGCCACGCTGCCGGTCCAGACCTGCTGGCCGGGTGACGCGGCGCCGTTCATCACCCTGCCTGCCGTGATCACGAAGGATCCGCGGACCGGTAGTCGCAACGTCGGCATGTACCGCATGCAAGTGCTCGACCGATGCTCCACGGCGATGCACTGGCAGATCCACAAGGACGGCCGCGCCGACTACCTGCTCGCCGACGGCAAGCTCGAGGTGGCCGTCGCGCTCGGGCTGGACCCGGTGACTGCCTATGCCGCGAGCGCGCCGCTCCCCAAGCACGTCGACGAGCTGATGCTCGCCGGCTTTCTCAAGGGCGACGCGGTCGAGCTCGTCCAGGGGAAGACAGTCGACCTCGAGGTTCCGGCGAACTCGGAGATCGTGCTCGAGGGCTACATCGCCAAGGACGACCTCACGATCGAGGGCCCGTTCGGCGACCACACCGGCTACTACTCGCCGGCTGAGCCGTTCCCGGTTTTTCACGTCACCGCGATCACGAAGAGACAAGACGCGATCTACCCCTCGATCGTGGTTGGCCGCCCGCCGGCCGAGGACGCGTGGCTCGGCAAGGCGACCGAGCGGATCTTCCTTCCCGCGATTCGGATGAGCGTGCCCGAGATCGTGGACTACGACCTCCCGGTCGCCGGGGCCTTCCACAACTGCTGCATCGTCTCGATCCGCAAGAGCTATCCCGGCCACGCGCAGAAGGTGATGCACGCGATCTGGGGACTTGGGCTCCTGAGCCTCACCAAGGCCGTGGTCGTGGTCGACGAGTGGGTGGACGTGCACGACTACGAGGAGGTCTTCTTCCGGGTCGGCGCCAACGTCGACCCGAAGCGCGACGTCCTTCTCTCCGAGGGGCCACTCGACCACCTCGACCATGCCCCCTCGCTGCAGTTCTACGGCGGCAAGATCGGCATCGACGCCACTCACAAGGGCCCTGAGGAGGGAGCCCGGCCCTGGCCGGAGGAGATCGTGATGAACGAGGAGATCCAGCGCCTCGTCGACGAGCGCTGGAGCGAGTATGGCCTCGGCGAGGACGTGGGAACGGAGCCGAACGGGCGCGGCAGGTCGTTGCGCCAACTGTTACGTCGTTGACGCCGCCAACCTGCGACGATTGAATCCCGTCCGGCCAACTGACAGGGAGGCGCACCGGGTGGAAGACCCCCGGAGGGAAGACCAGCAGCCGCAGCTTCCGCCGCCGAGCCTCTGGCCGGTGGGCTTTGCGGTCGGCATCGTCTGCCTGCTGGTGGGCCTGGTGGTCAGCTGGTGGGTGGCCGCCCTCGGCGCCGCGCTTGCGCTCGTCTTCGGCTTCCTCTGGGCGCGTGAGGTCGGGAGCAGCCGCGCCGCCGCGCCCGGCTCGGCGCCGGACGGGCTCGTTACCGACGCCGCGGCCACGGCCGCTTCGAGCGAAGAGATGGCTGCACCCGCCGGCGAGCGCTTCCCGCGCAGCAAGTTCCTCGAGGGAGCGACGCTGGGCCTGGGCGCGCTGATCGGGGCGATCGTCACGCTGCCCGCGCTCGGGTTCGCGCTGATACCCGGGTTCGTCAAGCAGAAGGCGCACAAGGTCGACCTCGGCCCACTCGCCGACTTCGAGGAGAACAAGTGGAGGGTCGTCACCTTCATCCGCAACCCCGCGCAGGGCGAGATCTCCCGCCGAACGGCCTTCGTGCGCAACAACGGCCTCCTCAACGGCCAGCCGAGCGTGACGGTGATCTCGAACCGCTGCGCCCACGTCGGCTGCCCGGTGCAGCCTGGCGGTCCGGTCTTCCTGAAGCAGGAGAAGACGATCAAGACGCACAACGGCGACGTGAACATCACTCCCGTCCTGCCGGCCGCCGGCTTCATCTGTCCGTGCCACGGCGGCTCGTACGACCAGGAGGGCAACCGCATCGCCGGCCCGCCGGTGCGCGGGCTCGACCGCTACGAGTTCGACATCGTGGATGGCCGCCTCGTGCTCGGCGACCTCTACAGCGTCGCCAAGGTCGAGGGGGCGGGTAAGGCCGCCAGGATCGAGAAGGCCGAGCTCCAGGGCCCGGGACAGCATGTCGACGGCCCCGAGGCCTGGTTCTACCCCTCGCAGCCGCCGCACTGATGGCGACCACGCAGACAAAGGAGAGCAAGAGCCGGCAGGCGGTCATGTATCCACTCGACTGGCTCGAGGAGCGCTCCGGGCTCGTCGGTGGGATCCGCTATTTCCTCTTTCGCAAGGTCCCGGGAGACTCGAGCTGGTGGCACACGCTCGGCTCGGCGACGCTGACCGCCTTCCTCGTCCAGCTCGTCACGGGTGTGGTCCTTGCGATGTACTACAAGCCGGACGCTGAGCACGCGCACTCCTCGGTCGAGCACATCACGCACGACGTCTGGGGTGGCTGGCTCGTCCGTGGCACGCACCGCTGGGGCGCGAGCGTCTTCATCATCCTGATGTTCATGCACATGGGGCGCGTCTTCCTGTTCGGCGCCTACAAATATCCACGCGAGCTGAACTGGATCGTCGGCGTGCTCATCCTGGCGACGGGCCTCTTCGAGGGGCTGACCGGGTACCTGCTGCCCTTCGACCAGACCGCGTACTGGGCGACCGTGGTCGCTGTCAACATCAACGGCACCGCGCCGTTCCTCGGGCCATGGCTGGCGAGCGTGTTACGCGGCGGTGCGGAGATCGGCCCCGACACACTGGCCCGGTTCTACTCGATCCACATGCTGCTCATTCCGGGGGCGCTTATCGGCCTGATCGGACTCCACCTCTACCTTGTCGTCCGCCTCGGAGTCAGTTCGCCGCCGTGGTCGAAGGAGGCCGCCGAGCTCGGGCCCGAGCCCGAGCCCGAGCCACAGCCGCCGCGCTCGGGTCTCGTCCAGCCGGCGCCGCGTCCGGCAGGCGTTCGCAGGAGGCCGTCCGAATGAGCTCCATCGACGAGCGTCGCGCGACCTTCCAGCGTTACAAGGAGGGCGTCAAGAAGCGGGGCAAGGCCTTCTACCCGTTCGCGATGTTCCACGACACGGTGATGAGCCTCGTGGTCGTGTGCGTGATCACCGGCCTCGCGATCGTCTGGCGCTACTCCGACGTGCTCGGGCCGCTGATCGGCCCGAAAGCGGATCCCGGCACGACCTCGTTCGTGCCCCGGCCGGACTGGTACTTCTACTTCCTCTTCTACCTGCTCCGGATCTTCAAGTGGCCGGACTCGGTGATTCTGGCCACCGTCGGGATTCCGACGATCTTGCTGATCATCCTCCTGGTCCTGCCGTTCATCGACACGCGGATGGAACGGCGGCTCACGCGTCGGCCCGTCGCGGTGGTCGCAGCGGCCCTGACGGTGCTCTCGATGGGGGTCCTCACCTACAAGGGCGCCACCGCGCAGGAGGCGATCGCGAGCGAGGTCAAGGCGGCGATCCCGAGCTGGGCGAAGAAGCAGGGCTTTGGCGACAACAAGCAGGCACTTGCAGGGGCGAACCTGTTCGCCGAATCAGGCTGTACGAACTGCCACGTCTACCTCGGCACGGGCAGCTCGAATCTCGGCGCGCCGGACCTGAGCGCGGAGGGCGCGAAGAACAAGGGAATCCAGTTCCAGATCGACCACCTCAAGTGCCCGAGCTGCGTCAACCCGGGCTCGCCGATGCCCCCGTTTGCCGCGCTGGGCGACGACAACCTGCGCAAGCTCGCAGCCTTCCTCGAGGCTTCGAAGGGCTCGGGCTAGGGGTGGCGGCCGCGCGCGTCTTCCTGGGCATCACGGGAGCCTCGGGAGCGCCGTATGCGGCCCGGTTGCTCGAAGCGCTGGCCGGCGCCGGTTGCGAGGTCGGCCTCTGCGCGTCGCGCGCCGGGATCGAGGTGCTGGCGACCGAGCTCTACGGCGATGCCCGGCTCTCCGCAGACGAGACGCTCGCTCGGCTGACCGAGCCCGTGCGCGACGCGGTCACGATCCACGACGAGCGCGATTGGCATGCGCCCTACGCGAGCGGATCGGCCAAGGTGGACGCCTACGTGATCTGCCCATGCTCGATGGGCACGCTCGGCACGATCGCCTCGGGCGCGATGTCGAACCTGATCCAGCGGGCGGCGAGCGTGGCGCTCAAGGAAGGCCGGAAGCTCGTGCTCTGCCCGCGCGAGACGCCGCTCTCGCTGATCCACCTCGAGAACATGCTGCGCGTGAGGCAGGCGGGCGCGGTCGTGCTCTTTCTGGCACCCGGCTTCTACCATGGCGCGAGCTCCGTGGACGATCTCGTCGACTTCGTCGTCGGACGGTGCCTCGACCAGCTCGGGCTCGAGCACGAGCTCGTGCGCCGCTGGGGGCAGGACTGACGTGAGCGTGGAGACCGGCAGGCTCCCGCCCGACGCGGTGCGGACGATGTTCGACCGCATCTCGCCGGTCTACGACGCGATGAACCGGACGATGACGTTCGGGCTCGACCGGCGCTGGCGCCGCGCGGCCGCCGAGGCGGTCGTCCGGCACGGCGACCGGGTGCTGGATGCCTGCTGCGGCACGGGCGACCTCGCGATTGCGGCCAAGGAGGCGGGGGGCTCGGTCACAGGGCTCGACTTCTCGCCGCGGATGCTGGAGCGCGCCCGCGCGAAGTCCCGCGAGATCGAGTGGGTCCAGGGCGACGTGCTCGCGTTGCCCTTCGACGACGCGGCCTTCGACGCGGCTACGGTCGGCTTCGGCGTCCGCAACCTCGACGACCTCGAGCGGGGGCTCGCCGAGCTCCGGCGCGTGCTCCGGCCCGGCGGTCGGCTGGCGATCCTCGAGATCACGCAGCCCCGCGGGTTGCTCGCGCCGTTCTACCGACTCTGGTTCGACCGGCTCGTGCCGGTGCTCGGGCGGGTGCTTCCGGGCGGCTCGGCCTATACGTACCTTCCCGCGAGCGTGCGCCGTTTCCCCGGTCCGGAGGACCTGGGCGCGCTCTTGCGAGCAGCAGGATTCGAGGACATTCAGTGGCGTCTGTACGCGGGCGGCATCGTGGCGTTGCACACCGGGGAGGCGACCTCATGAGCCTCGCGACCATCCGCGAGAGCCCCGGGCTCGACGCCTACCTGGACGACCTCGAGCAGCGGCTGACCGCCGCGGTGCGGGCCCATCCGGGTCTCGTGTCCGCCGTCGGCGGTGAGGCGCTCGCCGCGGGTGGCAAGCGGCTACGGCCGCTGCTGGTCTTCCTTGCCGCGCGGCCCGGCGAGGCGCCCCTGCCGGCGGGTGCCGCCGTCGAGCTCGTGCACATGGCGACCCTCGTTCACGACGACCTGATCGACCAGGCCCGCTACCGGCGCGGCAAGGCCGCGGCGTGGACGAGCCACGGCCCCGACGCGGCCCGGGCGGCAGGCGACTACCTGTTCGCCCGCGCGTTCGCCGAGCTCGCGGCGACGGGAGACGACGAGGCCGTCGGCTGCCTCGCCGAAGCGACTCTGGCCCTCGCCCGCGGCGAGGCGCTCCAGCGGGCCCAGACCAACGATCCGGAGACGAGTGTCGAGAGCTACCTCGAGCGGTGCGCCCTCAAGACGGGAAAGCTCTTCGAGGCCGCCTGTCTGCTCGGCAGCGGCGGCGACGAGGGGCTCGGACGGTTCGGGCTCGCACTCGGGATCGCGTTCCAGATCGCGGACGACATCCTCGACTGCTCGGGGGAGACGATCGAGACGGGCAAGATCGCCGGCACCGACCTGCGCGAGGGCACTCCGACGCTCCCGCTGATCCTCGCCGCACGTAAGGACGCAACCGTTCGCAGGGCGCTTGCGGGAGGCCCGCTCGACGGTGCGCTGATCCGCGTCGCCGAGACCGGAGCGCTCGAGGTCTCGCGTGAGCTCGCCCTCGACTACGCCCGCCGGGCCCGCGCATGCCTCGACGGCCACGTGCGCCTCGACGAGCTCGAGGCCCTGACCGACGCCGTCGTGGACCGCGAGTCGTGACCGCGACGCTCAGCCAGGCGATCCCGGCGCTCCCCATCCGAGATGCGGGAGCGGCGGCGGCGTTCTACCGCGACCGTCTCGGCTTCACGGTCTTGCACGAGGACGAAGGCTTCGTCGTGCTCGAGCGGGACGGCGCGCGGGTGCACCTCTGGCAGGCGGGTGACGAGAGCTGGCGCGACCGCGGCTCGCTGGAGAAGCCGGTCCGCTCCGGAGCCGAGTCGTTCATCGCGGGAACCGCGAGCTGCCGC
Source organism: Gaiellaceae bacterium (assembly GCA_036265535.1). Classification (GTDB taxonomy): domain Bacteria; phylum Actinomycetota; class Thermoleophilia; order Gaiellales; family Gaiellaceae; genus AC-32. The sequence goes on along the minus strand of DATAOV010000087.1, from coordinate 1,842 downwards.
ATCGAGGTCGAGGGCGTCGACGAGCTCTACGACGAGCTCCGCCGGAACGACGTGCTCCATCCGGTGTCGCGCGACGGGGTCAGCGAGACCGACTTCGGGTCGCGCGAGTTCGCGACCCTCGACGCCGACGGCAACCTGATCGAGTTCTTCGAGTGGGTCGCAGCGTGATCCGGCTCGGGCGGATCTCGTACGTGAACATGGCGCCGGTCTTCTACCGGCTCGACGCCGAGGTCGACGAGGTGCCGGGCGTGCCGACCGACCTGAACGCGCGGCTGCTCGGAGGCGAGCTCGACGTCGCACCCATCTCATCGATCGAGTACGCGCGTCACGCCGACCGGCTACGCCTGCTGCCGCGGCTCTGTGTCTCCTCCGAGGGCGCCGTCGACTCGATCCAGCTCGTCGCGCGCAAACCGCTCGAGCAGGTGCGAACCGTCGCCGTGACTCCCGAGAGCGCGACCTCGGTCGTGCTGACCAAGGTGCTGCTGCCCGAGGCTCGGCATGTCCCGCTCGGCGAGGAGGCCGATGCCAGGCTGCTGATCGGCGACGCCGCGCTGAAGAGCGCGTTCGAGGATCCGACGCCTCACCACGACCTCGGCCGCCTCTGGCTCGAGCGAACCGGCCTGCCGATGGTCTTCGCGGTCTGGGCGTGTCCCGAGCCCATCCCGCCCGGCCTCGCCGAGCTCGAGCAGGCGTTGGTCGAGTCCGTGCTGACCGCACGCGCCGAACCCGAGCGCCTCGCGTACGAGGCGAGCGAGCGCTACGGCTACCCGGCCGGCTTCCTCGCGCGCTACTTCGAGAAGCTGCGGTACCGCTTCGGCCCGCGCGAGCGCGCCGGCCTGCTCACGTTCCTCGAGCTGGCCCGCGACGTCGGCGAGCTCGACGTGGTACCGGAGCTCCGCTTCGTGGGCCGCGCTGAAGCCGCGGTCTGATTGAGCTCAGGCAAGGGACGCTGGCCCATCCGAGCGCCTTCTCTCTCGCGCGTTGGGCTCCTGGTTTTCGGGCTTCTGGGAAACGAAGGCGATAGCCGCTGAGTCGCGCTGCCATCGAAGAACTTGATCGTTGACGCCGTTCGTCGCGGCCATGGCCGTCGAGCGGAGTGACTTCGAGATTGCGCTCGAGGAGGGGACGATCAGGTGAGCTGCAAAGGTCGGCGGTAGGTCCCTCGTCGGTAGAAGGGCATTCGTGGACGAACGGGTGGCCTGCAGGTGGCGCGTTCCGAAGAACGCGAGCGGGAAACGCCTGGCGGGGAGCGTTGCGGTCACGTTCCAGGGCGTTACCGCCAAGCGCGCGGATTCTCGGTTCGAGTGAGGTGAAACGGTTGGAGGCGTACGCACTCCGCGTGCGCCCCGCGCTCCAGAAAAGAGCTATGCCCGGGCGTATCTGATGTGAGTCACCCCGGGCGCCTCGACCGACTCGACCTGCTCGAGCTTCACAACTCCTACGTTTTCGAACAACCGAGCGCCGCCTCCGAGCAGGATCGGGACGACCGAGACGACGATCTCGTCGAGCAGGCGGGCTGCGAGGTATTGCTGCGCGACGGACGCCCCGCCCCCGAGAGACACCTCCTTCTCTCCGGCTGCTGCCCGCGCCTGTTCGAGCGCCGACTCGATCCCGTCCGTGACGAAGTGGAACGTCGTTCCGCCCTGCATCTCCAGCTGCTCGCGCGGACGGCTAGTGAGGACGAAGACGGGATGGTGGAAAGGCGGATTGTCTCCCCACCAGCCCTTCCACGACTCGTCCCACGGTCCCGGGCCGCCGCCGAACATGTTCCGGCCCATGATGGTCGCGCCGGCGCCGCCGAGGATGTCCTCGGCGAACGGCGTGCTCGCGTTGACCTCGCCG
>DATAOV010000086.1:0-1844 GCA_036265535.1 Gaiellaceae bacterium | reverse complement strand
TGGCCGTCCTCGAACCCGAACGAGCCGGCCATGCCGCAGCAGCCCGAGTCGGAGACGTCCACGTCGACGCCCATCCGCTCGAGCAGCCGCTGTTCGGAGCCGATGCCGCCGGTCGCGTGGTGATGGCAGTGGCCGTGAAGGAGGGCGCTTCGCACCAGGGGCGGCGGCGAGACACCCTCGCGGTCCAGGAACTCGGAGAAGTGGAACGCCTGGCTCGACAACCGCTTGGCGTCCTCGTTGTCGGGCAGCATGTTGGGAAGCTCGTCGCGAAAGACGGCCAGGCAGCTCGGCTCGAGCCCGATGACCGGAACGCCGGCGCGGATGTCCTCGCGCAGCAGATCGAGCGTCCGCAGCAGGTAGCGGCGGGCGAGGTCGAGCATCCCGTAGTCGTAGAGCGGCCGTCCGCAGCAGACGTGGACGCCGGGCAGCTCGACGCGGTAGCCGGCGTGCTCGAGCACCTCCACCGCCGCGATGCCGATCTCCGGATGGAAGTGGTTTGTGAACGTGTCGGGCCACAGGATGACGCGGGAGCCCGAGCGCTCCTTCGGGCCGCCGCGGTCGCGGTACCAGCTCGTGAACGTCCGCGGCGCGAACCGGGGGATTGACCGCTCGGGTGCCATCCCGGCGGCCAGCTTGGCGAGGCGCGAGGAGCCGGGGCTCTGGGTGACGAGATTCACGGCGCCGGGGATCCGCGAGGCGACCCGGGCGGCCTGGTCGATCAGGCCGAACGCGTAGGCGTGGCGCGGCCGGAGGCGCCGCTTCCAGTAGTGCGACAGGAACTCTGACTTCAGCGTCGGCATGTCGACGCCCACGGGGCAGTCGCTCGTGCAGCCCTTGCACGAGAGGCACAGGTCGAGCGCGTCGTACACCTCGCGGCTCCGCCAGCCGCCCTCGAGCGGCCGTCCGCGGAGCATCTCGAAGAGCAGGCGCGCCCGCCCGCGCGTGGAGTGCTTCTCCTCGCGCGTAACCAGGTAGCTCGGGCACATGACCTCGCCCTCGGTCTCCGTGCGGCGGCAGTTGCCGATCCCGACGCAGCGGACCGTGGCGTGGGCGAAGCTCCCGCCGTCGCGCGGGAAGGAGAAGTGGGTGTCGACGTCCGGGGGCCGGTAGTCGGTGCCGAGCCGCAGGTTGTCGGTGATCCGGTAGGGATCGACCACCTTGCCCGGGTTCATCCGCCAGTCGGGGTCCCAGATCGACTTGAACTCGCGGAACGCGCCGACCAACTCCTCGCCGAACATCTTCGGCAGGAGCTCGGCGCGCGACTGCCCGTCGCCGTGCTCGCCCGACAGCGACCCGCCCAGCGACAGCACGAGGTCGGCCGCCTCGTCCAGGAACGACCGGAACTGGCGGATGCCCTCCGCGGTCACGAGGTCGAAGTTCCAGCGCGCGTGGACGCACCCCTGGCCGTAGTGGCCGTAGAGCGCGCTCTCGTACCCGTACTTCGCCGCCAGCCGGCCGAGGGAGCGCAGGTACTCGCCGAGGCGCTCCGGCGGGACGGCTGAGTCCTCCCAGCCCTCGTAGGTGTCGGGCTTCCCGGGGATGAAGGCGGTCGCGCCGAGGCCGGCCTCACGCACCTTCCACACGTGCCCCTCCTGCTCGCTGTCGTCGTAGAGCCGCGAGCCGGTTGGGCCGCCGGTCCGCTCGAGGTCCGCGATCAGCGCCCGCCCGCGCTCGTCGGCCTCCTCCTTCGTCTCGCCGCCGAACTCGACGATCAGCCAGCCGCGGCCCTCGGGAAGGAGCGACAGGTCGCGGTCGTGGATGCCCACGAGCGTCATGTCCTGCGCCAGCGTCTCGTCCATCCCCTCCAGGCCGATCGGCTTGTGCTCGAGGACGGCGGGGACGTG
>DATAOV010000085.1:0-43531 GCA_036265535.1 Gaiellaceae bacterium | reverse complement strand
AACCGGCTCTTCGACCACCTCCAGCGCCTCTCGCTCGGCTTCTTCGAGCGCAATCGCGCAGGCGTGATCATCAGCCGGCTCACCAACGACGTCGAGGCCATCGACCAGCTCGTCACCGACGGGGTCACGAGCCTCGTGCAGAACACCCTGACGCTGGTCGGAACGGCGATCCTCCTCTTCATCCTCGACTGGCGACTTGCCTTGGCGACGCTGATCGTGATCCCGTTCATGAGCGTTGCCACGGTCATCTTCCGCCTGCGCTCAGGGCGCGCCTACGCGGCTGTGCGCGAGCGGCTCGGCCTCGTCACGGCAACGCTCGCCGAGGACATCGCCGGGATGCGCATCGTTCAGGCGTTCACCCGGGAGCGCACGAACCTCGAGAACTTCCGCAAGGTGACCGAGCGCTACCGCGACTCGAACATGGAGACCGTCGTCCTGAACGGGCTCTACTTCCCATTCGTCGACCTGCTCTCGTCCATCGCGCTCGCGGTCGTCCTCGGCTACGGCGGCCATCTCTACTTCCAGGGCGAGGTCACCCTCGGGACGCTCTTCGCCTTCCTGCTCTACGTCCAGAACTTCTTCGATCCGGTCCAGCAGCTCTCGCAGCTCTACAGCACCTTCCTGTCCGCGACGGCCGCGCTCGACAAGATCGCGGACGTGCTCGAGGAGGAGCCGGAGGTGCGCGACGAGCCGGGCGCGAAGCCGCTTCCGCGCGTCGAGGGGCACGTTCGCTTCGAAGGGGTCCGCTTCGGCTACGGCGAGGGACCGGAAGTCCTTCACGGCCTCGACCTCGACGTCCCGGCGGGAACCACGGTCGCCCTCGTAGGTCACACCGGAGCCGGCAAGTCGACGATCGCCAAGCTCCTCGCGCGCTTCTACGACCCACGCGACGGCCGAATCACGATCGACGGACACGACCTGCGCGACGTGACGCAGTCGTCACTGCGTCATCAACTCGGGATCGTGCCGCAGGAGGGCTTCCTCTTCGCCGGCACAGTCAGCGAGAACATCGCGTTCGGGCGGCCGGAAGCTCCCGCGGTCGACATCGTCAACGCAGCCGAGACGATCGGCGCCCACGAGTTCGTGAGTCACCTCGAGAACGGCTACGACACGGAGCTGCAGGAGCGTGGCACCCGGCTCTCGCTCGGCCAGCGACAGCTCGTCGCGCTCGGCCGGGCCTTGCTCGCCGATCCGCGCATCCTGATCCTCGACGAGGCCACGTCGTCGGTCGATATCGGCACCGAGCGGAAGATCGAGTCCGCGTTGCGTCAGCTCCTCGCCGGCCGCACCGCCTTCGTGATCGCGCACCGCCTCTCGACGATCCGCGACGCCGACCTGATAGTGGTGCTGGAGCACGGCCAGGTGATCGAGCAGGGCACCCACGACGAGCTCATGCGGAAGCGGGGGCTCTACACGTCGCTCTACGGCGACTGGGCCGCCGACGCCGCCTAGGCAGCCGCTTTTTCGGGCCTGAGCGGGCGGAAGGCTCGGCTACACTCCACGGAGCCGCAACGCGCGTTGCGGGGTCGTCTAACGGTAGGACGCTCGGCTCTGGACCGAGTAGTCTAGGTTCGAATCCTAGCCCCGCAGCCTCGAGAACTCGCTGGAAACAGCGGGTTCTTCGTTTCGAAGCTGACAACGCCGCACGGGCGCCTGCAAGCATCGTCCGGAGGCGCGTCGTTACTCGTCGGGGCGAGATCGACGAAGATCCCTCCGTGGCCGATACAGACGTGCCGGTACTGGTCGTCGGCGGCAGCCTCGTCGGTCTGTCGACTGCCCTCTTCCTGGCCGACAACGGGATTTCACCCGTCGTCGTGGAACGGCATCCCGGCCCGGCCATTCACCCACGCGCCGCGCTCTTCTTCCAGCGCACGGTCGAGCTGTGGCGAAGCGTCGACCTCGAGAACGAGATCGTCACCGCCTCGTCTCTCGAGTTCGAGCAGAACGGCGCGGTCATGTCCGTCGAGAGCCTCGGCGGCGACGAGGTCGAGTGGTTCTTCCGCCACATCAACGAGGGAGTCGAGGAGCTCAGCCCCTCGCCGCGCCTGTTCGTCACGCAGATCGGCCTCGAGCCGATCCTGCGCCGGCGAGCCGAGGAGCTCGGCGCGGAGGTCCGCTACTCGTGGCAGACCGTTTCCGTGCAGGAGGACGACGATGGCGTGACGGCGACGGTCAGACACCGCGAGAGCGGCGAGGAACAGGCGATTCACGCGCGGTATCTCGTCGCTGCGGACGGCGCCCACAGCCCGATCCGTGACCGCCTCGGAATCCCCATGCGCGGCCACGGAAGCTTCTCGAACAGCATCACGATCTACTTCCGCGGGGACGTGAAGCCGCTGCTGCGCGAACGGAACCTGAGCGTCATCTACGTCTTCAATCCCCGCCTGCAAGGGTTCTTCCGCTTCTCGAAGGCCGGCGATGCGGGCTTCCTCGTGGTCAACAAGGCGATCGACGAGCACGGCGAGCTGTCGGCCGATATCTGGGGCGACACGGGCGAGAACAAGTGTGTCGAGTTCGTGCGCGAAGCGCTCGGCGATCCCGAAATCGAGGTCGAGATCGAGAACGTGCAGCGGTGGAATGCGAGTGCGGAGTGGGCGGAGCGGTTCCAACAGGACAGGATCTTCCTGGCCGGCGACTCGGCGCACGTGATGCCTCCGACCGGAGGCTACGGCGGCAACGTGGGCGTCCAGGATGCGCACAACCTGGCCTGGAAACTGGCCTGCGTCGTGAAAGGCGAAGCCGGCCCCGGGCTTCTTGCCTCCTACGACGACGAGCGCCGGCCCATCGCCGAGGAGACCGTCGAGCAGGCGTATGCGCGCTACGTGCTCCGGCTCGCGCCCGAGCTCGGCAAAGAGAACCTTCACCCGATGGTCGACGACGCGGCGATCGACCTCGGCTACCGCTACCACTCAGGCGCTGTCGCGACGGACGACGGGAATGACGGCCTGTTCGTCGATCCCCGGGAGCCGGCGGCGCTGCCGGGCGTGCGGGCGCCGCACGTCACGGTGGAGGGTGGCTCGACGCTCGACCTGTTCGGCCGCTCGTTCGTGCTGCTCACCGGTGACGAGCGTTGGCAGAGCGCCGCTGACGGGCTCGACCTTCAGGCGCACCTCATCCGGTCGCCCGGCTTCACGGACATCTACGGGACGGGAGCCGTGATCGTTCGCCCCGACGGCTTCGTGGGATGGCGCACCGACGACGAGGCGACGGACGGCACGCTGCAAGGAGTGCTGGACCGTCTGCTCGCTCGCTAGAGCCTCGGTCTCGCAGACCCTGAAAGCCCTGCGCCCGCAGGACTTTCACGGCCCCGAGCCGGCGACGTTGTAGCCGAGGTTGATCAGCTCGAGCGAGGCGTCTCGAATCTCTGACACGGCCGGATCGGAGGCCAGCGAGACCTTGAACTGGACCAGCTTGGAGAAGTCACCGCGTTCGGCGTCCTTGCGCACGGTGGTCACTTCGTCCGCGATCTGGCCGACGCCGTGAGCAAGTCGTTGTGTCGGGTCGATCGCGTCGTCGGGCGGCTGCATCGAGGAGAGATTGGACGCCGCGTCGTGGAGCTTCGTCTCGCCTTCCTTCAGCGCGGCGACCGCCTGATCCTTGTCGGCTGCGCTGATCGAGACGAGATTCTGCAGCGTCGCGCCCTGGAGCGGCTGCAGGATCGCGCCGACCTGCGTCTCGTACTCCGACTTGGAGAGCTGCTTGTCCCCGCCGCCGCCGCCACACGACGAGGCTGCGAGCGTGAGCGCCACAAGCATCACCGGTAGGAGCGCCCGCTGCACGCGCGTCAGGATAGTCACACGCCGAAGCCACCTGGAGCTCGCCCGGATCGTCGCTACACTAGGCCTCCGCCGGGCGCATTCGTCTAGTGGCCTAGGACACCGCCCTCTCACGGCGGCGGCACGGGTTCGAATCCCGTATGCGCCTCCTCCTCGAAAGCCCCGCAAATGGCGGGGTTTTCTCATCTCTGTGGCCCGGAACCCGAGAGGCCACGGCGGGCCAAAAGAGGCCTCTTGGAGGCAAAATTGGCCCAGGATTGCCCCACGGGATTCGGCGCTCCGGGGCCGCGCGGTGGCCTGGGCGCTGTTGCCAGACGAGGCGGGGCAGCGCCCGGCGGCACTGCGCTGCCCTCTCGCCTACGAACGCCCGAGCGCTGCGACCTATTCGAACCGCGAGAACGCCACGATGAGGGCTATGAGAAACAAGACCGGCAGCGCAATGCCCACGACGGCGGCTACAAGGCCGATCGCGCCAGTACGGCGCTCGCCGCGCGAGACAGCAACGCCAGCCAGGCCGAAGACAAACCCCACCAGGCCGAACAGGACCGCCGCGTAGGCCAGTGGATAGAAACCGCCGAAATGCCCAGTGAAGATGGCCGCGAGCGAGCCGACTCCGGAGACCAGCGCAAGGAGTCCTGACCGACTGCCAATCCAGGCTGCGGAGGGCACGCAGTCCCTATCGGCCGAGCCTGACCCTTGCCTGAACCGGGCTGGGGCCGGGCGGCGAGCCGAACTCCTAGGACGCTTCCCACGACCTGGCCCCGATCGAACCTACGAGACGCAAGAGCGCAGCGCTAGTGGCTCATTCGGCCACCTCTTCAACTACGTCCTCGATGAGTTCTGGATCGCCGGCAGGTCCTACTCGCTGACCATGGAAACTCACTACGAGAGGAGGCACCGTGCACGCAGCCCTTGTGCGATTGACGGTCGATCCAGATCAGGCGCCGGCGGCAGCCGAGGCGCTCATGAACGACATCCTGCCAAGGGTCCGCTCGGCCCCCGGCTTCGTGGCCGGCTATTGGCTGGAGCCTGTCGACGGCCAGGGCTTCTCGATCGTTCTGTTCGAGACCGAGGAGCAAGCACGCGAAACAGCTCCGCCGGTTAGCAGTTGGGCCGCCCCCGGGATCGTCATCAGCGGGGTCGAGTTTCGGCGAGTCGCAGCGACCGCCTGACTGCGTTCGGCTGGCCGCGTGGCTCACTCAGCCATGTCCTCAACCACCAGCACCGGCGGTTGATCTGCATCGTCATCGCGCACGCCAACCACGCGCAGCGTTCGCCGGCCGAGGTGGATCGTCTCGCCCGGCCCCCAGTTCGGCACCGCGCTGCTGAGCTGCGGCGGCTCCGCCGGCCTGCCGTCCGCCGTTTCGAGCTTGAACAGAAACCCTGCCACTCGGTTCTCCCTTCCATTGTCGGCTGGGGCCGAACGGCATGGCAAGCATACGACAGAGAGCCGGGAGACGAGCCCGAACTCGGCTCGAACCTTCGCCGCCTCTGTGCAAGCGCTTGCACGGGTACAGCAGCGCTTGACAGCGATGGCGGCTCGTCGTACTACTGCAAGCCGAACCTCTTTCGCGTCGTAACCGACTTTGGGGTTATAGCGAGGGAATGAGCGGAGTCTGCGGCACGCCACTACCGTCGACCGCCCACGCCGAGCTCGACCAGTGGACCCGGCGGGTCGCCGGCTGCGTGGCAGCGCTCGCCCTCGCCCTCTCGAGCGCGGGCATCGCGTCGGCGGCCGCCACGACCCCGTCGCCGCGGCCACAGCCTCAGCACCTTTGGCGCGCGTACCCGCTCGACTCGGCGCGGACAGGCGAAACCAGCACGAACCCGTCGTCCCCCACGACGCCGAGCCCGTTGACCGGCGACGGGACCTTCGGCGGCGATCCGACGAGCATCCTCATCGCGGTCGGCGCCGCGATCCTCCTCGTCGGGCTGCTGCCCCGTCCACGAAAAGGAGGATCAACGATGGCCAACCTGAGATTCAGGAAGCCGGCGCGCCGCGAGCCCGAAGTGTCCGCGCCGTTGCAAGAGAGGGCCTCAAGAGACCACGGACTGACCGAGGCGGCACCGCACGCCGAATCACTCGAGGAGCCCGCGCACGAGGCGGTCGAAGCGGAGCTCCAGGCCGATTTTTCCGACGTCGGCGCCGAGGTCAGCGCCGTCCTAAAGTCGGCTCGGGACGCCGCCGCGCGGATCCGCAACCAGGCGACCCTGGAGTCGATCAGGCTAGGTGACGAGGCCAGGGCGACTGCCGAGGCGGCGATCGAGGAGGCGCATCGGATCGCTGCCGAGGATCGAGCCGAGGGCAAACGCATTCGCGCGGAGGCGGAGAGCTACGCGGGCGAGACCCGGGCCGACGCGGAGAGCTTCGCCGAGCGGACGCGCACCGATGCACTGCGTGAGGCCGGCAAGATCGTTGAGGAGGCGCGCACCCGCCTCGAGGCCGCCGACGCCGAGGCCTCGCAGAAGGTCCGAGATCTTACGGCGGATGCGCGTGAGCGCCTGAACACCCTCCAGGCCGCGTCGAAGCGATACGAAGAGCGGCTGGAGCACATGCTCGTCGTCTTCGGCGAGATGACCTCCCGGCTCGAAGAGCTCATGGGCGAGCGCGACGCCGAGGGCAGCGAGGCGGACGAGGAGACTCTCGCGGACGCACTCCAGCCAGATTCGGTTAGCCCTCGCACACAGTAAGTGCGGTGCGAGCTGGCGCCCCGGTTCGCCTTGCCTACGCCGTCCCGAGCAGGACGATCAGCAAGCCGAGGAAGACCGAGGCGGCAATCCCAAGCGCGTAGAAGGCGAAGTCCCCGGGGGCCTTGCGAAGAAGGCCCGCGTTCGCACCCAGATGCTGACCGGGGCGGCGAACACCTTCCGGCCGCCTCTCAGCAGCGTAGCCGTCAGTCGCGTCCGGTCGACCACCAGATGCGTGTGCACGAAGTGGTAGCTGCCAAGCGCCGTCGCGGCACCCATCCCGTGACGTCGTTCGGGAGCACCAAGGCGCGTGTTCGCACCCAGACGCTGGGACGAAGCGGCCGCCGAAACCAGCGCACCCAGGCGCGTGCCGCCGCGCTGGGTGCCGCGGCCGGGTCAGGCTCCACGTCCGCCTCGACCGACCGAAGTAGCGAATCGATCACGTCGTCGAGCCGGTCATCGCGGTGAGACGGATTCGATCCGGGCATCGCTCGCTGTTCTCGGTGGGCGGTTGCCTGAGAACCGCCATGAGGAACATAGGCCCGAGCCGCTGCGCGTGGCATTGATGGCTGTGCGGTCCGAGCTGGCTGCCTCCGCCACGATCATTGTTGAGGCCCGAACGGAGCAGCGCTGGTGGCGCCCGCACGATGCGCTCCCCGCCACCGAGTGGCGTGAGCAGCGTCTAGCCCTGGCGGATCCTGCGCTGCCGAGCGAGCTACACGGCCAGATCGAATCCGTCTACCAAACCTGCCACCGTCTGAACCAGCGGATCAACGATTACCTGGCAGAGCACAAAGAGCGACAAATGTTCCCGATGATTCCAACCCCACCCTCGGTTTACGAGTTCCTCGAGGGTGACGAAGCGGCGCTACGGGCTGCGCAAGAAGATTGATGCGGCGAATACCTTGATTTCAGCTTGGGTAGACAGCCTTGCTGCGAAGAGGTTTTGGCCCCAAAATGCCCCACGGCGCTATGCCGCCCCGCAAAGCCCCTGCAAACGCGAGGGTGGGCGCCGCCCTCTCACGGCGGCGGCACGGGTTCGAATCCCATATGCGCCTCTCTCGCCCCCCTCGAGCCGTGACAGTGGGAGGACTTCGCGGGTCTACTCTGTCAGAGCCGGGCGGATGCTTTGGACCCAGGACTAGGGCCGCCTAGTCCTAAGGAGAAGCTGGGCCGCCCGGCTCCTCCCCTCATCCTCGCCTCTGATGAAGGTCATCCGAGGCGATAACACAAGGGGTGACCTGCAGACGGCCTCCGGCATGAGACGCCGAGAACGTTGCGCGTCAGTCCCCTGTCCTCGGCGTCTCGTCAAGGCAGATGCCGCCGGGCTCGCATGCTTGCGGTCCACCCGAGCCCCGTCATTGCAATGCTGCGGGATCCGTCATGGCGCGCACCGCCGAAGCCCAGCTGGAGCATGAGACCGACAGGCTCTACGGCCTGCCGCTGAACGAGTTCATCCCGGCGCGCGACGAGCTGGCGAAACGGCTCCGCGGCGAAGGCCAGCGCGAGCTTGCCGACCAGGTGAAGGGACTGCGCAAGCCGCCGGTCGCCGCCTGGATCGTCAACCAGCTCACTCGCGAGCGCGAGCTCGACGTGCAACGCCTCCTGAACGCCGGAGAGGCACTGACGAAGGCGCAAGCCGATGCCGCAACGGGCGATTCTCCGGAGGCCTTCGCCGGGGCACGTCGAGACGAGCAGCGTGCGCTCGAGCGGCTCGCCGAGGCGGCGCGGGAGACGATTGCTCGCGCAGGTATCGGTGCCGCAGCGCTGGACCGCGTCCTGCAGACCCTCCGCGCGGCCTCTCTGACCCCTGAGGGCCGGACGCTCCTCAAGCGGGGAAGCCTGAGCGAGGAGCTCGAACCGCCGGGCTTCGAAGCCCTGGCGGGCGCGACGGCCAAGCCTTCACGACGGACGAAGACCAAGCCGCAAGACGATCGGCCAAAGGCTCGAGCCGACGCGCGCCGGCGAGTCAAAGAGGCGCGCTCGCATGAGCGCGAGCTCGTGAGGGCGGCACGCGACGCGGAGCGTGAGGCCGAGCGAGCCCAGAAGGAGGCGGACGAGCGTCGCGACGCAGCGGCACGCGCGCAGGCCGCGGCCGAGGAGGCGGGTAAGGCACGACGCCAGGCCGAGGTTCAGCTCGAGAAGCTGAAATAAGCCCGGCCGCGGCGCCCCGCGCGATCAGGCTCCGTGCGCTACGCGCCGAGCTCTGCGAGCAGCGGCCCGGTGTCGAGCGGCTCGAAGCCGATGCGGCCTTCGATTTCCTCGCTCGAGGGCCTTGTGCCTTCGCTGAAGAGAGCGCGTAGCCGGGTGCCCGTGCCCTCGTCCGCCCACCACTCCTCGCCGACCTCGCGCTCGAGGTAGGCGCGCAGCTGGGCCGCACGGATCCAGGCGCGCAGGTAGTCGGCCGAGTAGAAGCCGGCGTCCATGTCGGCCAGGTAGCCCTCTTCGCGATAACGCATCCCGGTCGCCTCCGTGAGCCGCTCGGAGTAGCCAAACGAGGTGCCGCCGTCCTCGCCGAAGCGTCCCCAGAACTCGAGCTCGAACTGGAGCTTCGCCACGTAGCGCCGGAAGAGCAGGGCCTCCATGAAGACGGTGGCCTCGGCGTTCTCGGCCGCCGTCTCGTCTGAGAGGTCGAAGTAGCGCGCGTGCCACCCCGGCTGCCGCGAGATCGCCTCGACGATGTACGAGTAGACCTCCGTCAGCGCGTGGTCGCGCGAGATGTTGCGGAAGGTGTAGGGCAGCGTCGGATCGACTCCCGCGTAGTGCAATGCGTGCCCCGCCTCGTGCAGGAACGCCTGGTAGTCGTGCAGCCCGCCCTGCGCGCGTGTGATCAGGTGAACGATCCGCGGCGGATCGGCGGGAATCACGCAAGCTCGCGGCGACTTCTGCGGCCGGTCGTCGAGGTCGAGCTTGATATTGGGCTCGGCCTCGAGGTCGAAGCCGAGTCGGGCGAGCGTGTCCATGCAGATCGGAACCGCGCGCTCCTTCGTGTAGATGCTCTCCAGCGCCGAGAGTCGGCGCAGGTACGCGACGTGAGAAGACGAGGGGACGTCTTCCCGCTCGGAACCGAGCAGCCGCTCGAACCACGTCTCGCGCAGCTTCGCGTAGATGCCCTCGGCCGCCGCGCTGGTGTCGGCCAGAGCGCGCTCGAGCTCGCGAAGCGAGATCGCCTTCTCCTCTTCGGTGCGGGCGATCGGATCGCTCGAGCCTGTCACCTCGGCCTCGAGCTCCTCGCCGGCGCGCAGAACGTCGAGCCGCTCGTCGTTGAACGTTGCCGAAAGCTCCGTCGCGAGCAGCCCGAGCTCCTCCCGGTCGGCGTACTCGGGGAGCACGGCGAGCTGGGCCTGGGCCGTGCGCAGCGGCAGCTTCTCGCCCTTGAACTCGACCCGAGCGGCCAGGGTCGCGTTCTCGAGCGCGTCCTCGCGGGCGGCCAGCTCGGCGGAGATCAGCCCTGCCTCGCAGGTCTTGCGGAGCCTGTAGAGCCGCTCGCGCTCCTCGCCGCCCGACGACTCCTCTTCCGCCTGGCGGAGCGCCTCGAGCTGCTGCCGTGTGAAGAGCTCCGCGTAGCGGGCGACGATCTCGGCGCGCTCGGAGATCTCCTTCTCGCCCACGCGCACGGCTCGCCCCTCCTCGGCTCGCTCGAACAGGTAGCGCTGGAGACGGGACTCGTAGTCGGCCGGGCGCAGGACGGCGGCAACGCTCATCGCCTCTGAATCTATCCGACGGTCAGGCGGCGGTGAGACGGCGAACGACCTCGAGCAGCTCCTCGAGCCGGAACGGCTTGGCGACCACGCCGTCGGCCTCGGCGTTCGTCTCCTCATCGAGGCGCGCCGAGCCGGTGACGAGCACGACCGGCGGCGCCCCGCCGCGCTCGCGGAGCCTGCGCATCAACTCGATGCCGCTGTCCGGCCCGACGTGCACGTCCAGCAGGACGACGTCGACCGACTCGCTAAGGAGCATCTGCTCGGCCTCGGCGATGTTCCGCGCCTCGAGGACCCGGTAGCCGTCGAGCTCGAGATTCACGCGGCAAACCAGCCGGAGCGACGGCTCGTCGTCGACCACCAGCACCGTGGGAAGCTGGGCGTCCTTCCCCATGCGCGGCACGGACCATAGCGCCGTATCCGTTCGCGCGCTGGACCCGTTTATTACTAAAAAGTGGTAATCACACCCCCCACCCTGCCTCAGCCGACCCCGTTCTTTCGGCGTCGCGCCTGGTTGGCGTTTCAGCGGGCGCTCGACCCGCTCGCGCCGCCACGGCCACTTCCCGTCAGGCGGGCAAGGGATTCGTCCTTGCCGAGAAGCTCGAGGCTCTCGAAGAGGCCGGGCGAGACCGGCGAGCCGGTGAGAGCGAGGCGGATCGGCTGAAAGGCCTCGCGCGGCTTCAGGCCGAGCCCCTCGGCCACGTCGCGAAGCGCCGCCTCGATCTGTTCCGCCTCGAAGGGCTCCACCTCGGCCAGGCGCTCCACGGCGGCCGGCAGCACCTGCCCGTCGGCGAGCTTTTCCCGATCGGGCTCCACCCGCGCGAAGAAGAACCCCGCGAACGCCGGGAACTCACCGAGTGTCGCGATCTTGTCCTGCACGAGCGGCGCCGCCTTCCGGATCAGGTGTTCGTCCCACTCGTACCCCTGCTCGCGGAGGAAGCCGACGAGCGCGTCCGCGTACTGATCGGGTGGCAACGCGCGCAGGTACATCCCGTTCATCCACTCGAGCTTCTTGTAGTCGAAGATCGCGGCGCTCGTGCCAACTCGGTCGAGGGTGAAGCGCTCGACCAGCTCCGCGCGACTCATGATCTCCGTGTGATCGTCGTAACTCCAGCCGAGGAGCGCGAGGTAGTTGACGAGCGCCTCCGGCAGGTAGCCCTGGGCGCGGAAGTCCTCGACGGTGATCGCGCCGTGGCGCTTCGAGAGCTTGCGGCCGTCGGGCCCGTTCAGGAGCGGCACGTGGGCGTAGGCGGGCAGCTCTGCGCCGATCGCCTCCAGGATCCGTAGCTGCTTGGGCGTGTTCGAGACGTGGTCCTGCCCGCGGACGACGTGCGTGATCCCGTCCAGCGCGTCCTCCAGCGGTGAGACGAAGTTGTAGGTCGGACGACCGTCCGAACGAACGAGCACGACGTCCTCGAGCTTCTCGTTCGGGTACTCGATCCGGCCGAGCACGACGTCCTCCCAGGCGGTGAGGCCCTCGTCGGGCATGCGGAAGCGAATCGCGCCCTCGTCCTCGTAGGCCTTGTCCTCCGCAACGAGGTTTCGGGCGACCTCCTGCGCGTGCTCCATCCGGTCGAGTTGGAAGGTGACCTCGCCGTCCCAGTCGAGCCCGAGCCAGAACAGGGTGCCCTGGATCTGCTCGGTTGCCTCGGCGACCTCGCGGCTGACGTCGGTGTTCTCGATTCGGAGCAGGAACTGGCCGCCCTCGTGGCGCGCCAGCAGCCAGTTGAAGAGCGCCGTGCGGGCGCCGCCGACGTGCAGGTAGCCGGTGGGGCTGGGTGCGAAGCGGACGCGGACGCTCACGCCGCTAGCGTACTGGCGGATGGAGCGCGTCCTCTCGCCACGGGAGCTGAATCGCGCCACCCTCGCCAGGCAGCTCCTGCTCCGACGCGCACGACTGCCCGTGGCCGGGGCCGTCGAGCGGCTCGCCGGCATACAGGCCCAGTGGGCGCCCGCTCCCTACGTCGGGCTCTGGTCTCGGCTCGAAGGCTTCCAACGCGAGACGCTGGAACGGGCGCTTCGGCGTGGCGCGGTGCTGAGGGGCGTGCTGATGCGCGGGACCGTCCACCTGCTGTCCGCCCCGGACTACGCGCTCTTTGGCGCCGCGCTCGACGTCGCGCCGCCGAGCTGGGTCACGCCCGCCTCGCAGGAGGCCGCCGCGCGCGTGATCGAGCCGCTGCGGAGGTTCGCTGCCGAGCCCCGGACGCGCGCCGAGATCCAGGAGTGGCTCGAGCGCGAGCACGGGCTCAGCATCGAAGGCCCGAACGGGGTCTGGTACGCCCTCCGGCTCCAGGGGCGCATCGTCCATTCGGCCGAGAGCAGCTTCTGGAAGGGACCGCAGCGCCCGTCGTTCGTGGCGGTCGACTGTCCGGAGATCGATCCCGAACGGGCTCGGGCCGAGCTGGTGCGCCGCTACCTGGCGGCGTTCGGCCCTGCCACGCGCGGTGAGATCGGAAAGTGGTCCGGCATGCGCGTTCGCGACTTCGCCAAGTCGCTGGACGGACTGCGCAGCTTCCGCGACGAGCAGGGACGCAAGCTCTACGACGTGGCCAGAGGCCCGATCCCGCCGGGACACACCGTGGCGCCGGTGCGCTTCCTGCCCAAGTGGGACAATACGCTGCTCGACCGCCCGAGGCTCCTGCCGGAGGAGTACCGAGACGCGGTCGTGCGGTCGAACGCGGACGTCGAGCAGACGTTCCTCGTCGACGGAGTCGTTGCCGGGACGTGGCGGTTCAAGGACACCCGCCTGACGACGTCGACGTTCGCGCCGCTTCCGCGCGGGGCCCGGCGCGCGCTCGAGGACGAGGCCGCGCGGCTGGCCGCCTGGCTTCGCTAGCGTCAGGCGCGTGGAGCTCGGCGCGCATGTCTCCTCCTCCGGCGGCATCCATACCGCCATCGATCGGATCGAGGCGATGGGCGGCGAGTCCGTCCAGATTTTCACGCAGAGCCCGCGTACCTGGAGGCCGACGAACCACGATCCGGCCAACTTCGAGCGGTTCAAGGAGCGCCGCGCCGAAGCAGGCATCGGCGGCGTCGTCTGCCACGCGCTCTACCTGATCAACCTCGCGAGCCCCGATGACGATCTTTACTCGAAGTCGGTTGCGGCGCTCGAGAACACGGTCGACGTGGGCTGCGCGATCGAGGCGGACGCGGTCGTTTTCCATGTCGGCTCCCATCTGGGCTCGGGCCTCGATGCGGGTCTCGAGCGGGTCGTCCCCGCGCTTGCGTCCGCGCTCGAGCGCTGCTCGGACACGACCTGGCTCTGCATGGAGAACTCGGCCGGGGCCGGCGACACGATCGGCCGCTCCCTCGAGGAGCTCGCGGCGCTCTATGACGCGCTCGACGGGCACCCGCGGCTCGGCGTCTGCCTCGACTCGTGCCACCTGTTCGTCTCCGGCTACGACGTCACGGATCCGGCCGAGATGGATCGCGTCGTGACCGAAGTCGATCGCCTGATCGGGCTCGACCGGTTGCGCTGTCTCCACGTGAACGACTCCAAGGCGCCGCTCGGCTCGAACCGCGACCGCCACGACAACATCGGCGACGGCCTTCTCGGGGAGACGCTCGGCGTCTTCCTCGCCCACCCGAAGTTGCAAGGCCTGCCGGCGTTGCTCGAGGTCCCCGGCGCGGGCCATGGACCCGATGCGGAGCAGATGCGGAAGCTGAAGGAGCTCTACGCCAGGTCTACGAAGCGATCTGGGCGAAAATCCGGAACGACGGCTCGCCGACCGGCAGCTCGTGGAACTCGGGATTGACGCAGCCGAGCTCGCCCGTCCGCGCCTCGTAGCAGGTCTCGACCTCGACCCTGCACATCGGCAGCGCCGGCGCCGTCGCCCTGACGGCCCCGAAGCCGCCGCGCCGGGACTCCGCCTCCTCCAGGAGGTCGACGTCGATCTCGACGTCGAAGACCTTCATCAGGCAGCCCATGTAGGTGTGACCGAATTCCTCGTGCGAATAGGCGAACGGACAGCCGCGCTCGAGGCACGCACCCGGGAACACGACCTTGTCGCAGTGGACCTCACAGCGGCGGCATTCGACCTCGTCCTGGGGCCGGAGCGGTAGCTCGCTCGGCGGGGCCGCCGCCTGCTCGCCTATCTGCATGGGCGAATTGTGGGTGCAAATACCCGTGCTCCGCAAGACTTGACAAGCAGGGTCTTGGCGGCTAAGCGAGACGCCGTGCGACGTTGAGGACGTCGACCTGCGTGAACGCCTGGTGGTCCGGCTCGCCGCCGTCCGGATGCTCGTCGGCCCGGAACCAGAGCGCCTGGACGGTCGTCATTCCGAGCTCGCCGGCGCCGCGAATGTCCTCGTAGAGCCGGTCGCCGACGAATAGGGCATTCTCGGGCTCGACCCCGAGTACCTCGAGCGCCCGCTCGAAGATCGCCGCATGCGGCTTCCTCGTCCCCACCTCGGAGGAGAACACGCTGAAGTCGAGTCGCTGCGCGAGCCCCATCTGCTCGAGGTCGCGGTGCAGGAGCCAGCCGGGGTCGAAGGCGTTCGAGACGAGCCCGAGCTTGAGTCCGCGCTCGCGAAGCGACTCGAGCAGCGCGTGCGTGTGCGCTCCGAGCACTCGGGCGGGATCCCAGGCGGCGTGCTCGGCCTCGAGATAGCGCCGCAGCTCATCGTCGTCGATCGTCACCCCGAAGTCGGCGAGCAGTCGCCGCACGAGCCCCGGATACTCGATCTCCTCCACCGTTCCGGGGACCCAGACGAACGGCTCGTAGTGCTCGCGGAAGTGCTCGGTGAGCGCGTCGTCACCCGGCAGGCCGTCGCGGCCGATGGCTGCGAGCCCGGCTCGGTGGCCGGCGCTGACCAGCTCGGGCGAGTAGGCGAACTGCATCAGCGTGTCGCCCAAATCGAAGAGGACGGCCTCGAGCACGGCTCGCTAGGGTAGCGACGTGGGCCGCAAGCTCCTCTGGGCGTCGCTTGTGCTGGCCCCGATCACGATTCTCCTGCGGTATGTCGTCCATGCCGACGACACCGTCCTGTTCATCTTCGCGGCAGCCGCGCTCGTGCCGCTCGCCTGGTTGATCGGCGAGGCGACCGAGCACGCCGGGGAGCACACGGGGCCCGGGATCGGAGGCTTCCTGAACGCCAGCTTCGGCAACGCGCCCGAGCTGATCATCGCGCTCTTCGCCGTCAACGCGTCGCTTCCGAACGTCGTGCGCGGGTCGCTCGCCGGGAGCATCGTCTCGAACATCCTGCTCGTGCTCGGCGTCGCGTTGATCTTCGGCGGGAACGGGGGCGACGGGCGTCCCCTCGACCGGTTCTCGATGATGCTCCAGCTCGGGCTCGTCCTGGGAGCCGTACTGCTCTTTCTCGTCCCGTCGGCGCCAGCGTGGCACGGCGATCCGGATCGGCATTCGCTCGCCGTCCTGTCGATCCCCGTCTCGGTCGTGCTTCTGCTCGTCTACGCGGGAACGACGGTCGTGGGCCTTCGCCGGCACAAGCGCCTCCACGCGGAGAGCGGCGAAACCCCCGGCGAGAGCTGGTCGCTCCCGGTAGCGCTCACAGCTCTCGGCGCGACGACGGTCGTGACGGCGCTGATCAGCGAGACGCTCGTTCACTCGCTCGATTCGTTCGCAAAATCGGCGGGGCTGTCGGAGTTCTTCATCGCGACGGTGATCGTCGCGATCGTCGGGAACGCGGCCGAGCACGGCGGCGCGGTGGTGATCGCCAGTCGAGGCAAGCTGCCGCTCGCGACGGAGATCGCAGTGTCCTCGAGCGCGCAGGTCGCGCTGCTGGTGACGCCGGTGGTGGCGCTGTTCTCATGGGTCGTGAAGCCCGCGCTGCCGCTGAGCTTCAGGCCGATCGAGCTGGCCGCCATGGGCGGCTCGGCCCTACTCGTCGCGATGTTGCTCGCCGACGGCCGAGGGCGTCGCTGGGAAGGGTTCCTCCTCGTGACCGTCTACGTGGGAGTGGCGGCGGCGTTCTACGTCGCGGGTGACCGCTGAACCGAAGCCATGCTCTCGACACAGCTCGTCACAGACACGCGCGCGCGCCCTCGATACCCTCGCCTCGGGGAGGAGGCCGGGCGAACCGTACTCAGGGGCTACGGCCCTGAGGGCCGAAGATCTCGGGCGACCGCGTGAACGGGTAGGTCGCCCAGTAGAGCTTCACGACGGCGCCGGACTCGTCCCGTACGAGCCGAAGAACCTCGCCGCGCTCGCGGCCGGAGACGGTGCGAAAACGGTCCTCTCCCTCCGGCTCGAAGACCGACGGCTCACGCTCGGGTGGAGCCGTCGCGAACCTCGCTTCGAGCTTCCCATGCCGCCAGCAGAAGATCGTTTCGTCCTGCTCCGACCACCAGCGACCGAGGAGCGGACCCACCTCGTCGGGCGGTGGCTCTTCCGGGGCCCACGGCTCGACGTCGGGCGCCAGCTCCTCGAGCGCGGCCTCGGCGAGCGTCAGGCCGGTCTCGCTCAGCTTCGGCCAGTTGCCGGAGTTTGTCAGCACAACCGCCCCGACGCGGTCCCGGCGCGAGTACACGAACATCGAGAGGAAACCCGGGAAGCCGCCGGTGTGACCGCCGAAGATCCGCTCGCCGCGGCGCCAGAGCGCGACGCCGAGGCCCCAGCCAAGCGTCCAGTCGGGCTCCGCCATGATCTGGAGCGCGTGCATCTCGTCGACGCTCGTGGGCGCAAGCACCGCTTCGTCGGGATCGGCCAGGAACGCGCCCCAGCGAGCGAGATCTCCGACCGTGCTGGACAGTCCTGATTCGCCGCCCTTGCCGCCGAGCTCGAGCTCCGGCTCGCGTCTGACCGCGTCCGAGTAAGGCTCGACGAAGTACGGCTTCGCGGCCGGCTCCGCGGGCCCCCAGGTCGTCCGCGCAAGGTTCAGCGGTTCGAGCAGCCGCTCTTGCACGCAGTCGCGGAACGGCTTCCCCGAGACCCGGGCGACGAGGTGACCGAGCAGCGCGTAGGCAAGGTTCGAGTAGTGCCAGGCAGCCCCGGGCGCAAGCACCTGCTCGGCCTCGCCGAGCCGCCGGAGCAGCTCCTCCTCGCCGGGAAACTCGAGCGTCTCCCACACCTCGCCGGGTGGCTCGCGCTGCAGTCCCGACGCGTGCGCGAGCAGTCGGCGCAGAGTCGGCGACCCATGGACGGCCTCCGGAAGGTACCGCGAGAGCGGCTCGTCGAGCTCGAGCTTTCCCTCATCTCGGAGCTGGAAGACGCATGCCGCGGTGAAGGTCTTCGTGATCGAGGCCACCGCGTACTGGGTGTCGGGCGTCGCCGCCTTCTGCTTCTCGACGTCGGCCAGACCGACGGCGTCGCTCCAGACGAGCTCGCCGCCCCGAAAGACCGCCGCGGCGAGGCTCGGTAGGCGCCCCGCTCGTTGCGCCTCGAGAACGAGGCGCCGGAATCGCTCAGGCGCGGGCAAGCGCTCCGAGTGCGCGCGGGATCGCCTGGACCGCCTGCTCGATGTCCTCGTCGCCGATGTCGAGGTGCGTCACGGCGCGGAGGCGGGTTTCGTGCGCCGTCTTCGAGAGGCCGATGCCCTGCTGCCAGAGCCGCTCGAGAGCCTCGTCCGTCGAGAGGCCGAGCGGTCCGACGTCGACCTGGACGAAGTTCGTCTCGACCTGTTCGAGGTCGATCGGCAAACCAGCCGCGTGAAGGCCCTCTGCGAGGCGCCGCGCCCGGGCGTGATCCTCCGCCAACCGCTCGACGTTGTGGTCGAGTGCGTAGACCCCCGCCGCCGCGACGATCCCCGCCTGCCGCATCGCACCGCCGAAGAGGTGCTTCAGGCGCCGCGCCTCGGCCATCAGCTCCGCGGAGCCGGCGATCAGCGCCCCTAGGGGACAGCCGAGGCCCTTCGAAAGACAGAGCGTGGCCGTGTCGAACTGGCCGGCGATCCGCGCTGGGGGCACTCCGGATGCGACGGCGGCGTTGAGGACCCGGGCGCCGTCGAGATGCGTGCGCAGGCCGAGCTCGCGGGCCGTCGCAACGATCCCGTCGATCTCCTCGAGCGGCCAGACCCGACCTCCGGACGCGTTGTGGGTGTTCTCGACGGAGACGATGCGCGTCGACGGCGTGTGCGTCGTGTCACCCCGACGGAACGTCGCGCGGAGCTGCTCCGGCGTGAAGCGGCCGCTCGGGCATGGGAGCTGGCGCGTCATCAGGCCCGCGTGCACGGCCGGGCCGCCCAGCTCCGAGATGAAGAGGTGCGCATTCTCCTCGGCGACCACCTCGCCCCCGGGTGGTGCCAGCGTCCGCAACGCGATCTCGTTCGCCATCGTCGCCGTCGGGACGAAAACAGCCTCTTCCTGGCCGAGGAGCTCTGCCACGCGGGGCTCGAGCGCGTTGACCGTCGGATCCTCGCGCCTCTGCTCGTCGCCCACCTCCGCAGCCGCGATCGCGGCGCGCATCGCGGGAGATGGCTGCGTCTTGGTGTCGGAGCGAAGGTCGATCATCAGACGCCCTTCGGTGCCTGGACGACGGCCGCGGCAGGCTGGCCGGAGAGGTCCGGATGCTCCTCGAAGCCGTAGCGGACGACGACGCGCTTGGCCGCCTTCACCTCGTCGAGGCGGCCGACCGGGAGGCCGTGTGGCGCCCCCTTCAGGACGTCGGGCTCCTCGGCCGCCTCCTCGGCGATCGCGAGCATGGCGTCGGCGAAGGCGTCCAGCGTCTCCTTCGTCTCGGTCTCGGTCGGCTCGATCATGAGCGCCTCGGGCACGACGAGCGGGAAGTACACCGTCGGCGGGTGGAAGCCGTAGTCCATCAGCCGCTTCGCGACGTCGAGCGCCGTGGTGCCGCGCTCCCGCTTGAACGGGCGCGCGGAGAGCACGAACTCGTGCATGCAGAGCCGGTCGAAGGGCAGCTCGTAGGCACCCCGGAGGCGCGCGAGCAGGTAGTTCGCATTCAGAACGGCCACCTCGGACATCTCCCGGAGCTGCGGGCCGTACGCGAGGATGAACGCGTACGAGCGGACGAACACGCCGAACGGGCCGGCAAAGCCGCGCACCTTTCCGATCGTCTGCGGCCGGTCGTAGTCGAACCCGTACCCCTCGTTGCGCCGGACGATCGCCGGCACGGGCAGGAACGGCTCGAGCCGCTTCGCGACCGCGATCGGTCCTCCACCGGGACCGCCGCCACCATGCGGTTGCGAGAAGGTCTTGTGCAGGTTGATGTGGACGATGTCGAAGCCCATGTCGCCCGGCCGAGAGATCCCACAGACGGCGTTCAGGTTGGCGCCGTCGTAGTACATGAGCGCGCCTGCCCTGCGGAACGTGCGAGCGATCTCTTCGATGTTCTCATCGAAGAGCCCGAGCGTCGACGGGTTCGTCAGCATCAGCCCGGCTGTGTGCTCGTCCACCTTGCCCTCGAGGTCTTCGATGTCGATGTTGCCGCGAGGGTCGGTCTTGACGGGCGTCAACTCGTAGCCCGCCATGGTGACACTGGCCGGATTGGTTCCGTGCGCGGTGTCCGGGATGACGATCTTTCGCCGCTGCTCGTCCTCGCCGCGCTCGCCGAAGTAGGCGCGCATCAACATCAGCCCGGTGAGCTCGCCCTGCGACCCGGCCGCCGGCTGTAAGGAGACGGCGTCGAGGCCGCTGATCTCGGCGAGGACTTCTTGCAACTCCCAGCACAGGCGCAGGGCACCCTGCGCGCCCTCTTCCTCCTGGTGGGGGTGCAGGTCGCGGAACCCGGGCAACGCCGCCAGGCGCTCGTTCACACGCGGGTTGTGCTTCATCGTGCACGAGCCGAGCGGGTAGAAGCCGGTGTCGATGCCGTAGTTCCGGGTCGAGAGCTCGGTGAAGTGCCGGACGATGTCCGGCTCGGCGACCTCGGGTAGACGCGGCGCCTTGGAGCGACGGAGCTCCTCGGGCACATCCGGGACGGGCAAGCCGTGGTCGGGAAGGCGGCCCGCCCGACGTCCGGGCCGTGACTTCTCGTAGATCAGCTTCACAGCGCCTGCACCTCCGCGAGCACCTCCGCCAGCCGGTCGATCTCGGCGGCCGTCCGCTTCTCGGTGAACGCCACGAGGAGCACGTCGTCCATCCCGGGATAGTCGCGGCCGAGTGCATAGCCCGGGTGCACCCCGCGCTCACGCGCGTCACGGACGACCTCGGCGGCAGGCCGTCCGACGCGGATGGCAAACTCCTTGAACGTTGTCCCATCTGCAAACAGCAACGGTAGCCCGAGCCGGTTCTTGGCGTGCTCTGCGAGGGCCATGCAGGTCTCCCCCACTTCGCGGAGACCCTCAGGCCCGAGCCACGAGAGATAGACCAGGCCGCCCAGTGCCAGCAGTGTCTGGTTGGTGGTGATGTTCGAGGTCGCCTTCTCGCGCCTGATGTGCTGCTCGCGTGTCTGGAGGGTGAGGACATAGCCGCGGTTCCCCGCGGCGTCTGTGGTCTCGCCGACGATTCGGCCCGGCATACGCCGGATGAAGTCCGAGCGGGCCGCCAGGAACCCGAAGTGCGGGCCCCCGTAGGAAAGGGCATTTCCCGCCGACTGCCCCTCTCCGATCGCGAGCGCGCAACCGTAGTGGCCGGGCGCTTCGAGCACGCCGAGCGAGAGCGGGTCGACGTGCGCGACCGCGAGCGCCTCGGCATCGCTAGCCGCGGCGGCCAGCTCGGCCGCGGGCTCGAGGACGCCGAAGAAGTTCGGGTGCTGGAAGATGGCGCAGGCCGCGCCCTCCGAGGCGGCGCGCAGCTCGTCCGGGTCGGTTGCACCGTCGCGATGAGGCACCTCGACGACCTCGAGACCGAAGCCCGGTGCGTACGTCCTCACGACCTGGCGCACCTGTGGGTTCGTCGCCTCGGTGAGCACGACCTTCGTGCGACCCGTCGCGTGCTTCGCGATGAAGCAGGCGTCCGCCGCAACAGTCGTCCCGTCGTAGCCCGACGCGTTCGAGACGTCCATCCCGGTCAACTCGCAGATCGCCGTCTGGTACTCGAAGATCGCCTGGAGGACGCCCTGGCTGAGCTCCGGCTGGTACGGCGTGTACGCCGTCAGCAGCTCACCGCGCTGCAGGACGGTGTCGACGATCGCCGGGACGTAATGGTCGTACATCCCGGCGCCGAGGAACGACAACTCCGCGCCGACAGGCGCGTTCTGCGAGGCGAGCTCCTCGAAGTACGCCGTCAACTCCTGCTCGGTCATCGCCGGGCGCAGGTCCAGGTCTCGATCGAGCCTGACACCTGCGGGGAGATCGACGAAGAGCTCCTCGATCGACGAGACCCCGATCTCCTCGAGCATCGCCTCCCGGTCGGCTTCGGTCAGCGCGAGGTAGCTCACGCGTCAACCAGGTGCTGCTTGTACGCCTCCAGGTCGAGCAGCGAGTCGACCTCGTCCGGGTCGCTCAGCCGCACTCGCACGAGCCAGCCGGCGCCATACGGGTCCTCGTTCACGGTCTCGGGTGCGTCGGTGACCGCGCTGTTGACCTCCAGTACCTCGCCCGAGAGTGGCGCGATCACGTCCGAGACAGCCTTGACCGACTCGACCTCGGCGTAGGACTGATCCTTGGACACGATCGCTCCCTCCTCGGGTGCCTCGAAGTGGACGAGCTCACCGAGAGCATCCTGGGCGAACCACGTGATCCCGAAGACCGCCTCGTCGCCTTCGAGTCGCGCCCAGTCGTGCTCGGGGTGGTAACGGAGGTCGTCCGGGTAGCTCTCGGCGGCAGCCATTTCAGCGTTCCTCCCGTGAGTAGATGGGCTTCTTGACCACATGCCCGCGGCGAGGACGGCCGCGAACGTCGATCGTCAGCTCCGAGCCCGGCTCCGCGGTTGCGGCCGGCACGTAACCCAAACCGATCCCGCGCTCCAGCATCGGCGAGTGCGAGCCGGACGTGACCTCGCCCCCCTCGGCGATCGCCATGCCCTGCCGCGGAATGCCCGGATCGTCCATCACGAAGGCCGCAAGCTTCCGCTCGGGACCGTCCGCCTTGATGCGCCGCAGCTCGTCGGCGCCGGTGAACTCCTTCTCGAGCGCGCAGACCCAGCCGAGCCCTGCGGAGATCGCATCCGTGTCCGGCCCGATGTCGTTTCCGTGCAGCGGATAGCACACCTCGAGCCGAAGGGTGTCTCGAGCCCCGAGCCCACACGGCCTGGCTCCTCGTTCGACGACGCGATCCCATAGCTCGCCGGCCTCGTTGGCGGGGACGAGGAGCTCGACGCCCTCCTCGCCGGTGTAGCCGGTTCGGTTGACCACACACCGGACTCCGTCGATCTCGCCGTCGGCGAACGTGAACGCGGGCGCCGAAGGCAAGCCGAGCCGCTCGAGCGCCCGAGGGCCCTGCACCGCGAGCAGCGCGTACTCGTCGGAGACGTCGCGCACTTCGGCTCCCGGCAGCTCGCGCTCGAGCAGCCAGCTGAAGTCCGGCTCGCGGTTGGCCGCGTTGACGATCAGAAGGAAGCGCCCCGGGCCGAGCTCGTAGACGATCAGGTCGTCGACGATGCCGCCCTGCTCGTTGGTGAGAAGCGTGTACTGGGCCTGGCCCGGGCCGATGCGATCGAGGTCGTTCGAGAGCGCGGCCTGGAGCACCTCGCGCGCGCGAGGGCCTTCGACCTCGATTTCGCCCATGTGCGAGACGTCGAAGACTCCGGCGTCCGTCCGCACGGCTCGATGCTCGGGGATCACCCCTTCGTACTGCACGGGCATCTCCCAGCCGGCGAACGGCACGAGCCGCGCGCCGAGGGCGACGTGGCGCTCGTAGAGCGGCGTCCGGAGCAGGGTCTGCATCGGGCACTGATGCTAAAGGAGCCAAGAAAGAAGCCGCCCCGGCTTCGGCTGCTAAGCCGACGCCGGGGCGGCCGGACCGGGTCATCGCAGGTCGACCGTTACGGTCGACCCGAGAGGGCACCGGAATCCTCACCGCCGCCAGCGGTCGCTAAACATGTTCGTCTTGCGAGCTAGCCGTCGCGCAGGAAGGACGGCACCTCGAGCACGTCCTCCGTGACTTCGAAGCGCTCGGCCGGTACCTCACGCGGCGCCTCGGCCTCGCCCTCGGCGGGCTCCTCGGCGCGCCGACGCCGGCGGATCCGCGCCGGTCCGAAGCCCGTCGCGATCACGGTCACGCGCACCTCGTCGCCCATCGCCTCGTCGATGACCGCCCCGAAGATGACGTTCGCGTTCTGGTCGGCGGCGGACGTGACGACCTGCGCCGCCTCGTTCACCTCGAACAGCCCGATCTCCGGGCCGCCCGTGACGTTGAGCAGGATGCCGGTCGCGCCCTCGATCGAGGACTCGAGCAGCGGTGACGAGACCGCCGCGCGCGCCGACTCGGTTGCTCGATTCTCGCCCGCCGCCACGCCGATTCCCATCAGCGCCGAGCCCGCCTCGTTCATGATCGTGCGCACGTCGGCGAAGTCCAGGTTCACGAGCCCGGGAATCGTGATCAGGTCGGTGATCCCCTGCACACCCTGACGGAGGACGTCATCGGCCATCGTGAAGGCATCCACGATCGAGGTGCGTTTCTCGACGACCTGGAGCAGGCGGTCGTTCTCGATCACGATCAGGGTGTCGACCTGGTCGCGCAGCTCGTCGACGCCGCGCAGCGCCACCTCCGCCCGACGGCGACCCTCGAACGAGAACGGCTTCGTCACGACGCCTACGGTCAGCGCGCCGAGCTCTTGTGCCAGCCGCGCCACGATCGGCGCCGCGCCGGTGCCGGTGCCCCCGCCCTCGCCGGCCGTCACGAAGACCATGTCGGCGCCCTTCAGCGCCTCCTTCAGCTCGTCGCGGCTCTCCTCGGCTGCGGCCTGACCCACGTTGGGGTCCGCGCCCGCCCCCAGACCTCGCGTCACGTCGGAGCCGATCGGCATCTTCACATCGGCATCGCACATGAGCAGCGCCTGCGCGTCCGTGTTCACGGCGATGAACTCGACGCCCGAGAGCCCGGCGTCCACCATGCGATTCACGGCATTCGAGCCGCCGCCGCCGACGCCCACGACCTTGATCAACGCCAAGTAGTTCCCCGTCTGATCCCTCATACTCAACTCGTCTCTACCTCAAGCTTTACTGGACAGTACGTCTTCTGCGCCCGGCAGGGTACGCCTCGCCGGTGCGCCTGTCAACGCCGGTTGTCCGCCACAACTCTTACTCTCAGCTTGAGACTTGAGGGTTTGTGCCCGCCACAGGACGCTCGGGAACGCTGAGATCCAGGTACGCATAACCGCCGTGCGCGAGCATGCCGGGCACGATGCGAGTGGCGATCGCGAGCTTGAGCCGGATCGCTCGGAGCTCGCCCAAACGGAGCTCGAGCCCGGAACCCATCAGCAACGTGAGGTCGTGCTCCCGGGCTCGCACCATTCGGATGCGGCCGCGGAAGTGCGCGAGTCGCGCCAGAGCAAGGGTCCGCACGGCTCGGAGCCCGAAGCGGTCGGTGATCGCCGCGCCGACCTCCGGGTCGCCGGAGTGGGCCAGCCAGATCCTCGGAAGACCGGGACGGGCGTGCAGCGGTAACGGCGAGATCACCCGTGAGCTCGCCGCCACCAGCCAGGCCCTCGCTCCACGGCGCGCCACGGCGACGGGGTGCTCGGGAGTGACGGTCACGCGAAGTGTGTGCGGGAAATCGCGGTCGTAGGCGTAGTCCGCAATGTCGTGAAGCGCGCCGAGTCGCCGGTCGATCTCCGACGAATCGAGGGACAACAGGCTTCGGCCCTCGAGCGGTCGAAGCGCGGAGCGCACGTGCACGGCGACGCTCGGCGACGCGCCCTCGACCGAGACGGTGTCGAGCGAGAACATCGGCGTGCTTCGGGCGAGCAGGTAGAGGCCGGCGGCTCCGGCGACGATCGCGAAACCGAGCAGCAACGAGCGCCCGCTCGGAAGAGCGCGCATGATCGGGGCGCGCTCCATCGCCCCGGGAAGCGGGATGACGGCTGCGCGGGCTCGCGCACGCTGAGGCCGGCGCTCAGGCACGAGGCGGCTTTCGCCGCGGCGGTCGACGCTCCTACTCGAGCGGCGGGAGCTCGAGCGAGCCGAGGAACTCGACCTCGTGGACTAGCTCCACGCCGAACTGCTCGAGCGCGCGCCTTCGGGCCTCGGCCATGAGCGCAATCGCATCGGCCGACCGTGCTCCGTCCGCGTTCTCGATGAAGTTCGCGTGCCGCGGCGAGATCTGCGCTCCGCCGATCCGGTGGCCCTTCAGTCCGCAGGCCTCGAGCATCCGGCCGGTGGTTAGCTCGTGCTCGGGGTTCTTGAAAACGCTCCCGAAGGTGCGCTTGTTCGTGGGTTGGGCGGCCTTGCGCAGGGCTTGGAGGCGCGCGACGTTCGCCTTGATCTGCTCCTCCGGCAGCGGGGAGAGCGTGAACTCCGCTCGCGCGACGACCTGCCCGTGGTGGAGCCCGGAGTGCCGGTAGCTGAGCCCGAGCTCCTTCGGAGACGACCAGCGGGCGCCCTCCGCATCCACGACGAGTGCGCGGTCGAGAATCGTGGCCCAGTCGCTGCCGTATGCTCCGGCGTTCATCCACACACCGCCGCCGATCGTGCCTGGGATCGCGCACGCGAACTCGAAGCCGCCCAGACCAGCTGCCCGCACACGGTGCAGGCAGACCGCGTTCGCAGCGCCGCCGCCGGCGAGGAGTCGCTCCCCCTCGGTCGTGGCCTCCGCGAGCTCGCCGCCGAGCTTCAACACGAGACCCGGAAACCCCTCGTCGGAGACGAGCAGGTTCGAGCCGAGCCCGACCGTCGCAACAGGCGAATCCCGCTCGGCCGCCCAGGCCAGTGCCTCCTGAAGCTCCGCGAGGGTTTCCGGACGCGCGAACGCGGCGGCCGGTCCGCCCGTGCCGAGCGTCGTGAACCGTGCGAGGGCGACGCCCTGCTCGAGGTTCATGCGAGCTCCTCGAGAAGCAGCGGCCCCGCCCGTTCGATGTCGCCGGCGCCGATCGTGAGCACCAGGTCGCCCGGACGCACTCGCCGCGCGACGAACCGGACCGCATCCTCCAGCTCGGGCGTCCAGGCGAGCGGCATGCCTGGCCGTTCCGCCGCGAGTGCCTCGACGACCAGCCTGCCCTCCACACCCGCGACGGGCTCCTCTCGTGCCGCATATACGCTCGTGACCGCGACCGCGTCGGCCGCCGCGAGAGCGTGCGCTAGCCCGTGGGCGAGATGGCGAGTGCGGGAGTAGAGGTGCGGCTGAAAGAGGACGAGAACGCGGCCCGAGCCCGCAACGACGCGAGCTGCCGCCAGCGTCGCGGCGATCTCACGGGGATGGTGACCGTAGTCGTCGTACACGGCGACCCCTCTCACCTCCCCACGCCGTTCCAACCGGCGCCCCACGCCTGCGAACTCGGGGAGCACGCGCTCGGCGTCGCGCCGTTCGACTCCCGCGAGCTCGAGCGCGGCCAGCGCGACGGCGGCGTTCCGCCGGTTGTGCTCACCGGCAACCGCGAGCCCGAGGTCGACCGGCTCCAGCCCGTCTCCGCGTACGACCTCCGGCGCTACGGCAAGCCACCGGTCGAAGAGCTCGCGTACCTCGTTCTCCGAGGCGAACGTCGCGTGGTGGTCGAGGTCGACATTGGTGAGCACCGCAATCCGAGGGCGCAGTAGCTCGAGGGAACGGTCCGACTCGTCGCCCTCTGCCACCAGCCAGCCCTCCCCGGCACGCGCGTTCCCGTCCAGCTGAGGAATCTCGCCGCCGATCAGGAATGCGGGGTCGAGCCCGAGCCGATCGAGGACGAAGGCGATCATCCCGGTGGTCGTCGTCTTGCCGTGAGCGCCGGCGACCACGATCGATGGTCGCATCGCCACGAACTCGGCGAGCAGCTCACCGCGCCTCAGCGTCTTGGTATCACGCGCGCGCGTGACTTCTAGCTCGGGGTTGTCCTCTCCTACGGCGCTGGAGACGACAACCTCGGCGCCTTCGGGGACGCTCGCCGCGTCGTGCCCGATCACCACCTGAATCCCGGCCGCCTCGAGCCGCTCGACGTAGGAAGATCGGGCTCGGTCGGATCCGTCTACCTCCGCTCCCCACGCATGCGCAACGAGAGCGAGCGCGCTCATGCCCGCGCCGCCGATGCCAACGAACCAGAAGCGCCTACCCTCGAGCGGACGCAAGTCCAATCAGCTCCTCGGCGATCTCTTGGGCGGCCTCGGGACGCGCCACGCGCAGCATCGCCGAGCTCATCTCCTCGAGCCGACGAAGATCCCCGAACAGCGAGCGCACGATCTCCGGCACGCGCCCGAGCTCGCCCTCCGGTACGAGAATGGCGCCACCGGCGGTCTGGAAGTACCGCGCGTTCTTGGTCTGGTGGTCGGCGGTGGCGAGTGGGTAGGGAACGAGGATCGCCGGTTTTCCTGCCGCCGCCAGCTCCCAGACGCCGCCTCCCGCACGTGAGAGCACGAGATCGGCCGCGCCGAGCGCGGCGCCGTAAGCGTCGGTGAACGGGAGCAGCCGGTAGTCCGGACGCACGACACGCCCGCGAAGACGCTCGTACTCGTTCTCGCCGCTGAGGTGCAGGACCGCCGGGCCTGCGGCGCCGAAGCTCTCGATCGCGAGGTCGTTCAGCGCGCGGGCGCCAAGGCTGCCCCCTGCCACGAGCAGCACCGTTCCTTCGTCGGGCAGCTCGAACCGGCGGCGAGCCTCGTCCTGCGGCAGCGGGTTCGAGCGGTCCGGGATCGGTCGGCCGGTCACCCGGTATTTCGGCGGCTCGCGTCCGGGGATCGGGAAGGAGAGAAATACCCGCCGCGCAAACGGCACCGCCAGGCGATTGGCGAGGCCGAGATGCGCGTCGGCCTCCATCAGGGCGGCGGGTATCCGTCGCCGTGCCGCCGCGAGCATCATCGGGCCGCTCACGTACCCTCCGCCGCCCAGGACGACATCGGGCCGTCGCCGCGCCAGGATCCGCTCGCAGGCAGCCGGAGCGGCGAGCGAATGCAGGACCGCGTGCGCCTGCGCGAGCCCGGGCCTCCGCGGCAGCCCGCTCACGCGAAAGGTGTCGAGCTCGAAGCCGGCCTCAGGGACGAGCCGCGCCTCGGCGCGAGCCGGCGACCCGGCGAACGTCACGCGTGCTCCGCGGCCGCGTAGCGCCTCGGCGACTGCGAGAGCCGGCAGCACGTGTCCCGCCGTCCCCCCGGTCGCGATCAGGAACGCTGGCTCTCTTGGCTCCGGCATCGCCCGCGATGTTAAGGAGGATGCCCACCGACGCGAGCGCTACGACCAGGCTCGATCCGCCGTAGGAGACGAACGGGAGCGGGATCCCGGTCAGCGGCGCGAGGCCCATCACGGCGGCGAGGTTGATCGCGGCCTGGCCGGCGACGAGCACGGTCAACCCCGCCGCCAGGCGCTTGCCGAACGGGTCCTTGCACCCGAGCGCGATCTTCAGGCCGACGTAGGCGAACGTGCAGTAGGCGAAGATCACCGCGGCCGCGCCGACGAGCCCGAGCTCTTCGCCGATGATCGCGAAGATCATGTCTGTGTGAGCCTCGGGCAGGTAGTTGGCCTTCTGGACGCTCTGCCCGAGACCGACGCCGAAGATGCCGCCGGAGCCGAGGCCGATCATCGCCTGAACGGTCTGGAAACCCGCTCCCTGCGCGTCCTGCCACGGGTTGAGGAAGCTGAAGATGCGGGCGCGTCGGTAGGGCTCGAACCAGATCGCGAGGAGGCCGAGAGCGGTCGCGATCCCGAGCCCGCCCCCGAGCGTCCGCCCGGGCGTGCCCGCGACGAGCAGCATCGCGGCCAGCATCGCCACGATCGCGATCGCGGTGCCCAGGTCCGGTTCCACGAGCAGCAGACCGCAGAAGACCACGGTCAGCAGGCCAATCGGGCGCCAGAGCTCGGCCAGGCTCTGCGGAGGTCGCCGGCGAGCGAGGTAGGACGCCGCCCAGATCGCAAGCGCGAGCTTCGCGAGCTCCGACGGTTGGAACACGGCGGGGCCGAAGGTCAGCCAGCGGCGAGCGCCGTTCACCGACTGCCCGATCACGAGCACCGCGAGAAGCAGCCCGATGCTCGTAACCACGAGGACGGGAGCGAGCCGGCGCAGGATTCGGAAGTCGAGACGCGACGTGACCACCATCAGCGCGATCCCCAGCACGGCGTAGATCGCCTGGCGCTTGAGGTAGTAGGCAGGGTCGCCGTTGGCCAGCGCGGCCGAAGCCGAGGTGGCGCTGTAGACCATCACGAGACCGAAGGCGACGAGGCCGAGGGTCACGAGAATCAGGACACTCGATTCGAGCTGCCCATGCCTCGGCCCTGTGGCCGGCGCCGGCTCACGCCGCGCAGAGCCCGGTTCCGCCCGCGCGTCGCCTCGCCGGCGTCGCGATGCCGAATTGGACCGTGCTAACCGCACTGTCCCGATGCCGGATCCCGCCACCGGCAAGACGCGAGAGAACCGAGGAACTTCACCCGGACAGGTTCTGCACCAGCCTCCTGAACTCCTCGCCCCGCTCCTCGAAGTCGCGGAACTGGTCGTAGCTCGCGCAGGCTGGCGACAGGAGTACGACGTCGCCGGGGTCGGCCTCGATCGCTCCTAATGCGCCCGCCAGATCGCCGTCGCGCTGGGCCTGCGGAATCGCCTCGGCGAGCTCTCCTGCGGTCTCCCCGATCAGGTGCACGCTCTTCACGTTCGGCCCGATCGCCGCCGCGAGCGGTTCGAAGTCCTCGCCCTTCCGGGAGCCGCCGAGAATCAGGTGCACCGGCTCGCGCTCGAAGGTGGAAAGTGCCTTCAGCGCCGCGGCGACGTTGGTCGCCTTCGAGTCGTTCACGTAGAGGACACCCCGCAGCTCGCACACCGGCTCCAGGCGGTGCGGCACTCCCGGGAACGTGAGCAACGCCTCGGCGATCGCTTCGTCGGAGATCCCGAGCAGGCGAGCGGCCGCGGTCGCGGCGGCGGCGTTCTCCCGGTTGTGGGCACCCCGGATTCGCGGCTCGGCGGGAAGCGGGTCATCGGCGGCGAACTCGGTTCCCTCGAGGCCGAGGCCGCGCGGGACGACCTTGGCTCGCGCCCGCTCGAAGATCCGGAGCTTCGCGTTGCGGTAGGCCTCGAACGAGTCGTAGCGGTCGAGGTGGTCCGCCTCGAGGTTCAGCAAGACCGCGACCTCACACGCGAGCTCGTGGACGTCCTCGAGCTGGAAGCTCGAGAGCTCGCACACGACGAGCGACCCGGTCGCGACCCGCCCGTCCAGCTCGGTCAGCGCGCGGCCGACGTTCCCGGCTACGGGCGCACCGGTGATCGCGCCCAGCAACTCGACGGTCGTGGTTTTCCCGTTGGTGCCGGTCACCCCTACGAGCCGCGGCTGTAACAGCCGGTAGCCGAGCTCGACCTCGCTCCAGATCGGCAGCCCACGCCGCTCGGCCTCTGCGACGAGGGGCGACCCCCGCGGTACACCCGGGCTCTTCACGAGCAGTTCGACCCCGTCGAGCAGCGTGAGGTCGTCCTCGTTCCCGAGCTCGCGGTCGACGCCGACCACCTCCACCCCGCGCCGCCCGAGCGCCGCCGAGGCCGCCTTCCCCGACCGCGCGAGCCCGAGCACGAGCACCCGCTGCGGCAGCTCGCTCAGCGGAACCCGGTGAAGTAGCGGTAGTACAGCGCGAAGCCGATCGCGCACAGGATCCCGGTCACGATCCAGAAGCGGACCATGATCTTCGTCTCCGACCACGCCTTCATCTCGAAGTGGTGGTGGATCGGGGTCATCAGGAACACGCGCCGGTTGAGGTACTTGAAGGTGAAGACCTGGATGATCACGGAGAGCGCCTCGAGCGCGAAGATGCCGCCGATCAGGAGCAGCAGGAAGATCGTCTTCGTGAAGATCGCGAACGAGGCGAGCGCGCCGCCGATCGCCATCGAGCCGGTGTCGCCCATGAACACCTCGGCAGGAAACGCGTTGTACCAAAGGAAGCCGATCCCTCCTCCGATCAGGGCCGCCGCGATGATTGCGAGGTCGAGCTTCGTGTCGAACCTGTGGCCCGGCGAGCCCGAGCGGATCCACGAGATCACGATCATCGCCGCGAACGTGAAGAGCGCGATCACCCCGGTGCCCGCGGCGAGCCCGTCGAGGCCGTCGGTCAGATTGACGCCGTTCGCAGCGCCGGCGATCACGAGAAAGAGGAGGCCGTACCACGCGTAGGAGAGCTCGATGTGGCCGATGCCCGGCACGTACACGTTCGTGGGCAGGTGCTGGTGCTCGGCCGCGATGCCCACGCCGACGGTGATGAGGCCCAGCAGCAACAGCTTCCAGCGGCCGTTGAGGCCGAGCGAGCGACGGTGGGTGACCTTGATGAAGTCGTCGAGAAAGCCGATCGCGCCGCACCCGAGGGTGACGAAGAGCACCGTCAGCGCCGGAACTGTGTAGGTGCTGAACGCGAGGAAGGCGATCGAAGCCGCGAGCAGCATCAGCAGCCCGCCCATCACCGGCGTGCCCTGCTTGGCGAAGTGGTGCTCGGGTCCTTCTTCCCTGATGTGCTGGCCGAACTCGTTGCGGCGCAGGAACTCGATGAACTTCGGGCCGACCAGGATCGAGATCAGCAGGGCGACGACCCCTGCGATCAACACCCGGCTCAAGCGCTCACCGCCGCGAGCGCCTCGGCAACCCGTTCGAGCCCGACTGCGCGAGACGCCTTGACGAGGACGCAGTCGCCCGGCCGGACGGCTTCTTCGACCGCAGACACGGCGCTCTCGGCGTCGGGCGCCCAGCGGGTGGTCGGGATCCCGCTCCCGCCGACGAGGTAGCCGCGCGCGAGCTCTCCCACCGCCACGAGAGCCGTCACGCCCCGGCGCTCGGCCTCGGCACCGATCTCCTCGTGGAACGCAGATGCCCCCGGTCCGAGCTCGGCCATGTCGCCGAGCACGGCCACCCGGCGGCGGTCACCGGCCGTTTCCGCCAGGTGCGCCAGCGCCGCCCGCATCGAGATCGGGTTGGCGTTGTAGGCGTCGTTGATCAGGAGCCCGCCGCCCGCGAGCGGGAACTCCTCGTCACGCCAGCGCGAGAAATCGACCTCGGCCCGCTGCGGGCGCGGGAGTCGCAGCGCGTCGAGCGCCGCGAGGGCCGCAGCCGCGTTTGCCGTCTGGTGGCGAGCCGTGAAGTTGAAGCTCACACCCTCGACGATGGTGCGCCCGTCGTCTGGAACCGCGTCTGGTTCTCCGAGCCGAATGACTTCGATGTCCTCGCGTTCGAGCGGGAAGTCCTCCGGCACGATCGCCGTGCCGCCCGGCGGCAGTGCGGCCACGAGCTCGCTCTTCGCACGCAGCACGCCTTCGAGCGACCCGACCAGCTCCAGGTGAACCGGGCCCACGTTGGTGACGACCCCCACATCCGGCCGCGCGACCGCGCAAAGCTCGGCGATCTGGCCGAAGCCGCGCATCGCCAGCTCGACGATGCAGACCTCCGTGTCAGGCTCGAGGCGGCAAAGCGTGAGCGGGACACCGATCTCGTTGTTAAAACTGGCCTCCGCCGCGATCGTCCGGGCAACCGGGGCACAGAGCGCGGCGAGGATGTCTTTGGTCGAGGTCTTGCCGGTCGAGCCGGTGATGCCGACGACCCGCGCGCTCGACCGGTCGCGCACAGATGCCCCGAGAGCCGCGAAGGCCGCGAAGGGCTCCCGCGGCACGAGGGTCGCGGCGGCCCCGTGCGCGCGAGCGTCGTCGAGGAACTGGACGCCCCGGCCGACCGCGACGAACAGGTCTCCCGGCGCGACGCGGCGCGAGTCGACTTGTATGCCGGTGATCTCGTCGGCGTCCAGTGCTCGCTCGAGCTCGCCCTCGACCACGGACGCCACCTCGTCGAGTCCGAGCGGGATCACGCGGGCGCTCCGAGGCGCCGCAACGCCTCCCGGGCGACGTCGCGGTCGTCGAACGGCACGGTGCTGTCCGCGAACTGCTGTCCTTGCTCGTGGCCCTTCCCTGCGATCACGACGACGTCTCCCTCGCGCGCGATCTCGATCGCCCGGGCGATCGCTTCACGCCGGTCGGGTTCGACCTCGACATCTGCCTCCGCGCCGGCCACGATCTCGCCGATGATCGCCTCCGGCTCCTCGCTGCGCGGGTTGTCGGAGGTCACGATCGCCAGGTCCGCGAGCTCCGAGGCAATCTTGCCCATCAGCGGCCGCTTGCCCCGGTCGCGATCGCCTCCGCAGCCGAACACGCAGATGAGCCGGTTCTGAGCGAGGTCGCGGGCCGTGCGCAGGACGTTCTCGAGCGAGTCCGGCGTGTGCGCATAGTCCACGAGCACCGCGAACGGCTGGCCCTCGTCCACGGCCTCGAAGCGCCCGGGGACACCCCGCAGCTCCTTCACGCCATGAGCGATCGCCTCGTCCGGGATACCGAGCAGGCGCGCCGCAGCGACGGCGCCGAGCACGTTCTCGACGTTGAAACGGCCACGAAGCCGGGTTTCGAGCTCGATCCCCGCCGCGGTGAAGCGTGCTCCGCGCGGGCCGACGTCGAGACCCTCCGGCTTGAGCTCGGCGCCCTCGGCGAAGCCGAAGGTCAGCAAGCGCTGCCGGCCCTCGAGCTCCTCGGCAAGCTGCCGCCCGTGCGCATCGCCGAGGTTGACCGCCGCCGGCGCGTGCGTTTCCGTGAAGAGCCGACGCTTCGCGCCGAAGTAGCGCTCGATCGTGCCGTGGAAGTCGAGATGGTCTTGGGTCAGGTTCGTGAAGACGAGCGCCGAGAAATGGACGTGGTCGAGCCGACCCAGCTCGGAGCCGTGCGACGTCGCTTCCATCGCGCAGCTTCGATCTCCGCCGTCGAGCATCTCGCGGAAGCTCCGCTGCAGGTCGATCGCCTCCGGCGTCGTCCGCAGGGCGCCTCGACGCTCTCCGCCAACGCGGCTCTCGATCGTCCCGAGCAGACCGGGCCGTCGTCCAGCCGCGGCGAGGATGGAGTACAGGAGGAAGGCGGTCGTCGTCTTGCCGTTCGTGCCGGTGACCCCCGCGACCTCGAGCTCCTCGGTCGGACGCTCGAAGAACTCATCGGCCACGGCTCCCATCGCGCGGCGGGAATCGGCGACGACGATTTGCGGAACGTCGACCCCGAGCTGCCGCTGGACGACGAGCGCCACGGCGCCGTTGGCGACAGCCTCCGCCGCGAACTCGTGGCCGTCGACACGGGTGCCCGGGACACAGAAGAAGAGGGACCCCGCGGTCGCGCTGCGGGCGTCGTACGCCAGGGCTGCGATCTCGACTGGAGCGCGTCCAACGACGTCCACGGGCGCGAGCGCAGCAATGACGCGCTCGATGTCCATCGCGGCGCGAGTCTACCAGGGGCCTCAGCCGTGCCGAGGCTGGTCGTGAGGATCAGAACGCCGTGTTTGCAGCGCTTTTGTCACGCTCTCGGCACAGACACGCGCGCCGCCCCGGGATATGCTCGCCTCGGGGAGGAGGCCGGGCGAACCGTACTCAGGGAGACGACGTCGCAGGCGCGTCCGGCTGGATACCGCCGTCGAGGTACTGGAGGTCGAACTTCGCGATCTGCGAGAACGCCGGCGCCGCGACTACGCCTCCCCAGATCGCGCCGCGAGGCTCGTCGACCGAAACCAGGATCACCAGCCGTGGCCGCGACGCGGGCACGACACCGACGAACGACGCCACGTAGCGCGTGTCCGAGTAGCCACCCTGCGGGTCGGGCTTGGCCGCCGTTCCCGTCTTGCCCGCCACCTGGTACCCGGGCACCTCGGCGAGCGTGCCCGTTCCTTCGGCCACGACGTTCTTCAGCATGCTCATCAGCTGGCTCGAGACCCACCGAGAGACGATCCGCCGCCGCGTCGGAACCTTCGAGCGTCCATCCCCGATGTGGTCGACCAGGTGTGGCTCCACCCACACCCCGCGGTTCGCGATCGCCGCGTAGGCCGCCGCCATCTGGATCGCCGTGACCGCGATGCCCTGCCCGATCGGGATGTTGCCGATCGACGACCCCGACCAATCCTTCTCGGCGAGCATGATCCCCGGGCTCTCGCCGGGAAAGTCGATCCCCGTCCGCTTGCCGAAGCCGAAGCGGGATATCCAGCGGGCCAGGCGATTCTGACCGAGCAGCTTCGCGAGCGTGATCGCACCCACATTGGAGGAGTGGGAGAGGATCTGGGCGACGCTCATCGTCTCCGTCCCGCGAGGTTCGGCGTCGTGGATGACGCGGTCCGCAACGTGGATCTCGTACGGCAGCGTGAACTTGGTTCTCGGCGAGACGAGCCGCTCCGACAGCGCTCCGGCCACCGTCACGAGCTTGAAGGTCGACCCGGGCTCGTAGGTATCGGTCACCGCGCGATTGCGCTGCAGCACCCGCCACACCTTGGGATAGATGTTCGCGTCGAAGGCGGGCGCGACCGCCATCGCTCGCACGGCGCCTGTCGCCGGATCGAGCACGATCGCGGTCGCGCTCTTCGCATGCCACTTGCGGACCGTGTCCCGCAGGACCGCCTGCGCATTCGCCTGGATCGTGTGGTCGAGGGTCAGGTAGACGTCGTCGCCGTCACGCTCGGCCCTCGAGGTGATCGTGTCGATGGCCTGGCCCGAGGCGTCCTTCACGATCCGCTCGCGACCCGGGCGACCGGCCAGCTGCGTGTCGAGAGAGAGCTCGAGGCCTGCCAGGCCATGGTTGTCCACTCCCGCGTAGCCGAGCACTTGCGACGCCAGGTTGAACTGTGGGTAGAAGCGCCGTTCCTCGGGATAGAAACCAAGGCCGGGCAGGCCCTTCCGTGCGAGTCTCGCCGCGAGCGTGGGATCTGCCTTCCGCGCCACGTAGGCGAACCCGCGGCTGCGGTCCGTGAGCGTGGCGTAGACCCCGTTCGGGTCGAGCCGCAGCGACTTCGCGACTATCGCGGCCTCGCTGCGGGGATCGGCCACGCGGCGCGGATCGGCGTAGACCGTCGTCGCCTGTTCTCCGATCGCGAGCTGGACGCCGCCTCGGTCGTAGAGCGTCCCGCGCGCAGCCGGAATCGTCACCTCCTCGCTGTGCTGGCTCGACGCGAGCCTCCCGAACGACGCGGCGCGGACGCCCTGGAGCCACGCCGCGCGTAGGAAGGCCACGCCGAAGGCGAGCACGAAGACAGCGAGCAGCAGGCGAATGCGTCGGTTGGCGACCCGGGCGCTCAACGCGCGCGGGGCCTCAGGCGAACGTACGTGGTCTCGGTCGGATCCGCGGCGACGAGCCCGACGCGGCGAGCCTGGAACTGGATATGCGGCGACGCGGCGGCCATCGAGAGCTGTGAGGCGAGCGCCTGCTTCTCAGCGCGAAGACGTGTGCGCTCGGCGTTGAGCTTGTCCAGCCTCACGTTGAGTCGGAGAACGGCCACGTTCAGTGCCACGACGCCGGTCAGCAGGACCGCCGTGACCATGATCCAGACGACGCCACCAGCGAGCCCACGCCGGCGCTTGGCACGCGGGCGCCGCTTCGGCGCGGGCTTTGGCTTGGGCCGCCGACGCGGTTGCGGAGAGGGAAGCGCCGGGGCGGCGTCGCTCCAGGAGGCCACGGCTACTCCTCGCTCTTCGCGGCGGCGCGCAGGCGGGCAGAGGCCGCGCGTGGGTTGGCGGCGAGCTCCTGCGGCGAGGGCTTGATCGGCCGGCGCGAGAGCGCCCGCAGCGACGGCTCGTGACCGCAAACGCAGATAGGGAAGTCCGGCGGGCACGTGCAGCCCTTCTCCTCGGCGCGCAGGAAGCGCTTGACGATCCGGTCCTCGAGCGAGTGGAAGCTGACGACGGCGAGGCGACCACCCGGGCGCAGCATCTCGAGCGCAGTCGGCAGCGCCGCCTCGATCGAGCCGAGCTCGTCGTTGACGGCGATTCGCAGTGCCTGGAAGACGCGCTTGGCTGGGTGCCCTTCGCCGAAGCGCGCAGGTGCCGGGATCGCCGACTTGATCGTCTCGACCAGCTCACCGGTCCGCTCGAACGGCCGCTCGCGGCGACGGCGCCCCATCGCGCGCGCGATCTGCCGCGCGTAGCGCTCTTCGCCGTAGTCCTTGAAGATTCGCGTCAACTCGCGCTCGCTCTCCGTGTTGACGAGCTCGCGCGCCGAGAGCTCAGACGCGGGATCCATCCGCATGTCGAGGGGTGCGTCGGTCGCGTACGAGAAGCCTCGCTCAGGGCGGTCGATCTGCATGCTCGAGACGCCGAGGTCGAAGAGGATCGCGTCGGCGCGAACGCCGTTGGAGGCAAGCTGCTCGAGGACGAGCGAGAATTCGCCCCGCAGGAAACGCCCCTGGACGCCCGTGCGCTTCCGCAGGCGGTCGAAGTACGGGCGCACCGCGGGGTCGCGGTCGATCGCGATCAGCTTGCCACGGCCCCCGAGTTCGGCGGCGAGCAGCCCCGCGTGCCCGCCGGCTCCGAAGGTCGCGTCGACGACGGTCTCCCCCGGCTCGACGGCGAGGGCTTCACGAACCTCGTCGGCAAGGACGGGGACGTGGTCAGTCGCGTTGGGTCGCGAGACGTTCGGCAACATCCTCCGCACTCCCTTCGAACTCCCTGACGTGGTCGGCCCAGGCCGCTCGATCCCAGATCTCGAGATGATCCCCGACCCCGGCGATCACGACCTCGCGGCCGATGCCCGCGGTCTTGCTCAGTGCCGCGGGAACCATCACCCGGCCCTGTTTGTCGGGCTCCGCCTCGGAGGCGCCGGCGAAGAAATACCGGTGCATCAGGCGGCCCTCCTTGCTGAGTGGGTCGAGCCCAGCGAGCCGCCCCTGGACCATCCGCTCCCACTCCGCGTGCGGAAAGCAGTAGAGACACCCGTCCATACCGCGCGTGATGACGAGGCCGCCGGAAAGCGCTTGGCGAAACTTGGCCGGTAGCGTGAGGCGGTTCTTGTCATCGATCGTATGCTCGAACTCACCTAGAAGCATCTTCCACTTCGCCCCACTTTAAACCACAGAGCCCCACTTAGCAACCCCTCTGACCCACATCTCACACTCGCTCGACCGGCCGCGTTTCAAGGGATGATGGAGGCGATGCGCGTACCGCCGTTCGAACGGTTCTACGAGGAGCAGCAGAGCGCCGTTCTGGCCCAGCTCCGGCGAATGCTCGGGCGGGACGCGGCCGACGACGCGTTCCAGGAGACCTTCCTGCGGGCGCTGCGTGCCTACCCGATGTTGGAGCACGGTCGCCACCTCCGCGCGTGGGCGCTCACGATCGCGCGAAACGTGGCGCTCGACGCTCTCCGGCGCGAGCGCGTCACCTCGGCGGACGTGCCCGACCTCGGGTCGGTCGACGAGCCACTTCCCTACGAGGAGCTGAAGCGTCTCACCGCCCAGCTGCCGCAGAAGGAGCGTGCCGCCGTCTTCCTTCGCTACGGCTACGACCTCAGCTACGACGACATCGGCGCAGCCCTCGGCTCATCGAGCGAGGCGGCCCGCCAGGCGACCTCCTCCGGCGTCCGCCGGCTACGCAGAAAGGAACAGCAGTGACCGTTTCATCCGACCTCGATCGCCGCTTCCGCGACGCCGCGGCAAGCCAGGGCCTGCTCGATGTCGCCTACGACCTGGTCGACACTCCGCTCGGCCGGCTGCTCGTGGCCGTCACCGACCATGGCCTCTGCGAGATCTCCTATGACCCGGACCTGGAACGCGAAGAGGAACAGCTCGCCCGC
Organism: Gaiellaceae bacterium; assembly: GCA_036265535.1. Lineage (GTDB taxonomy): Bacteria > Actinomycetota > Thermoleophilia > Gaiellales > Gaiellaceae > AC-32. The sequence continues at coordinate 4,928 of DATAOV010000085.1, read as the reverse complement.
AATTTCGGCGCGCGCGTCCTGCGCTCGCCGAAGCCCACGGACGAGGCCCGCCGCCAGCTCGACGAGTACTTCGCCGGCAAGCGCCGCGACTTCGACCTGGCGATCGACCTTCGCCCGGCGCGCGAGTTCGGCCGGACGGTTCTCCACGAGCTCGCCCGGGTTCCGTACGGCGAGCTGACCACCTACGGCACGCTCGCCGCGAGGGCAGGCCGCCCCCGAGCAGCGCGCGCGGTTGGAACGGTGATGAACCGCAATCCGGTGCCGATCGTGCTCCCGTGTCACCGCGTGGTCGGCTCGACGGGATCCCTGGTCGGGTACGGCGGCGGCCTCGACCGCAAGCGAACGCTGCTCGAGCTGGAAGGCGCCCTCCGCCCGCTTGACTCCTGAGCGGGCGGGCGCTATGACGGGCGCCCACCCATCCGAGGAGGCAGACAATGAAGAGGCTCGCACTCGCGGCGCTCGTGGCCCTCGTCCTCGTGGCCGCCGCACCGGCCACGGCGGCAGGGCCGACGCTTCGCTCCCTGCAGGCGCAGATCACGTCGCTGAAGAAGCAGGTCAAGAAGCTGCAGAAGCAGGTCAAGGACAACCAGACGCTCGCCGTCGCCGGTCTGGCCTATGGGGCGTGCACCTCTGCCGTAACCGCCGACGCCTTCCAGGGAACCTGGACCGCGCTCGACGGGCGCTTCGTGAGCGAGGGCCACACCGCGCTCTTCGGCGCCCAGACGCCGGTGAACGACTTCAACTTCTGCCAGGGGTTCAGCGTCGTGCGGGCCCGCAACCAGAACCCGCCGACCGTGAGCGTGTTTCAGGCGCTGCTGAACATCTTCAAGTAGCGGCTCAGGCTTCGTGCTCCGGGAGCAACTCGAGCGCGCGCTCGAGGTCCTTCTCGTGCACGAGCACCTCGTACATCCCCCCTAGCCCCCCGAAGCCCTCGAACGCCGAGTCCGCCTCCTCGGTCGGGCGATACCCGCACTCGAGTCCGTTGCTCCGGAGGAAGTTGCAGAGCAGCTCCGCCTCGGGCTCGCCGGGTACCTTCGTGAGGCGGACCGCGTCGTCGTCCACCGCGCGAGCCTAGCCGCTCAGCCTCTGCGACGGAGGAACTCGGCGAGCGGTTCGAGCACCTCGGCGAGCCGCGAGGTGTCGCCCCAGGCGCCGAGCACCTCGAGCTCTCCCGTCTTGCGGTCGAACCGCGGCTCGACCCGCCCCACGAGACGATCCCCCTCGAGGATCGGCAGGACGTAGTAGCCGTACTCGCGCTTCGCGGGAGGCACGTACATCTCGAGCCGGTAGCGGAAGCCGAACAAGGCCTCCGTTCGGTCTCGGTCGTGCAGGAGCCGGTCGAACGGCGACAACACCGTGACCCGGTCGGGCACGGGCTCGTCGCTCACCTCGGAATGCGCGACCCACTCGCCCTTCTCGAGTCGGACGCCGAGCGAACGGAAGCGCTGCTCGGAAAATCGCCGCTCTGCCTCCCGCAGCGGCACCGTCTCGGTCTCGGGGTACCAGCGCTCGCCGAGGTCCCAGAGGCGCTGCTTTCCCCGGCGACCGACGACCGCCACGTCGCCGCGGACGCTGAGGATCTCCAGCATCAGGCCCGTGCGGCGCGTTCCCCACCAGCGGTGCCCGTCGTCCCTGCCCACCGGATCCTCGAGCTCGCGCGCCAACAGCGGACCGCGCCGGTCGAGCTCGCGCATGACGTAGCGCCGGTAGGCCGCGTTCTCCTTCAGGAACTGCTGGCCGCGGCGCTCCCAGCTGTGGCCGGTCGCGCGCCGGCTGCGACGCATGCGAGCCCGGACCAGCGGCAGCGACTCGATCGGCCAGACGAACGCGTTCCATTCGAAGAGCTTCCGGTCGCGCCAGAGCAGGCGTTCCAGGCGGCGCGTGTCGAACGATCCGATTCGACTCCACAGAACGAGATGCTGGGGCGTGGCGACGGGCGAGATCGGGTCGAGCTGCAGGAAGCCGAGTCGGCGCACGGTGTCGAGCACACCCCTCGCCGAGCCGTCGAGGAGCTGCGCGCGAACCGCGATGCGCCGCGCCTCCTCCTGCGTCACCGTTCGCGCCACGCCCCGAGTCAAGCATGATCAGGCGCTCAAGCGGGCCTCCTCGTGGTCGGCGAGGAGCCGGTAGCCCACGCCCCAGACGTTGAGAACGCATTCGGCGGCTCCGGCCTGAGCCAGCTTTCGCCGCAGCCGGGAAGCGTGCGAGTCCAGGGTCCGGGTCCGGCCGAGAGAGCGAAAACCCCAGACCTCTCGCAGCAACTCCTCCTTCGTGAAGACCCGCACAGGCTCGCTCACGAGCTTGACCAGCAGCTCGTACTCCTTCGCGGCGAGCGAGACCGGGCAGCCGCGCACCGTCACCCGCCTTGTCGCGCGATCGACGGCCAGAGGCCCCGCGGCGAGGCGCTCGCGTTCACCCGGCCGCGTCCGCCGCAGCACGGCGTGAATCCGCGCGACGAGCTCCTCGTAGTGAAAGGGCCGCGGCACGAAGTCGTCGCACCCGCGGGCGAAGGCGTGTACGCGGTCGACCGCATCGGCCCGCGCCTCGCCGAGCACGATCACCGGCACGTCGCGGTCCCAGGACCGCCCGGGCTCTCCCTCCCGCAGCACTCGGCAAACCTCGAGCGCCGGCGCGTCGGGGAGACCGCCGACAAGCACGAGGTCGGGCCGCTCGCGCTCGGCCAGCTCGAGCGCCTCGCGTCCCTGCCCCACCCCGACCACCGAGAAGCCGTCGCTGACGAGGTGCCGCTCGAGAAACTCCCGCGTTCCGGGCTCGGCTTCGGCGAGGAGCAGCGCCTGCGACATGCAGTCGAAGCTACCGCCGGCCGGACGGCTCCGCCAGATGTCCTTTCGCGCGGAACTGCGCCGAGGTTTCTACAGCCGCCCGGAGCGTAAGACGCCCCAGAGCAGCCACAGCCCGAGCACGACCGAGAGCACGAAGCCGATGAACGACAGGAAGTTCACGCCCGCGATCTGCGGGCCCTCGGTCGAGAAGATCCCGATCAGGCTCGAGCCGATCAGGCCGCCCACAACCACGAGTGCGATCACGAGCCGGTTGAACGCGACGTCGAGCTTGCGCATGAACTCGTCGAGGCCCTTGTGCACGAAGCCCACCTCGAGCTGGCCGTCGCGGGCCTCCTCGAGAAAGTCGTGCACCTGGTACGGCATGTCGCGCACGACCCGGGCCAACTCGATGCCCTCCTTGCGCGCTCGCGTCAGGACGCGCCTGGGCGTGTAGCGCTCCAGCATCAGCCCGCGCGCGTACGGCTTCGCGACCTCGAAGACGTTGAAGTCCGGGTAGAGCTCTATCCCGACCGCGCCCAGGGTCGCGATCGCCTTGTCGAGCAGGACGAAGCGGGTGGGCAGGCGCAGGTTGAGCCGGTAGATCAGCTGGAAAGCCTCGCGGATCACCTGGAGCGGGTCGATCTCGGAGAGGCTCACGCCGTAGTAGCGGTAGTAGAGCTCCCGCAGCTCGGCGATGAACTCCTCCTCGCGCTCCTTCGGATAGCGGACCCCGAGCTCGCCGAGCCGGCGTGGGAGCTGCTCGATCTGCTCGTTCGCGGCGTCGATGAAGAGCCGGGTCAGCTTGGACATGTCCTCGTCGGTCAGCTTCCCGACCTGGCCGAAGTCGACGATCCCGATCTGGTCGCCCTCGCCGAGGACGAAGATGTTCGCCGGGTGCGGGTCGCCGTGGAAGAACCCGTGCCGGAAGATCATCGTCATCCAGGTCTCGGTGATCAGGTAGGCGAGGCGCCGGCGCTCCTCCATCTCCCAGGCGTCGAGCGGCAGGTCGGCGAGCTGCATGCCCTCCAGCAGCTCGAGCGTGAGTACCCGCGTACGCGTATAGCTCCAGAAGACGCGCGGAATGCGTACGTGGGGATGTCCGACGAAGCGGTGATGGAAGGCCTCGGCGTTGCGGGCCTCCAGCCGGTAGTCGAGCTCCTGCCGGATCGAGCGCGCGAACTCGTCGACCAGCTGTCGCGCGTCGATGAAGTCGAGGGCACGGACCCGCTCCCGCGCGAGCTTCGCCGCCTGGTACATGAGCGCAAGGTCGGCCTCGACCTGCCGCGGCGCGTTCGGCCGCTGAACCTTGACGGCTACCCGCCTGCCGTTCGGGAGTGTCGCGCGGTGCACCTGCCCGATCGAGGCGGCCGCGACCGGCGTCGGCTCGAACTCGGTGAAGAGCTGCTCGACCGAGAGCCCGAGCTCCTCGCTGATCACGCGCTCGACGTCCTCGTACGGGAACGGACGCACGTCGTCCTGGAGCTTCTGGAGCTCGAGCACGATGTCGGGGGGAACGATGTCGGGCCTCGTGGAAAGCAGCTGGCCGAACTTCACGAAGGTTGGGCCGAGCTCGTCGAGCATCTCCCGCAGGTGCTGGCCGCGCTGCGAGGGCGAGACCACCTCGGCGGGGACCCGCTGCTTCCCCGGGAGCAAGTCGGTCAGCTTGTGCGTCTCGAAGAAGTAGCCGAAGCCGTGCTTGACCGCGACCTGGGCGATCTCCGACATCCGGCCGAGGTTCCGCGTGGTCGAGCTGGCCATGAACTCAGTGTTGCATGAGCTTCGGGTTGATCCCGCTGCGCCGGGCGCCGTCGGGAAGCTCTTCGGGAAGCCCTGCCGCCGAGGCCTCCGCCGCCAGGCGCCACAGGCGGACGATCTCGGCGCCGACCCGCTTCCCGCCCTCCGCGTAGCCCTTGCGGTTGCGCGGCAGGTCGTCGACGCGCATCGGCTCGCCCCAGACGACCGCGCACTTGCGCCGGTTCGTCGGCGACCAGCCGAAGGTATCGAGCCCCAACGGGATCACCGGCACCCCCTCCTGAATCGCGACCATCAGGCCGCCCGGATGCAGCGGCCCCGGGTGGCCGAAGCGCTGGCGCGTGCCCTCGACATGGACGACGACGAGCTCACCGTCTCGCACGAGCCCCCTTG
>DATAOV010000084.1:0-3569 GCA_036265535.1 Gaiellaceae bacterium | reverse complement strand
TTGTGGGCAGTACGCGGGTCTCGTTTCCCGGACCCGATCGCGTGGCCGATCTCGGCGAGGCCCTCGCCGGCATCCCACAACAGCTCGCCGAGGGCTACACGACGTTCTGTATCAAGCCGTCGCAATTCGTCGACGACCGGGGACAGCTACCCAGCTTCTGCCTCGAGGTGATCCGCCGCGTCGAAGCGCTAACGGCGGGCGGGGTCAGCCCGTCGCGATGAAGACGTTCTTGAGCTCGGTGTAGTGGTCGAGCGCGAACGGGCCGAGCTCACGCCCGATGCCCGACTGCTTGAAGCCGCCGAAGGGGGTGGTCACGCGCACCGAGGTGTTCGAGTTGATCGAGATCGTGCCGGTCTCGAGCGCACGGGCGACGCGAAGCGCTCGCGCACCGTCGCGCGTCCAGATCGAGCCGGAGAGCCCGTAGATCGTGTCGTTGGCGATCCTGAGCGCCTCGGCCTCTTCGTCGAACGGGATGACCGCCGCGACCGGGCCGAAGATCTCCTCGCGGGCGGCGCGGTCGTCGTTCGAGACCGGCGAGAGGACCGTCGCCGGGAACCAATAGCCGGGTCCGTCGGGCGCAAAGCCGCGGAAGGCGACCGGCGCATCGTCGTCCACGTAGGAGGCGACCTTCTCGCGCTGGTCGGAGGAGATGAGCGGGCCCATCTGCGTCGCCTCGTCGAGCGGGTCCCCGACGCGGAGCGCCATGACTTCGCGCTCGAGCGCTTCGAGGAACGGCTCGACGGCCGAGCGCTCGACGAGGATGCGCGAGCGGGCGCAGCAGTCCTGGCCGGCGTTGCCGAAGACGGCGAGCGGGGCCGAGGCGGCGGCCTGCTCGAGGTCGGCGTCCGCAAAGACGATGTTGGCCGACTTGCCGCCGAGCTCGAGCGTGACGCGCTTGATCGACTGGGAGGCGAGCTCGCCGACGCGGCGGCCGACCGAGGTCGACCCGGTAAAGGCAACCTTGGCGACGTCCGGATGCTCGACGATGCGCTCCCCGACGACACGGCCGGGGCCGTTGACGACGTTCAGGACGCCCTCCGGGATCCCGGCCTCGAGCGCGACCTTGCCGAGCTCGATCGCGGTGAGCGGGGTCAACTCGGCGGGCTTCAAGACGATCGTGTTGCCGGCCGCGAGCGCGGGACCCACCTTCCAGCACGCGATCGGCAGCGGGAAGTTCCAGGGCGTGATCAGCCCCACGACGCCGAGCGGCTCGCGGAAAGTGAGGTCGATCCCGCGCGCGACCGGGATCTGAGAGCCGAGCAGACGCTCGGGGGCGCCAGCATAATAGTCGAAGACGTCGACGACGCTCCCGACCTCGCCGCGCGCGTCGGAAATCGGCTTCCCGACGTTGCGGGCCTCGAGCTGGGCGAGTTCCTCGACGTTCTCCTCGAGCACCCGCGCGAGACGCCGCAGGAGCTTCGCGCGGTCGCCTGGAGCGACGTCGCGCCAAGCGGGGAACGCGGCCTTCGCGCGCGCGATCGCCTCGTCGACCTCCTCGACGTCCGCCCGCGGAAGTTCGGCGAGCACTTGCTCGGTGGCGGGCTCCAAAACCTGCATGATTTCTGCGCTCACGGCCATCTCGGCGAGCCTATCACCGCTCGACACTCCGAGCCCTCGAGGATAGATTCCGCCTGAGATGCCCGAAAACGGTGTGCTGAGCAGCGAAACGCGGCTCTTTCCCCCTGAGCTTGACCGTCGCTACCCCGTAGCGGTGCGAGGCGAAGGCGTGTGGCTCGAGGACTCGGGCGGCAAGCGGTATCTGGACGCCATGAGCGGCGGCTCGATGGCCGCGACCCTCGGTTACGGGCGGAGCGACCTCGTCGCGGCGGCGCGGAAGCAGGCGCTCGAGGTCTCCTACCTCCACAACGAGGGGCTCACGAATCCGGCTCAGGAGGCGCTCGCGGCCGAGCTCGTGGCTGTCGCCCCGGAAGAGTTCACCCGGGTGCATTTCGTCACCGGAGGCGCCGAGGCAAACGAGACCGCCGTCAAGCTGGCGCGCGCCTACCACGTCGAGCGGGGAGAGCCCGAGCGCTGGCGGGTGATCTCCCCCGCCCAGGCCTACCACGGGCCGACGATTGGAACCCTCGCGCTCACCGGCCGCCCGGGCCTGAAGGGCCCGCTCGACCCGTACATGCCGTCGTTCCTGCACATTCCGCCCGCCACGGCGCGCCTCGATCCGACGGGTGAGGCGACCCTCGAGGCACTGGACCGCGTCATCGAGGAAGCCGGGCCGGGCACGATCTCCGCCTTCTTCTGCGAGCCGATCAGCGGTGCGGCACTGCCCGGGTTCAAGCCGCCGGACCGGTTCTGGGAGGGCCTCGCAGCGCGACGCGAACGTCACGGCTTTCTCATCTGCTTCGACGAGATCGTGGCGGGAATGGGTCGCACCGGAAGCTGGTTTGCTGCCCAGGACCTGCCGTTCACCCCGGACGTCATCGCAACTGCCAAAGGCCTCGGCGCCGGATACGCAGCGATCGGTGCAGTGCTCTGCCGCGAGCACGTCTATGAGGCTGTCGCAGCGGGCTCCCGCTCCTTCCCGCTCGGACACACCTGGAACGGAGCACCGCTCTCCTGTGCCGTCGGCCTCGCTGTCGTCGATGCGCTTCACCGCGAAGGGCTCATCGAACACGTCCGCGAGCGGGGCGCACGCCTACGCCACGAGCTGGAGGAGGCGCTGGCCGGAATCGCAATCGTGCATGAGGTACGGGGCCACGGCTATTTGCTGGGTGTCGAGTACGCCGACCCGCGGGACGGAGGCGCCTCGCTCCTGCCGCCCGAGTTCCGGGTCGCCGGCCGCATCGATGAGGTAGCGCTCGAGAACGGCCTCATTGTCCTTTCCACTCAACCGACCCGCGACGGCTACGCTGGCGACCAGAGCCTCTTCGCGCCGGCGTTCACCGCTCCCGACAAAGACCTCGCTGAGATGGTCGAGCGCTTTGCCGCAGCCGTCGGGCACGTGTGGAGCGAGGTTAAGGGGAGACTCGAGTCTGCGGCGCCCGTCGGAAGTGGCACATGAGCTGGCCTGCTCTCGTCATCCAGCATGAGGAGCCGACCCCCCCGGGTCTGATCCTCACGTGGCTGCGCGACCGCGGGGCCGACGTGGACACGCTGCGAATCGACGAACAGGATCCGCACGACCTCAATCCGCGGGACTACGACCTCATCGTCTCGCTCGGTTCGGAGTTCGGCGCCTACCAGGACGACATCGAGTGGATCAAGCACGAGATGGACTTCCTGCAGGACGCGGTCGAAGCGAACGTCCCCTTCCTCGGCGTGTGCTTTGGCGGTCAGATCCTCGCGCGCACGCTCGGCGGGGAGGTCTATAGGTCCGACACCGAGGAGATCGGCTGGCTTCCCGTCGGCACCTCGCAGCCCGACCTTGTTCCGGACGGCCCGTGGTTCCAGTGGCATTTCGACGTCATGACGCCGCCGCAAGGCGCCACCGTCATCGCCGAGAACGAGGTCGGCGTCCAGGCATACGCAATCGGCCGCAGCCTCGGGATCCAGTTCCACCCCGAGGTGACGAACGAGATCATGGACATGTGGGTCGACGCGTACCGGCACGAACT
>DATAOV010000083.1:0-57531 GCA_036265535.1 Gaiellaceae bacterium | reverse complement strand
CTCTCTAGTGGTTCTTGCCGTTCCCGCCACCGTTGCCGTTGCCGGCACCGTTGCCATTCCCTTGGCCGTGGTCCGGCTTGGCTCCCTGACCTTGGTTCTGGTGTTCGGCGGAACCGTGCTCCTTGACGTGGCCGTAGGCGTGGGCCTTGCCCTGGCCCCGCTCCTTGGCGTCCGTCCGAGCCTGGCCGCCGGCACGAGCGTGGCCCGTCGAGCGAACCTCGGCCCTGTCGAGCTGGGCCGCGGTCGTCTCTGACGAGCGGTCATGGCCGGTGGCCGGATGCGCCTTCTTCGCCTTCTTGGCCTTCTTGGCCTTGTGCTGTCGGACGAAGTGCTGCGGCTTCTGCTTCTCGGTAGACGGCGTGGCCGTCTTCACCGCAGGAGTCGCAGCGACAGTCGGGCACGCCCCGATCGTGTCACCGTGGCCGAGATGTGCGGGTACCGCATTCTCGGAGACGGTGATGGTCACGAACGGGTTGGTCTGCGAGTGGGTGTGGTGACAGATCGTCTCCTTGGACGGTGGGTACTGGGCTGCAACGGGCGAGGACTCGCTAGCACCGACGAGCCCCGCCGCGTAGCCGACCGCACCCAGAGACGCGAGCACGCCGACAGCTCCAGCCACTGCTGCGGCGACGGCGAAACGGACGCGTCTCGGCTTCCAGAATCGGTTCATACGCGGCCCCCCGAGGGTCGAGGACGTGCTTCCTTCGGAAAGATGACGCCGGACGGGTCAGCATCTTGCTGTCTGCTCTCGCGGGGGTCAGCCAGCGCCGCGCAATTGCTCGAGCTCCGGGCTGAGCGGATTGAGCTGCGCGACACGGCCGAGCGCTTCGCGCCGCTGCGCTCCCGTGCTCGTCAACGCGAGATCGAGCCAGAGCTCCCAGTCGCCCCTGTCCTCGGCAAGGCCCCGGCGGAAAGCGCTTCTGGCCTGCTCGACCCGGCCGAGCTCGAGCTCTGCCTCGCCGAGAAGCCGCCACGGCGCGCCCGACCAGGGCTCCCACCGTCGGGCGCGCAATGCCTGTGTCCTCGCCGCCTCCGCGTCGGCGCGATCGAGCGCGTCGGCTGCTGCCGCTTGGGCACGGTTGCCCACGACCGCGAGCACGACGAGCACCCCGAGCACGGCCACGAGCGCCCCACCTGCGGCGCGTGCGGCGGGGCGAAGGATCGGCGCCCGCTCACCCCGTGCGGCAAGCAGCAGCGCGACGCCGCAGGACAGCGCAGCGAGCGTGACGGCGGTCATCTCCCAGTCCCAGTCGATGCCGGCGTGCACGAGGAACACCGCGTACGCCCCGAGCGCCGCTGATGTGAGCGGGTGGCGACGCGCCCGCGCGGTTGCCACGAGCGGCACGGCGAGCGCTCCGAGCAGCAGGGCAAGGCCGAGCGGACCGAGCTCGGCCAGCGTCTCGAGGTAGAGGCTGTGCGCGTTGCGCACAGGCAGGGCGGCCCGGCGATGTCGCAACCAGTAGCGCTGATAACTTCCGGCGCCGCCGCCGAGCCACGGGTGGTCGACGTACTCGCGCCACGCGACCCGCCAATATTCCGAGCGGCTGTTGCCGGACAGGCTGAAGAGTCGTCGGCTCGGATCTGCCTTCACGAGCGGCGCCGGCGCGTTGAAGGCGCGGTACGCGCGCCGAGCCGCGTCGTCGGGGCCGCCGAGGCGGATGAGAGCTACCGTCAGGGCCGCCGCGACGATCAGGACGAGCGCTGCGATGAGCCAGGTGCGCGGCAGTGCGACGCGGCCGAGCCTCCGGCTCGCCCGATTGAGGCCCGCCGGCACGAGGGACGCAGCGAGCGCGAGCAGGGCAATCGCAAGCGCGAGCCGACGGCCGTCTCGCGTGGCGGCCGCCAGCGCCCCCGATTCCCCCGTCAGCGCGTGCGTCCGGGAGGCGAGGGCGACGGCCACCGCCGGCGCCGCCACCAGGGCCAGCAGTCGCACGACGACCGCCACCCTGTCCTGCTCGAGCGCGATCAGCGCCACGAGTCCCGCAACGAGCGCTACCCAGGCGCCGCGGCCGTAGGTGAAGTACAGCGTCGGGAAGAGCACCACGAGCGCGGCCGAGGCGAGACCGCGTGCGCCCACACTTCGCGCGCGCAGGGCAAAGCCGAGCGCGAGCAGGATCCCGATTGCAGCGAAGCACGCCAGTGCATTGGCATACCCCAACGGCCGCGCGAGCCTGAACGCCGCGTCTGGATCTGTCGAGACGATCTGGTAGGCGCCGCTGCCGGGAGAGAACAGCCGCATGCCGAGCGCATAGGCGCAGACCCCCGTGATCGCCGCGCCGACCGAAGCGAGCAGCCACGGGACGCTCGAGCGGCGCCCGAGCAGGAGCAGCGCCGAGACGCCGGCGACGTACAAGAGCAGTCGCTCGCCTTCGCGAACCGTCTCTGCCGTGTCGCTCGACCAGGCGAGCGAGAGCAGGGAAAGGGCCGTGAGGCCGGCGAGCAGCGCCGGCAGCGCCCACTCGAGAGGTGCGAGCCGCCGGAATCCCAGCACGAGCGCGACGCCGGCCGAGCCGAGCAGGACGAGCGAGCTCCAGCCCCAGCTCGGCGGGCCGTACCCTCCGGCGTCGGCCGCGAGCGCCGCCACCACGAACGCGGCCAGCAGCCCTGGAACGAGCTCGCGCGCGCCTGGAGGCGGATCAGCGGTCTGGGGTCCGTACACTTGCGCCGTGGATTTCGAACTTACCGAGGAGCAGCGCCTGATTCAGGAGACCGTGCGATCCTTCGTCGACGAGCGCGTGCTGCCGAACGCGATCGAGAACGACATCAACCACCACCTCGACCTGGGCGTGATCGAGGGCATGGCCGAGCTTGGCCTGCTCGGAATCGTGATTCCTGAGGAGTATGGCGGCGCCGGCCTCGACTTCGTCGCCGAGGCGCTGGCCTGCGAGGAGATCGAGCGTGGCGAAGCGGCCTTCAGGACGCTGATCTCGGTACACGTCGGGCTGAACTCGCTCTCGCTCCTGCGGTACGCGAGCGAAGAGCAGAAGCAAAGCTATCTGGCGCCCCAGGCCAAGGGCGAGAAGCTCGCCTGCTTCGGCCTGACCGAGCCCGGCGCGGGCTCCGACGTGGCCGCGATGCGCTCGACGGCGCGCCGAGAGGGCGACTCGTACGTGCTCAACGGCCAGAAGAACTGGATCTCGTACGCCACGGTCGCCGACCACCAGCTCGTCTTCGCCAAGACCGACCCGTCCGCGAAGCACAAGGGCATCTCGGCCTTCATCGTCGAGCGCGAGTGGCCGGGAGTCTCCACCCGTGAGACGGAGCACAAGCTCGGCGTCTGGGCCGGCTCGACCGGCGAGCTCTTCTTCGAGAACGTGGAGGTTCCCGCCGAGAACCGCGTCGGCGAGGAGGGTCAAGGATTCGAGATCGCGATGTACGGCCTCGATCAGGGCCGCTTCACGGTCGCGGCCGGCGCCTGCGGCGTGATCAGCGCCTGCCTCGCCCGCTCGGTCGAGTACGCGCGGGAGCGGGAGACCTTCGGCCAGCCCATCGGCAAGTACCAGTTCGTCCAGGACATGATCGCCGAGATGGTGCTCGGTTACGAGACCTCGAAGCTGCTCGTGATGCAGGCGGCGTGGCTGAAGAACGAGGGCCGCCGGAACACGCGCGAGACCTCACTCGCGAAGTGGCACGCGACGGAGTCGGCTTTCAAGGCTGCGCACTTGGCGATCCAGGTTCACGGCGCGTACGGCTTCTCCGCGGAGTATGGGATCGAGCGCTACTTCCGCAACGCGCGCGCCCCGATCATCTACGAGGGTACGACGCAGATCCACAAGCTCATGCAGGCCGAGCACGCCCTCGGCTACCGCAGCCTGAACGGCCGCGACGGCGACGCTTCTCCGCTGGCCGCGTGGGCACCCGCGCTCGCCCAGCTGCGCTAGTCCTCGCCCTCCCAGTAGTCGACCGCGGAGTCCCGCCTCACGATCAGCGAGTCCTGCTTGCCCTCGCCGGCAAGCCAGATGCCGAGCTTGTCGCTGTCCGGGTAGAGGGCGACGGCCGGGAAGCGCTTCGTGGAGAGAAAGACGATCCGCACCGGCTCCTCGGTCGCGTTCAGCACCTGGTGCGCCCCCTCCGGCCCCTCCGGGAAGCAGACGACGTCGCCGGCCTCGAGCTCGTGCTCGCCCTCGGGCGTGCGCAAGGTCGGAAGCCCGGCGACCACGAGCAACCACTCCTCGTTCCCCCACTCGTAGTGGTAGGGGAAGCTCTTCTCTCCGGGCGGTAGCTCGTACAGCGTCGCGCCGACGAGCGACGCCCCGATCGCCTGGCCGATGCTGGTCGCCCGCCAGCGATAGCCGTCGCGCTCCCGCTCGTGCTCCCATTCGTAGCTGTACAGGCTGAATCGCTTCATAGCAGCGGCACCTCCGTCTTCGCCCTCGGCTCGATTTCGATCAGGCGGACCAGCAGCGGGATGGCGCCGAGGATCAGCATCCCGCAGATCGGCCAGAGCACCTGATAGCCGTTCGTCGCACTGAAGTAGGGGCGCGACAGGTCGATTGCCAGGCCCGCGAGCGGGGCGCCGACGAGCAGTCCGATCCCCTTGGTCGTGGTCGCGAGCCCGGACACCGCGCCGCGGTGCTCGACAGGCACGATCTTGTAGAGCAGCCCCCAGGCGAGCGTCATCACGGTTCCGCCGGCGATCGAGACGGCGGCGATGAAACCGAAGTACCAATCGTGCCACTCCTGCGCGAACCCGGCCGCCAGGAAGCCGCCGCCGTAGATGAACGAGGCGAAGAAGATCACGCGCGCGAGGCCGAAGCGGTCGCCGAGCCGGCCGGCGAAGATCGCGGCGATCACGTACCCGGTTGCGACGGCCCCCAGCACGGCGGACGAGAGCACCTTCGACTGGTTCAGCCCGTCGATGATGTAGAGAACGACGAACGTCCTCGCCGCCGCGAACGCACCTTCCCACGCCGAGTTGGCGAGCAGGAAGCGTCGTACGTCGCCGTCCTGCCAGAAGATGTGCCAGCTCCGCTGGATGTAGGCCCAGAACCCCTCGAAGACTCGGCCGTGGCCTCCGTCCTCTCGCACGAGCAGGATCGTCAGCCCGCACGCGGCCGTGGTCAGGATCGAGGCGAGGATGAACGGCGAGGGCCGCCAGACCTTGAACAGAAGGCCGCCGATGACCAGCGCGATGCCGATCGCGATCCCGCGCTGGATGTGCTGGATTCCCTGGGAGCGGCCGAACATCGAGGGCGGGAGCACGTCCGGGTAGAGCCCTCGGTAGGGCGTCTCGAAGAGGTAGTACGCGAAGAAGAACGACATCACGATCACGACCGTCGTCCAGAGGTTCGGCATGAACGGCATCAGCAGCAGGCAGAACCCGATCGGGCCAAGCGCGACGAGCATGAACGGCCGGCGCCTCCCCAGCGGCGTGTGGAAGGAGTCGCTCCAGGGCCCGACGACCGGCGAGACCGTCAGCGCGAAGATCCCCTCCGCGCCGAGGATGACCCCGATCAAGCCGCCGGAGTTCGTGAAGCGGTGCAGCAGCGGAGGCAGGTAGGCGGCGGTCGTCGTGATCGAGAACGCGAGCCCGAACGCACCGAGACCCAGCGTCCAGAGCAGGCGCCGCTGCACCGGCGGCACGGCGACGAGGGCCTGGGACGCCGGTGTGGTCGACATCTAGGCTCTCGCTGCTGCGAGGTCGGGGACGAGCCCGCCGCTGACGATCTCGACGAGCGTGTGTTCGGCGCGCGCGACGTCTTCGTCGGAGTCCGGCAGTCGCCCGAGCACCCAACCGGTGAGCAACTCTTCTACCGCGCCGTAGAACACGTAGCTCGCCAGCCGCGCGTCGAGGTCGGCGCGAATCGTCCCGTCGGCCTGTCCCCGCTCGATGATCTCCTGGATCGCGGCGAAGGACGCGACGATCTCGTCCATCTCACCGGGGAGATGCTGGCTGCGCGTCACCTCGAGCACGAGCACGCGCACGAGGTCCGGGTCGCGCCGCCAGGAGCGCAAGAGGATCTCGGCGACCTTGCGCAGTTGCTCCCGCGGCGGGTCTCCCGCCTCCTCCACGCTCCGGATCGTCTCGATCAGCGCCCGCCAGGTCTCCCGGAAGACGCTGCGGAGCACGTCCTCCTTGGACTCGAAGTAGTGGTAGAGCAGCCCATAGGCCACACCCGCCTCCTCCGCGATATCGCCGACGCGGCTCGCGTGGTAGCCCTTGCGTGCGAACACCCGCACTGCTGCGTCGAGCAGCAATCGGCGCTTGTCTTCCGGCGCGTTCGACCGAGCGGGCAACCCGGCTGAGTGTAGTAGGTTCGTTGGCGGTGGAACCGCTCGCGGGCCTGCTGGTAGTCGACCTGACGCGGTACCTTCCCGGCCCCTTCGCGAGCCGCGAGTTGCTCGGGCTCGGCGCCCGCGTCGTGCGGCTGGAGGCGCCCGGAGGAGATCCTCTTCGAGAGCTCGCACCCGCCTGGCACGAGGCGCTGAACGCCGGCAAGGAGTCCGTGACCTGCGACCTGAAGGCCGACCCCGCGACGGGCCGCGAGTTGTGCGCTCGGGCCGACGTCGTGCTCGAGAGCTTCCGACCCGGAGTCGCGGAGCGGCTGGGCGTCGGGCCGGACGGCCTGCCCGAGACCGTCGTCTACTGCTCGTTCACGGGCTTCGGCCCCGACGATCTCCGCGCCGGCCACGACCTCAACTACCAGGGCTACGCCGGCCTGCTCGCCGACACCGCGCCGGCGATGCCGCCGGTGCAGATCGCCGACCTTGCCGGTGGCGCACTCGCGGCAGTCACGCAGATCCTCGCCGCGCTGCTCGAGCGGGAGCGCACCGGCCGCGGCCGCCACCTGACGATCTCGCTGACCCAGAGTGCCCACAGGCTGATCTCCCACCGGCTCGGCGGTGAGCCGCTGCCACGTCTGCTCACAGGCGGTCTCGCGTCCTACAGGATCTACGCCACGGCCGACGACCGGTATCTGACCGTCGCGGCGCTCGAGCCGAGCTTCTTCCGCCGCCTGTGCGAGTTGCTCGGCCGCCCCGAGCTGGCGGAGCGCCACTGGGACGCGGAGCAGGACACCCTGGCGGCCGAGCTGGCCGAGGCGTTTGCGTCGAAGCCTCTCGCGGCTTGGCTCGAGCTTTTCGAGGGCGAGGACGTCGGCGTCGGGCCGGTCGCGACCCTCGACGAGGCCGCTGCCGAACTCGTCGATCGTCATCAGTAGTTCTCGTCCGTCCCGCTCAGTGGTGACCCGGATGTAGCACCCGATCTCCTTCTCGATGCTCGCGATAGACGCGAAAGCGAGGAGAGATGTGCGGTCTTTGATCACGCTCACGACGTCCGTGCTCCTGGCGCTGGGGATCGCTGCAGGCGCTGGGACAGTTGCCAACGTGCGCGAGGCGAAGAGTGCAGGGCCGGCGCTGCCCACGCCGGTGGTCGTGGATACGGATATGAGCACCGACGACGTGCTGGCCCTGCTCTACCTGCTTCAACGACCCGATCTCGACGTGCGGGCAGTGACCGTCTCTGGTACCGGCCTCGCCCACTGCCCCGCCGGAGCGAGGAACGCGCTCGAACTGCTCGCGCTCACCGGCCATGGTGATGTTCCCGTGGCGTGCGGCCGGCCGACTCCGCTGTCGGGCTTCAACCAGTTCCCGGCTCCCTGGAGAGCTGCCGCCGACGCGTTCTTCGGCCTCGAGCTCCACCCGGCGCTGCGCGACGTCGACCACGGGAGCGCGGTCGACCTCCTGCGCGCGGTGGTCCAGTCGTCAGCGCGCAAGGTGACGCTCCTGTCGCTCGCGCCGCTCACGGACACGGCCGAGCTGCTCGACGATCCGCTCGTCAAGACGAAGCTGGAGGCGCTCTTCGTCATGGGCGGCGCGGTCGGAGTTCCGGGAAATGGCGGCCCGGGCCACGAGAACGTCGAGTTCAATCTCTGGGTCGACCCCGCCGCCGCCCAGAAGGTGCTCTCGAGCGGCCTCCCGATCACGCTCGTCCCGCTCGATGCGACCAACGACGTCCCAGTCACGATCTACCTCGCGACCGCTCTCCAGCGCTATCACTACGCCTCGAGGGCGGGCACCGCAGCCTGGGATCTCTTCGCGTCGACCGGCATGTTCTCGGGCGGTCAGTACTTCTGGGACCCGCTCGCCGCCGTCGCGCTGGCTGATCCCTCGGCCCTCGTGTTCACGCAAGAGCGGCTCCGGGTGGTCATGGCGCCACTCGGCACCGCGGCCGCGCGTAGCAACGGCCGTACGATCCGGACGTCCGACGGTGCGGAGGTCCGAGTGGCTGTCCGGGCCAATCGTCAGGCATTCGAGCACGCCTTCCTGGACACGCTCTTGGGCGGGACCGCATTCATCATCCCTCCGGCCCGCGCCGGCGCGACGATCACACACGACGGTCGCCACCATTCGTACGTGGGTCCTCGCCGAGGGCCGAGCGGCGAGGTCGTGTTCGACACGGTCAACCGAGGCGGGCGCACGTCGAGCTTCGTCGTCGGTCGTTTGATCAAGCGAAAGACGGTCGCCGACCTGCGTCCCTACCTACGCGACTACCACGGCACGCCCAGCTGGTTCGTTCCCGAAATGAGGGGCGAGACGCCTCCGCGCAGTCGGATGACCTGGGTCGCGTACCTCGCCCCGGGAAGGACCGTTCTCATCTGCAGCACCGCGGGGTCCAAAGCCGCAGCGGCTCTCGGCCCGATCACCGTCGTCCGCGGCCGCTGAGTCACGCGGGGTACGGACGGTCACCGCGCTCAGCTCGGCCGCAAGCCGAGCGCCGCGGGGAGCGCGAACAGGTCGGGCAAGCGGTTGTCAAGCTCCGGGTAGCGATCCTCGCGGTCGAGCAGGAACGCTCGCCGGATGCCTGCTGCCCGTGCTCCCTCGACGTCGTCCTCGGGCGAGTCGCCCACCATCGCCGCGCCGGAGGGCTCGACCTCGAGCAGCTCCAGGACCGCCTGGAAGATCGTCGGGTGCGGCTTCGTGCGCCCGAAGACCCCGGAGCCGAGCGCCGCGTCGACATCCAGCCGGTGATGCGCGACGAACTCGTCGAGGTTGCGACCGGTGTTCGAGACGAGCCCGAGCTTGAGCCCTTGGGCGCGCAGGTCTCCCAGCACCGGGAGGGCGTCGTCGAAGAGCTCGAAGTGCTCCGCATGTTCCCAGGCCCTCGTCATCTCGACCGCGCACTCGTACGCCGAGTCGGCGTCGCCGCCCATGCCCCGGATGATCCGCTCGGTGAACGCCACCCAGATCTCCTCGTCGTGCTCGAGCTCGGGATGACGCTTGATGCCCTCGACAGCGTTCTCGCGGGCCTCGCGATAGCGGGCCGGATCGAGGTCGAGCCCGAAGCGCGCGCCCAGCCGACGGTAGCCCTCCGGCCCGAGCTCAGGGCCCGGCCGGGCGATCGTGAAGTCGACGTCGAAGAGGACGGCGCGCAGCTCGATCACGCGTCCTCCAGAAGCCACTGCACCGTTTCCATGTGCGTCTCGATGTAGTCGCTGCCGCCGCTCCACGCCACCGTCTGCGCGATCGTCCAGCCTCGCGCACGCTCGCGGTCGAGCCCCAGCTCGGCGGTCAGCCGATCGAGCCGGTAGAGAACGTCGCGCTTGCTATGCCCGAGCTCGGACGACCGGACGATGGGCGCAACGGCGAACTCGCGCTCGCCGGCCAGAGGCTTTGGGTCGATCGCGAGCAAGGGCTCACGCTCGGCCGCAAGAACGTTCTCTCCGTGCAGATCCTGGTGGAGCAGCACCTGTTCGCCCTGGGTCGGAGCGAGCTCGGCGAGGTAGTTCGCCGCTGCGTCCCGAAGCCTCGAATCCTCGACGCCGGGAAGGTCGTTGTCGCGCCAGAAGTCAGCCTCTTCCGAGAGCGAACGGAAGCCCTCGCCACTCGTCCAGAGGCGCGGGAGAAGCTCGACCAGCACGCCGAGCGCGTCGGGCCCGTCCTCGAGGAACGTGCCTGGCTCGCAGCGTTCGAGCAGCAGCGCGTGGCGGTCGTCGTCTCGGGCGTAGAGCCTGACGGCACCGTCACCGTCCCAACGCTCGAGCGCGTCCGCCTCCTGCTCGGCCTCGTGGTGTGGCCAGAAGAGCTTGAGCACGGCCGGCGTCCCGTCAGGAAGCTCTGCGCGCAGCACGTGGCCCACGACCCCGGGCGCGTACGGCTCTGCGACCCGCAACCCCCACTCCTCGGCGCACTCGGCGACGAGATCGAGGACGGTCGCGCGCCAGTGTGAGATCTCTACAGGCGGGCCGGCCACCGGTAGGCGTCGGCCTGGCGGTTCGCGAGCGAAGGGAGCTTCTCGCGTACCGATTGCAGCCGCGCCCGGTCGAGCTCTGCGGAGATGACCGTCTCCTCATCAGGCGCCTGGGCGAGCACGATTCCCCACGGATCGACGATCAGCGAACGGCCGTACGCCGGCTTACCCGGTAGCGTCTCGCCGACCTGCGCCGGCGCCGCCACGTAGTACTGATTCTCGATCGCCCGCGCCCGCAGGAGCACCTGCCAGTGGTCCTTACCGGTCGGCGTCGTGAAGTGCGCCGGCACCGTCACGAGCTCCGCGCCTTCGAGCGCGAGGATCCGATAGAGCTCCGGGAAGCGAACGTCGTAGCAGACGGTCAGCCCGATCGGCCAGCCTTCGCCGCGCACGACCACGGGCTCTTCGCCCGGTTCCTCCGCCTCCGACTCGCGGTAGGCGTGACCGCCGACCTCGACGTCGAACAGGTGGATCTTGCGGTAGACGCCGAGCAGCTCGCCGTCGGGCCCGAAGACGAGGCTCGTGTTCGAGAGCTTCTCGCGCCCGTCGCGCCGCTCGGAGATCGACCCGCCCACGAGCGTGATCCCGTGACCCCTGGCCCAGTCGGCCATCGCGGCGACGGATTCGCCGCCTTCCAGCGACTCGGCAGCCGTGTGCAGCACCTCCTTGCTCCCGATCGCGTTCCACTTCTCCGGCAGGGCGACCACGTCGGCTCCCGTGGCGGCAGCTCGCGCCACCAGCCGTTCGGCGCTCTCGAGGTTCGCCGCCTTGTCGGGCCCGCTCGTCATTTGCACGCAGGCGACGCGAAGGAGGTCGGACACGCGAGCAGGATAGCTTTCTGCCATGGAGGCAATCGCCACCGGATCTTCGCGCGCGCGGTTCCTGCAGGCGTTCAAGAGCCGTGATTTCAGGCTGCTCTGGACCGGCCAGGCGATCTCGCTTCTCGGCGACACCGCCTTCGTCGTCGCACTCGGCTGGCGGACCTTCACCCTCACCGGCTCCGCCCGCTCGCTCGCGATCGTGCTCACCCTGCAAGGGCTGGGGCTTCTCTCGACTGTGCTCCTGGGCGGGGCCCTCGCCGACCGCTACGACCGGCGCACGCTGATGCTCGTCTCCGACGCGGCGCGTTTCGGGGTGATCGGCGCGCTCGCGTTCGTCGATGCCAGCGGCCACCTCAGCCTCGGCATCCTCGCGGGACTCGCCTTCGCCGAGGGGCTCGCCACCGGCTTCTTCACCCCGGCGCTGGGCGGACTCGTCCCGCTCGTCGTCGAGCAGCCGGGCCTCGGATCCGCCAACGCGCTGATCGGGATGGCGCGGCAGGCCAGCCTGCTGATCGGGCCTACGTTCGCGGGCCTGATGTACGGGTTCGCCGGCTCAACCGTCGTCTTCGGCTTCAACGCGTTCTCGTACCTGATCTCGTTCGGGTTCGTCTTTGCAACCAGGCCCCGCGTTGCAGAACGGGCCGAGTCCGTCGGGACGCTGCGCGAGATCTGGGCCGGAATCCGGTACGTGACCGCGATCCCGTGGTTGTGGGTCACCATCACGCTGTTCGCCTTCGTGCTCATGTTCCAATGGGCGCCGATCCAGGTCCTGACGCCCAAGCTCGTCCGCAACCACTTCCACCTGAGCGTGGGCGCATACGGCGTCATCTTCTCGATGCTCGGCGCCGGGATGATCGTCGGGGCGATCACCTTCGCCCAGATGAACCCGAGGCGCCGGCGCGGGCTGATCTCGTACCTGATCTGGATGCTGAACAGCCTCCTGATCGTCGTCTTCGCGCTGTCGCCGTGGTACTCGCTCGCCCTCGTCGCCTCGTTCTGCAGGGGGATCTGCATCGGCTACGGCGTCGCCGTCTGGGAGACGATGCTGATGGAGCTCGTGCCGCAGAACATGCTTTCGCGCGTCGTCAGCCTCGACTGGTTCGGAGCGTTCGGCCTGACGCCGTTCGGCCTGCTCGCCGCGGGCGCCGTCTCCCACTACTTCTCAGCCGGGACGATCATCGCCGCCGGAGCGGTGATCTCGATGTGCCTAGTCGGAGCCGGCTTGCTCTCCCGCCAGATCCGGGAGATCGACTAGATGCCGATCTACTGGAAGCCGAAGTACGGCACGAGAAGCTCCCGCCACCGTGCCTGGGTCAGGCAGGAGGCGAAGCGAGAAGCGGCCGCGAGAAAGCGCACGCACGTTCCGCTACGAGAGCGCCTGCGGAGGCTCTTCAGGCGCTAACCTGTCCCCGCTCGGGGTGTGGCGCAGCCTGGTAGCGCGCTCCGTTCGGGTCGGAGAGGTCCCCAGTTCAAATCTGGGCACCCCGATCGAGTCGCGGGGGAACCGCCGGTTCCCCCGCGAGAAACCGGTCGATCGCGTCCGCGCAGGCGTCGGGCCTTTCGCCGATCAGCAGGTGCCCGCAGTCGGCGATCAGCCGCAAGGGTGCTCGGAGTCGGCGCGCGTAGTCGAAAGCGTCGGCGACAGGGAGCTGGTTGTCGCGTGCGCCCCAGAGCACGAGCGCGGGGCAGCGAACGCGGTCGAGATCGGCCCGCGGGTCGTCCCGCATCAAGGCCTGCGCGGCGCTGAATGTGTCCGTGTGGCGCTCAGGCCCGGCCAGAAAGCCGTCGACCACCTCCGGCGAAAGCGCCTGCGGGTCGGCAGCGCCCCAGCGCCCGAAGACGAGCGTCCTCAGGGCCGGCGAGCGGGCCACGCGCCGCCGGTGCGGCGCGATCCGCCGGCCCGGCTTGAGCAGGCCCGTGATCGTGAGGGCGTAGCGCGACCGGCGAGTGCCCGACGTGATCCCGGCCGCGCTCGCCAGAACGACCCTTTCGACGAGATCGGGCCGGCGGATCGCCAGGCGCAGCGCGATCGCGCCACCGAGCGAATGTCCGACGACCGCGGTCGGAGCAACCTGTGCGTGTTCCACGACGAGCCCGAGCCGGTCCGCGTAGGCGTTCAGGCTCGCAGCCGCCGGGAGTGGCTCTGAGCCTCCGTGGCCGGGAAGCTCGGGCACGAGGAGCTGCCGCCCCGGAAGGAGCAGCGGCGCGAGGGCGAGCCAATTCGAGGCTGCCCCGCCGAGACCGTGTACCAGCAGGAGCGGCTCGCCCCGGCCCGCGACGAGGTATCGGAGCCGGCAGCCGTGAGCGTCGAGCAGGCGGTCCTCGAATCCGGGCAGCTCGACCTTTGCTTCCGTCACCACGGACGATTATTCTTCGAGCAATGAATCGTTCGGGGAGGCAGGACCCCTGATTCCTGTCGGACACCCACGAGGAGCACTCGACTAGCCCGCAGGCGCTGTAGCGCAAGCGGGCTTTTTGATGCCGGAAGGAGCGAGATGCCGAACCACCTGACGCCGGAAGAACTGTCGAAGGAGCTCGGGATCGACCGCATCGAAGTCATCCGCCTCTGCCTCGAGGAAGGCATCCCGATCTACCAGGGCAAGATCGACAAGACGCTCTTCCGGGCGCAGCTCGAAGCGCTCGGCGCCGTCGCCCAGCCGCACTAACCGGAACTTACTTCCGCGCCGCGGCGCGCTTCTTCGGCGCAGCCGCCTTCTTGCCCGCGGCCGGCTTCTTGCCGTCCTCCGTACCGCCCTTGGTCGCCGCCACGCTGCGCTTCAGCGCTTCCATCAGGTCGACCACCGGGGCCTCGGTCACGGGCTCGGGCTCGACGATCTCCTCGCCGCTCAGCTTCGCCTCCAGCATCTCACGCAGGTTCTGGCGGTACTCGCTCTGGAACTCGGTCGGATCGAACTCGCCGACGAGCCCGTCGATCAACTGGCGCGCGAGCTCGAGCTCGGGCTCCTTGACCTTGATCTCCTCCACCGCCTCGTCGATCTCGGCCTGCGACTTGACGTCCTCGGCGAGGAAGAGCGTCTCGAGCACGAGCGCGTCGCCCTTCGCGCGGATGAGGCAGAAGTTCTCGTTGCCGCGGATGACCATGCGGCCGATCGCCGCCATGCCCGTCTCCTTCATCGCGCTCAGTAGCAGCACGTACGGCCTCCGCTGGGCTTCGGCGCTGGACGGGGCGAGGAAGTACGTGCGGTCGAAGTAGAGTGGGTCGACCTGCTCGAGCGGGACGAAGCGTGAGATCTCGATCGCACGCGAGGTGTCGCGTTGCGCGATTGCCTCGAGGTCGGCGTCCTCGACGATCACGAACTGGCCCTTCGAGACTTCCCAGCCCTTCACGAGCTCTTCGGACGGAACCTCGCGCTCGTGTACCGGGCACCAGCGCTTCTGCTTGATCGGCGTCTTGCATTCGCGGTGCAGCGTGCGAAACGAGACGTCCGAGGCGCGAGCCTTCGGAGCCGTGGCAGGCGCGAGCCCGACTGGGATCGTTACCAGGCCGAAACTGAGGGATCCGCTCCAGGTAGTTCGCATGGCGCCGCCTTCGAATTCTAGTGGGACCGGCCCGTTTCGCCGCAATCGCGCGCTTTCCTGCGCAGCCCGGGGCGACGTACGATGAGACCCTGAGCGAGACGACGGCAACAGCGCCCACCGAGGCCGGCGTACAGGCGGGCGGCGGCCGCACGATCGGACGGCTGTGGCGGAAAGCGGTCACCGCACAGCGCACGAACCCCGCGTACCTCGTGGAGGAAGCCGATGGTTGGCGCGAGATCGGCTGGGACGAGGCCGGAGTCGCCGTGGACGAGCTCGCCAACGGCCTGCTCGCACTTGGCGTCCGCAAGGGCGACGCGTTCGGAATCCTGGCCAACTCGACGCTCGAGTGGGCCCTGTTCGACTACGCACTCGGCCTCATCGGCGCGGTGGGCGCGGCCATCTACGCGAACAGCTCGCCGAAGGACTGCCTCTACGTGCTCGAGCACTCGGACGCCGTGGGCGTCCTGGTCGAAGACGAGGAACAGCGGGCGAAGATCATTGACGCGGGCCTCTCCCACGTCATCTCGTTCGCGGACCTGGGCGAGCTCCGGGCCCGCGGTCGGGCTTTCGCCGCCGAGCAGCCGAACGCGCTCGCCGAGGCCGAGGCGGCGGTCGACGAGGACGACCTCTTCACGTTCATCTACACGTCGGGCACAACCGGCCCGCCCAAGGCCTGCATGATTCGGCACCGCAACTACTACGAGATGGCGGCGTGCACCGATCGCGTCCCGGAGTTCGCGATCTCCGACGACGTGATGCTCATCTACCTACCGCTGGCCCATAACTTCGGACGGCTGATGCACCTCCTCGGGGCGCACACCGGCTACACCATCGCCTTCTGTCCCGACCCCCTGCGGCTCGCGGAGGTCTTGCCGGTCGTGCGACCCACGATTCTGCCGAGCGTGCCGCGGGTCTACGAGAAGGTGCACACCGCGCTCCAGGCGCAATTCGACGAAACCACCGGCGTGAAGCGTCGGCTGCTCGACTTCGCGCTGCGGACCGGCCGGCGCGTAAGCGAGCTACGTGAGCAAGGGCGGCCCGTCCCACCGGGGCTGGCCCTTCGGCACCGGGTTGCCGACCGGCTCGTGTACCGCAAGGTCAAGGCTCGACTCGGGGGCAGGCTGCGGCTCGGCGTCTCGGGCGGCGCGCCGCTCGCGAAGGAGATCGGGCAGCTGCTGCACACCCTCGACATCCTGATCATCGAAGGCTGGGGCTTGACCGAATGCACGACCGCGGCCTCGGTCAACCGGCCGAACCGCTTCCGCTTCGGCACGGTCGGGCCCGCGCTCCCGGGCTTCGAGGTGCGCACCGCCGAGGACGGCGAGCTCCTGATAAGGAGCGAGACGGTCTTCGCGGGCTACTACAAGGACCCCGAGGCGACGCGGGAGGTACTCGGCCCGGACGGCTGGTTGCGCTCCGGCGACCTGGGCTCGATCGACGAGGACGGCTTCATCCGCGTCACGGACCGCAAGAAGGACATCCTCGTGACCGCCGGCGGCAAGAACGTCGCCCCGCAGAACCTCGAGAACGCGCTCAAGACCGCGCCGATCGTCTCGCAGGCGCTCGTCGTGGGAGACCGCCGGCCCTACGTCGCGGCGCTCGTCACGATCGACCCCGAGCAGGCGAAGGCCCTCGACTCGGCGGCCGTCCGCGAGCGCGTTCAGGCGGTCGTCGACGACGTGAACGCCGACCGCTCGCGCTACGAGCAGATCAAGCGCTTTACGATCCTCCCGCGCGACTTCAGTACCGAGGAGGAAGAGGTCACGCCGACGCTGAAGCTGAAGCGCCGCGTCGTGGAAGCGCATTTCGCGCGCGAGATCGAGGAGCTCTACTCGGGCTAGAGGCGACGCGCGCCGACGAACGTCGACGAGTACCAGCCGCTGAGCGACGAGACCTTGACCACGTCGCCCGTGTGCGGCGAGTGAATGAAGCTGCCGCCGCCGACGTAGATGCCGACGTGACCGAGCCCGTCGAAGAAGACGAGATCCCCCGGCTGGAGCGCGTCACGGGAGACCGGGGCGCCGTAGCCGTACTGCGCGGCGGCATTGTGCGGAAGGCTCACGCCGATCTGGCTGAAGACGTACATCACGAAGCCCGAGCAGTCGAACCCGCCCGGCGAGGCTCCGCCCCACACGTAGGGCGTGCCGAGGTAGCGCATCGCGATCCCGACGACACCGCCGTAGCGCGACGGGGGCGCGGGCGCGATCGTCGTCGTGGGCTGGGGCGCAACCGTCTGCGCGAGCGCCGTCTCGCTCGCCGAGGCCTGCTGGGCCTGCACCTGGCTCGCCAGCTGTCGCTGCAGTGCGGCCTGCCGTTCGCGCTCCTGCGCCTGAAGGTGCGCGATCTCGCCGCGAATAGAGCCGAGTAGCGCCTGACGCTGGCCGAGCTGGCTCTGGATCGAGGAACGGGCCGAGTCTCGCTCGGCGACCACCTGCACCTGCTCGCTGTGGGCGTGCCGAAGCTCCCGCTGCCGTCGCTGCACCTCGCGACGCAGGTGCGCAACCTGCCGCAGCACGAGCGAGTCCTGCTGCGAGACCCGGTCGACCGCGTCCATCCGACTCAGCATGTCGTCGAGGCTCGAGGAGCCGAGCAGCACCGCCAGCCCGGAGTCCTGGCCCTCGTCCGAGGTGTACAGGTCGACGAGCCGTGACGAGAGCTCCTTCTGTGCGTTCTTGAGGCTCTTCTTGGCGACGGTGAGGCTGTGCGTGTTCGTCGACAGGTCGTGCTTGATTCGTGACAGCTTGATGTTCGCGAGGTTGTACGCCTCGACCGCGCGCTCGAGGCTGGAGTCGAGCTGCTGGATCTGCCCGAGGACGCTCTGCGCCTCGGCTTGTTTGGACGCGACAGTCGGATCCGCGAATGCGGGAGCAGCAGCCAGCGCAATGGCCGAAACCAATGCGATGACCAATGCCGGCGCCTTTCGTCTGGTCGAGCGAGAGGGGGGCTGGAAGCTCGACAGGCGCCCTCCTGGGAGGGGCCGGTTCGTCACAAGCACGGCACCCTAACAAGCGGCCCGGACGACCGCAAACGGCGGTGTTGGCCTAAATGGGTCAATTGCTTCCCGGCCGACGAGGCCGCATAACCTCGTGTGGTACGGTGCCGCGTCGTGCCGGGGGAGACACGCACGCTGCGGGCCTGGCCGATCGTGCTCGGACTGGCGCTGGTACTCAGCAGCCTGGTTCCGGGAACGGTCGCCGCGGACTCCGCCTCCAGCATCCGGGAGCGGGCCTCGCAGCTGTCACAGCAGAACACCGACCTGGCCGGGAGGTCGCGCGGCGCGCTGCTCGGCCTTTACGCGCTGGACTCGAAGTTGGCCCGGGAGCGCGCCCGGCTCGTGGCCCTTCGGATCCGGACCTCGGAGGTCCGCGCCGAGCGAGCCGCGGCGCAGCAGCGCCTGCAAGCCGCGCGCCATTCGCTGTCGGTGTCGCAGGTCGCCCTGGCCCAGCGGCTCCAGATCCTCTACGAGCAGGGGGACTCCGATCCGCTCGCGGTCGTCCTCGGCGCCTCCTCGGTCGACGAAGCGCTCAGCAGCCTCGATTCGCTCGACCGGCTCGCGGACCAGGATCGCCTCGTGATCGAGCAGACTCGTAGAGCCAAGCAGCGCTTGACGGGCATCACCCGCGCGCTCGCCGCGCGGGAACGCTCGCTCGGGGCGCTGGCCGACGAGGCAGAGCAGTCCGCGCTCGCGCTCGAGCAGGCTCGGAGTCAACGGTCGTCCTACCTGGCAAGCCTCTCGAACCAACGCCGGCTGAACGCGGCGGAGATCTCCTCGCTCGAGCAGCGGGCGCTTACGGTCGAGGCGAACGCGCGCAGGGTCGCCTCGGTCGCCTCGGCACAGCCGGCACCGCCGCTCGGGGCCAGCCTGGGCGGGCGCACCCTGACGGTGACCGCGACGGGATATGCGATCAACGGCAGCACTGCGACGGGCGCGCCGACCGGCTGGGGAATCGTCGCCGTCGACCCGAGCGTGATCCCGCTGGGAACGCAGATGACCATCCCCGGCTACGGGTCCGGTGTGGCCGCCGACACCGGCACGGCTGTGCGCGGCGCAACGATCGACCTCTGGTTCCCGACGCTTGCGCAGGCGCGGGCATGGGGCCGGCGAACGGTCACGATCACGCTGCACTAGTACACTTTTCGTTCCGCCGCGAAAGGGGGGACGCTGACCGATTCCGTCATCGAGGGCGACGAGGGCGTCGGCAACATTCACGTCGTGCTGGTGGACGACCACGACCTCTTCCGGACGGGTCTGAGGAACCTCCTCGAGGAGCGAGGCGTGCAGGTCGCCGGCGAGGCGGGAACCGGAGCCGAGGCCGTCCGCCTGGTGCGGGAACTCGCGCCGGAGGTGGTCGTGATGGATCTGCACATGCCCGGCATGACCGGGATCGAGGCAATCCGGCAGATCACAGGCTTCGCGCCGCTCACTCGCACCCTGGTGCTCACGATCTCCGACCAGGACGACGACGTCTTGGACGCGATCCTGGCCGGCGCCTGCGGCTATCTGCTCAAGGACGCCTCGGTCGACGAGCTGATCCGCGGAATCGCCTCCGCGGCGGTGGGCGAGTCGCTCGTCTCACCCGCGATCGCCGGCAAGGTGTTGCAGCAGGTCCGAGCAACGGCGGTCTCGCCCGAGGCGGCGGACACGATCCGGGCGGAGCTGTCGGATCGCGAGCTCGACGTCCTCAAGCTGATCGCGGCTGGCAACGACAACGCCCTGATCGCCGCCCAGCTGCACATCAGCCCGAAGACGGTCAAGAACCACATCTCGAACATCCTGATGAAGCTTCAGATCGAGAACCGCATCCAGGCGGCCGTCTACGCCGTTCGCAGCGGAATCGTCTAGCGAGTCGGGCTAGGTGCCGCGCACGGCGTTGGCGCGAGCCCGCAAGCGAGCGAGCGTCGCGCGCAAGTCTTTGAGAGCGGCCGCGTTCGTCGCGAGGCTGCTGGAGACCTGCGCGAGCTCCTGGGACTTCAGCTCCTGGTTTCCGTCCGTGAGCTCGCTCGCGAGCTCCGACATCCGCTGCTCGAGACGCCAGCGCTCGGCCTCGAGCACGAGCGCGTGCGCATAGCCGTCGGTCAGCGTCCGCTCGAGGCGGGCGAGCGTCTCGGCCTCCCGCTCAGCGTGGGGTTCAGCGAGGAGCTCGTCGATCTGCTCGAGGAGCGCGGGGATGGTTTCGGTTGCCACAGGGCCTCGTTCCGATTATCAAGCTGAGCATCCGCGCGGAACAAGGGCCGCACGGCCTATCTCCGCCGCGTGTCCGGCCCACGCTTGACGAGCAGGTTCATGCTCCGAAGAATTGGCCAGATGACCCGCCGCCGTCTCCCGGTCGTCGCTCTCGTCGCGCTCGTCCTCGCGGCGCCGGCGGGCGCCGGGAGCCCGCCACTCGCGAAGCGGCTCGCACGAGCGCTCGCGGTTCCGCATGTCGCCCGGGGCCAGACGGCCGCGATCGCCTTCGACCTCCAGACCGGCAAGACGCTCTTCGCCGAGCACGACACGCTCTCCCTCGCCCCAGCCTCGAACGAGAAGCTCGTCATCACCTACGCAGCGCTTGTTGGTCTCGGTAGGACCTTTCGGATCGAGACGGACGTCCTAGGCCGCGGTCAGCAGAGCGGCAGTGTCTGGCAGGGACACCTGCTCTTGGTCGGGCACGGCGATCCCACCCTCTCCAGCGCCGATCTGGCCCAACTCGCATCCCAGGTCCGGGCCGCGGGGATCACGCGTGTCACCGGCGCCGTCTTCGGGGACGAGACGTTCTTCGACGCGCGGCGCACCGCACCCGGCTGGAAGCCCTGGTTCTACGTCAACGAGTCGCCGCCGCTGTCGGCGCTCACGGTCGATCGCGGCAGCTACCGGGGCCGGATCTCGCGGAATCCGGCCCTCTCGGCCGCACTGCTCTTCCGAGACGCGCTCAGGCGCGCGGGAGTGACGGTGGGCGGCGCGGGAATCGGCGACGAGCACGGGAACGAGGTTCCGCTCGCGGCGGTGGACTCCGCGCCGCTCTCGGAGATCGTCAGGTACATGGACAAGCGCAGCGACAACTTCACCGCCGAGCTCGTCCTCAAGCAGCTCGGAGCGATCGAAAACGGGGTCGGCACGAGCCCCGGGGGCGCGGCCTACGCGCGACGACTGCTGGCCGAGGCCGGAGTGCCGCTGACGGGCGTGCGGCTGGTCGACGGCTCCGGGCTCTCCCTCCTCGACCGGCTGACCGTTCGGGCGCTGGAAGCGACTCTTCGCGCCGCCTGGGCCGACCCGGACGTGCGGCCGGCCTTCCTGGCCGCGCTCCCGGTGGCGGGGATCAACGGCACGCTCTCGGACCGCATGCGCCGGCCCCCGGCGCGCGGGAACGTCATCGCCAAGACCGGCACTACCTTCGGCGCCTCGGCGCTCTCCGGCTACGTCAAGCGCCGCTACGCCTTCTCGGTGCTCCAGAACGGCAATCCCGTCTCCTCGTTCTGGGCGCGGCGGGCCCAGGACCGCTTCGCGATCGCCCTAGCCGCGGAGTAGCTTCTTCAACGCCTTCTCGTCGAGCACGGGGACGCCGAGCTGCTCGGCCTTGGCCAGCTTGGAGCCGGGACTCTCGCCCACGATCACTCCGGTCGTCTTCTTCGAGACGGAGTCGGCGACCTTGGCGCCCTTGTCCTCGAGCGCCTTGCGGGCTTCTTCGCGGCTGAACCCCTCGAGCGTCCCGGTCACAACGTACGTGCTCCCGCTCAACGGCCCCTCGAGCGGCCGTTCCTCCGGCCCGGCCTCGAAGCGCAGCCCGAGCTGCTTGAGCTCCTCGACGAGCGCTCGATTCTCGGCGTCCGAGAACCACTCGACGATCGCCTCCGCCCGCTCGGGCCCGATGCCCTCGACCTCGACGACGTCCTCCTGCGACGCCGCCGAGAGCCGCTCCACGGTCCCGAAGTGGCGGGCCAGGCTCTGGGCCGTCACCCAACCGACGTCCGGGATGTTGAGCCCGAACAGCACGCGGCTGAACGGCACGCTCTTCGACGCCTCGATCGCGGCGATGACGTTGCTGGCGCTCTTCTCCTGGAAGCCGTCGAGCTCGAGCAGCTCGTCCTTGGTCAGGCGATAGAGGTCGGGCAGCGAACGGACGAGCCCGAGCTGCCAGAGCCTGCGCACGAGCTGCTCGCCAACACCCTCGATGTCGGCGGCCGCCATCACCCAGTTGTTGAGCGTCTCCAGGCCGCGCGAGGGGCATGCCCGGTTGGGGCACCGATGCATCGCCTCGCCCTCGGGCCGGACGATCTCCGCCCCGCAGAGCGGGCACTTCTTCGGCATCCGGAACGGCTTCGTGCCCTTCACGTGCGGGAGCACGGGACCGACCACCTGCGGGATCACGTCCCCGGCCCGCTGGACGATCACGGTGTCGCCCTCGCGGATGTCCTTCCGGTTGATGTCCTCCTCGTTGTGCAGCGTCGCCCGCGAGACGGTGACGCCGCCGACCTGCACCGGTTCGAGCATCGCCCACGGATTGAGCGCGCCGGTGCGCCCGACGCGGATCGCGATCTTGTTCAGCGTGGTCTCCGCCGTCATGGGCGCCCACTTGAACGCTCGCGCCCAACGGGGCCGCTGGTGTAGCGCTCCGAGGATGGCCTGCTGCTCGAGCGAGTCGACCTTGATCACGATCCCGTCGATCTCGTAGTCGAGGTCGGTGCGCCGCCGCTCCCACTCCGCGCAGCGCTTCGCCACCTCCTCGATCGACTCGAGCCGCTCGGCGAACGGGTTCGTGCGAAAGCCGTGCTCACGCAGCCATTCCAGCGTCTCCCAGTGTGAGCCGAGCTGCAGCCCATCCGCCGCGCCGAGCCCGTAGACCCAGACCGCGAGCGGGCGCGAGGCGGTGATCGACGAGTCCTTCTGGCGCAGCGAGCCGGCGGCCGCGTTGCGTGGGTTGGGCGCGAGCTTCTGGCCGAGCTCCGCGATGCGGGTGTTCAGCTCGCGGAATCCGGAGAGCGGCATGTAAACCTCGCCCCGGGCCTCGGCGACCCTGGGGGCGTCGTCGCCACGCATCCTGAGCGGCACCGACGAGATCGTCCGGAGGTTGACGGTCACCTCCTCGCCCTGGACGCCGTCGCCGCGGGTCGCGCCGCGGGTCAGGACACCGTCCTCGTAGGTCAGGTTGATCGCGAGCCCGTCGATCTTCGGCTCGATCACGTAGGCGACCGGCTCGTCGGAGTCGAGCCGCTTGCGTACGTCTTCGGCCCACTTGAACAGGCCCTCGTCGTCGCTCACCTTCTCGAGCGAGCCCATCGGGGTGAGGTGGCGGACCTTCTGGAAGCGCTCGGACGGCGGGGCTCCGACCCTTTGTGTGGGCGAGTCGGACGTGATCAGGTCCGGGTGTTCCTGCTCCAGCCTCTGCAGCTCCTCGAAGAGCCGGTCGAACTCGGCGTCGGAGATCTCGGGCTCGTCGAGCACGTGGTACAGGTAGAGGTGGTGGTCAACGGTCTCGCGCAGCTCGTCGAGCCGTTTCTGGACGTCCTTCTGGGTGCGCGTGGCCATCGAGCCGATCCTACCGAGGGCCAACCAGCGCGCAGCTGCGCGCTGGTTGGCGGCGCGTGTCGCGCAATCAGTCGTCGACCACGATCATCGCGGTCCCTCCCACGCTCGGGCTCGCGGTGCGACTCCCGCCGAACGAGGCATGCACGCGCCAGCGTCCGATCGCGGGTGGCCGCCACTGGATCCCGGTCCGCCCGTTCCCGCCGAGACGCAACCGGTAGAGCCTGTAGAAGTGCCAGCCAGTGAGCGGGTCGAAACGATCGATCTGGAGCCTGACGGATCCCTCCGCGCTGAAATCGACCGCCACGCCGATCGCCACCGAGCGCCCCGGGGAGACGTGCGCAACCCGCGAGCCGTCGGCGAGGACGGTCGTCGTCGTGAAGCGACGCTCGAGCAACGAGAGGCGGTACGGGCCGCGCGCGCCCGACTCTGCGCGGACGGCGACGAAGTACCTGCCGGGGCCGAGACGCGTGGTGAGCGGGCCCGGGCTGCCTGACGATGAGAGACGTCGGCCGGTCTCGCTCAGCAGGATCAGGTGTGACGAGGCAGGGCCGGCGAGCCTGACCGTCACATCGCTCTGCTCGGCGACCCGGAAGCGGTACAGATCGACCACGTCGATGCGGGTTCCGGACAGCGAGCCCCTGCGAGTCTCGAGGTCCCGGATCGGCAGCCCGGGGGCCATGTCGTCCGGGCCCGCGAGCGCAGCCTGGAGGTGATACCGCTGACGCCCGGGGCGTTCGTCGGTGCCGGTCACGAGCAGCGTGTAGCGTCCGCCTCCGCCGATACCGGGCGTGTACGTGAAGTAGCCGCCGCAGCGAAGGACATGGATCGGCTGCGCACCGGCAAACGAGCGGGTGCCCGGCCTGAAGACCGACAGCGTCACGCAGCGCCCGCGAGCGGGCGAGAGGTTCATCCGGTACGCGACACCCGCGCGCATCGAGAACGACCACGCATCGTCGAAGTCCGAGAGCGCGTCGACCGAGGAGCTCACGCCGCGTTGCGGCAGGCGTGCGCCCGGGCCCTTTGAGGTCGGCTCCTGCCGGAAGAGCGTGAACTTGAAGGGGCCGTCATCTGAGCTCGACTCCCGCCCGACCATGACCAGGTAGCTCTGTCCCGGCGCGGTCGTGAAGGAGAGGCCACCCCGGCCACGCTCATCGGTGGCGTTGCAAACCAGCGGGTCGAGCCGTGACCGGACCGCGCGGTAAACGGAGACGATCGCATCGAGATTGCCGGAGGCGGTGAAACGGAGCACGAGGCGGCCGGAGGAACCAGCCGACACCCGGTACCAGACCGTGGCCCTGGCGCGGCCACAGGAAGTCCGCGGATCTCGCGCCTCCTCGGTGGCTCCAACCGTCGTGCCGGAGACGGTGGCCGGGAGTCCTTCGAGCGCCGTCGCGTTCGCGCGATCGTCGTTACGCGGCGCACCCGAGGCTGCGGTGGCCGAAGTCGCTGAGGCGAGCGCGCAGGCGAGTACGGCAAAGAGAGTGAGTGGCTTCATGGCTGCATCCTCCATTCGTGCCACTGCTTCGCGCGGGTGGGACCGAGCGAGTAGCGGCTGATGACGACTCCGGTCGTCGGTGACGTTGCGAGCTGGTAGAGCTTCCCGTCGGGGCCGACGCGCACGTCGGACAGCACGCTGTCGCCCCAGACGGCACGAGGGAGCGAGAAGCGTTCGCGGGTACCGGAAGGCCCGAGCCGTAGCACGACGTGCTCCCATTTGAACCCGTCCCTAGTCTGCGCCGTGGCGTCAAGAACCACAATCAGGTCGCGGCCGACGAGCTCGGGCGTGGTGTTGTCAAAGTTGATGTCGGTCCGGCTGAGCACCCGCCACGCTCGAACGACGCGGCCGCGCCGATCGACCAGGGCGTAGCGAGCTTCGTGCGGCGCCGTGTCGGCCTTGGCCGTGTCGTTGGCCGTGTACACCTCGGACACTAAGCGAAGCCCGCCGGCGACTGGCTGGTAGGGCCAATGCGTGCCGCGGCGCTGGGCGGCCGTTGACAGCGCCCGACCGGTAGGCGTGGCGACGGGCATCCAGCCTTGCTCGCCGCCGGGCAGGCCGAACATGCCGGCCAGGCAGTAGATGGTTCCGTCCGGCCCCACGCGAAGTGGGCTGTTGCTGCCAAGCATGAAGGTGCCGCTCTCGCGGATCTCGCCGGCAAGTCTGTTCTGCCATAGGACTTCGCCGCTTGCACTCAAGTGGGAGAGCGCCATGTAGGAGCTCAGCCCCTTCCCCATGCCCCGGACGACGTAGAAGGACCCGTCCCTCCCCAGGGCGACGTCGTTGGCACCCGCGAAGAACGGGAGCGAAACCGAGCGCTCGAAGAAGTCCGGCCGACCCGCCTTCCAGACGAGCAGCCGTTGCTTGAGCCCGTCATGAAGAACGATCGAACCGTCCCGACCGACGAGAAACGTCTGCGGGCCGAAGTGATATTCCTGGTTGTTCTCGAACCCGACGTCCGCTGCGCTCGCACGCGCGACGATCGCGTCGGGCGACCGCGGTTGGTCGAAACGATGCGTGCCGAGCCTGATGACGACCGCCTTCCCGAGCACGATGGCCGACTGAGGCGCCGCAGCTCCGCGAGCCGGGATCGTCACCGAGCGCCCGCTCCGGGGCTCACGGAGCACGGTGTAGTAGAGGAGCTTGTGCCCGCGGATCAGCCGGGCGGGCACACGCACCCGAAGTGTCGTCTTGCCTTCGAGCTTCAGCGGCAGCTCGGTGAAGCGCCGTTGCAGATCGTTGCGCACGTAGAGCGCGCCCTTGGGCGATCTGACGCGCAGTGTGTCGACGGAGTAGACGATGTCGACGCGGTCGCCCGGAGCGACCAGGTTGCCGATGCCTCGCGGCTCCTGGTGAGCTGCCAACGGCTGCACCGCGGGCGCAGCGGACTGCGCGAGCGCCGCGGCTGCGACCGCGACGCAGCAGGTGAACGAGATCCGTTTCATTGTGCGCTCCTCTCGGGAGCCGGCGTGAAGACGACTCCGGTATTGAGGTACCGGACCGGCGCCTTGGTGCCGGCCGGCGTCGGCACTACCCCGCCCCAGACGAGCAGGTCATGCCCGGTCCAGACGACGGTCTGACCGAGGCCGTGCAGCGGTACGCGGGGGAGCCGTGACCACCGGTCGCTACGGGGGTCGTAGGCAAGCCCGACGGGTGACGCCGAGCTCGCCGTCTCCGAGCCCCAGACGAGCAGCCGACTGCCGGTCCACACAGCCCTGGCGTCCAAGCGGCCCACGGGTGGTGACGCAAGCCGGCGCCACCGGTTCGCCGCCGGGTCGTAAGCTAGCGTGGACCGCGCACGCGCTCCGGCGCCCACGACCAGCATCTCGTGCCCGTCCCATGTGGCAGTGCCGCCGAAGCGAACGCCTAGATCAGGTATCGGTGCGAGGCGTCGCCAGCTGTCGGTCGACGGATCGTACGCGGCGGCGCGGGCGAGCCGAGCCGGCCAGGGCTTGCCGTCGGCAGGGTTGATGCCGCTGACGAAGACGAGCAGCTCGCGTCCGGTCCACACGCCGAGCGCCCCTTGCTCGGGCGCCAGCGGTGAAGGCGCCAGCTTGCGCCAGGCGCCGGTGGCCGGGCTGTAAGCCGCGCCGTCCGAGCTGGCGTCGCCGCAGCAGCCGCCGCCCCAGCCGATCAGTTCGTGACCCGTCCAGACGGCGATGCCCATACCCGCGGGCGGCTGCGGAAGGCGCTGCCACCGGTCGTTCAGCGGATCGAACCCCAGGAGGCCGCAACCCCAGAAGAGCATCTCCCTGCCGGTCCAGACGGCACCTCGATGGCAGTAGTTCTCGGTCTTCGGCGGGGTCGGGAGCCGCCGCCACGCTCGCGTCACCGGATCGTAGGCGGCGGCGAGATCAGTGGTGCCGATGAACGTCCCGTCGGGCCCCGGATGCGTTCCGACGACGATCATCTCGTCGCCCGTCCAGACGCTTGTCACCCCGGCCTCAGCCCTGACCGGCGCTGAAGGCAACGTGCGCCACGACCCCGACGACGAGCCGGTCGGCGGCTGCGAGGCCGATACCGGGTGGTCCGACCCGCATGCGACGAGCACGAGCCCGAGCGAGGCCGCGAGAACGGCGAGGCTCGCGAGGCCGACGATTCTCTTCACGAGAGCTTGGCTTGAAGTCGACATCAGTCTCCTCCCTCTAGGCCGCGTAGGCGAACGGGTGGTAGAAGGCGTCGAGCGCGCGCTCACGTGCGACCGCGAGGTGGAAGCGATCGCCGGTGCAGGAGTCGGCGACGGAAACCGTGATCGAGTCGTCG
The DNA here is from genome assembly GCA_036265535.1 of Gaiellaceae bacterium. GTDB lineage: Bacteria > Actinomycetota > Thermoleophilia > Gaiellales > Gaiellaceae > AC-32. Next base: position 30,220 of record DATAOV010000083.1, on the reverse strand, counting down.
CTCGGGTGCCAGAACAGGCTGACGGCGAGGCCGTCGCCGACCCTCGTGGCCAATTCCTGCGTACGTTGTCGAGCTGCTGTGGTGTTCATGGCGACTCCTTCTCGAGTGCTGTTGTGCAAGTGTATTAGACAGGAGTTGATTAGTCAAGTCTATGCTTTATTCAGCTAACCGTGCGTAGTCCTATGCTGTATGCTGAGATGGTGGCGAACGAGAAGGCACAACTCGGCGAGAGGATCCGGTCGGCTCGCGCTTCGAAGGGCTGGAAGCAGAAGCACCTGGCCGCCCAGGTGGAGGTGGAGCCCATCACGGTCTCGCGCTGGGAGCGGGGAGCCACCACCCCCGACCTCGATGTCCTGGGCCGCGTAGCCCAGGCAACCGGTAAGCCGGTCAGCTACTTCGTCGGCGGAAGCACGGAACCGCCGTCGAGCGGCGGCGGCGCGCCGCTCGAGGACGCAGCGAGAAGGATCGAGACCGCTGCTCTCCAGATCGCCGCCGAGGTCGACCGGCTCGCGGGCGCCATCGACGAACTCCGGGCCGAGCTAGCCCGGTCGCGCTGAGACCCGCAACATGAGCGCGTAGGCCGCCGCGGTCGCGGGGCGGTCGGCCGGCGGCTTCGCCAGGGCTTGGAGCACGGCGAACGAGAGATCCGGCGGCAGGTCCTCCCGCTCGGCGCATGGGTCAGGTGGCTCCTCTTCCAGGATCGCGAGCGTCGTCTCGACGAAGCTTCCTCCTGCGAACGGGGGCCGGCCGGCCACGCACTCGTAGGTCACGCAGCCGAGGGCGTAGATATCTGCGGGTGGCCCTGCGACGTCGCCCTTGATCACCTCGGGCGACAGGTAGTCGAGGGTGCCCACGACATAGCCCGGCCTCGTCAGCACGGTCGCCGCCGCTCCCTTCGCGAGTCCGAAGTCCGTCAGAAACGAGGTTCCGGACGCGTCGAGCAGGATGTTCCGCGGCTTCACGTCGCGGTGGACGAGCCCTTCCCGATGAATGGCGTCGAGCCCGGTCGCGACCTCAGCGACGATTCGGAGCACGGCCGATACGGGGAGTGGGCCCTCGTCGAGCAGCTCCGCAAGGCTGACACCTTCGACGTAGCGGGCGGCCAGATACGGGTGACCATCTGCCTCGCCCGCGTCCAGGACCGGGACGAGGTGGGGATGCGACAGCCCTCCCGCGATCCTTCCCTCGCGGGCAAAGCGTCGGCGGTACGTCTCGTCCGCCGAGAGTTCGGCTCGCAGGACCTTGAGCGCGACGACCCTCCCGTCGGTCTCGTGCACCGCCTTGAAGACGATGCCTACGCCTCCTTCGCCCAGGACCTCGCCGAGGCGATACGGGCCTAGGCGGCCGCCGGTTTCGAGCTCAGTCACGGCGGGCCCGCCGGACATGGGGCGAGAATAGAGTCAATCAGGGCACTGCGCCAGGAGGGCTCGTGGCAGCCACACCGCGAATAGGCACTGTCTTCGCCGGATACCGGATCGAGGCTCTCCGCGGGCGCGGTGGCATGAGCGTCGTCTATCGAGCCGAGCATCCACGGCTCGGAAACACCGTCGCGCTGAAACTGCTTTCGGCCGAGCTTGCCGAGGACGAAAGCTTTCGCGAGCGGTTCGTCCGCGAGTCCCGCACGGCCGCCTCGCTCGCGCATCCCCACATCATCCCGATCTACGACGCCGGCGACGCCGAAGGCGTGCTTTACATCGCGATGCGCTACGTCGAAGGGCCGGATCTCAAGGCGCTGGCCGCCGGCGAGGAGCTCCTCCCACCGGACCGGGTACTGCGTCTCGGCGCACAGGTCGCGAGCGCCCTGGACGCCGCCCACGCGCGCGGGATGATCCACCGGGACGTGAAGCCGGCCAACATCCTCGTCGAGAGCGGCGCCGAAGGCCGAGACCATGCGTACCTGGCGGATTTCGGCCTGACCAAGCACGTCGAATCCCACACCGGCATCACAGGGACTGGCCAGTTCGTCGGGACGATCGACTACATGGCGCCCGAGCAGATCGAAGGACGGCAGGTCGACGGGCGGGCCGACATCTACGCGCTCGGCTGCGTCCTCTTCGAATGCCTCGCCGGCACACCTCCGTTCAAGCGAGAGACCGAGGTCGCGGTCCTCTGGGCACACATGCGTGACGAGCCGCCAGCGCTCAGCGAGGTGCGAACCGGCCTGCCGCCCGCGGCCGACGCCGCTCTCATACAAGCGCTGGCAAAGAACCCCGCAGATCGGCAGAGAACCTGCGGCGAGCTCGTGCAGGCCTTGCGCGAGGCATTCGGCGACGAAGGCGCCGCCCCAGGGCAGCCGACCCGCGTCATGGCAGCGCCGGGAGCGGGAGACGATTCGGGCGATGCGCCTCCGGGCCGTCGCGCAGGGATCGCCCGCCCTGCTGCTGCGGCCGCCGCCGGCCTCCTGATCGGCGCCGGGATTGCCTCGGCCGCGCTGCTGGGAACGCGAGACACATCCACGACCGTCGAGACCAGGACCGTCACCGCGGCGGCAAGCACGACCGCCCCCCTCGGCGTGGTGGCGTTCCGAACTCCCTCGGGGACGATCGGCTGCGTCTCCGGCTCGAGCCTCCGCTGCGACATTCGCAGCGGCGTGCGGCCGCGACCGCCTCGGCCGGCGTCATGCGACCTCGACTGGGCCGTCGGTTTCTCGATGGGCGCGACCGGCCGGGCGAGCGTCGTCTGCGCCGGGGACTCGGCCATCGAGCAGAGCGCGCGGGTGCTCCGGTACGGCGAGCGCTGGTCGCGAGGCGCCCTCACGTGTCTCTCGAGGAGCGTCGGCCTCCGCTGCCGGAACCGCAGCGGCCACGGGTTCTTCCTCAGCCGCGGCCGCTCCTACCGGTTCTAGTAGCGGACCGAGACGAGGTAGAGCCCCGACGGCGGTGCCGTCGTGCCGGCTTCCGCGCGCTGGCGGCCCTCGAGCAGCGCCGCCAACTCCTCCGGCGAGCGCTCCAGCATCGTCCCGGCGAGCGTCCGCACCATGTGGCGCAGGAACGAGTCGGCGGTGAGCTCGAGCTCGAGCGCGTCGCCGCGCCGGTGCCAGGTCGCGGACTCGATCGTGCGGGTGAAGACCTCGTGCTGCGTCTCGGTCGGCGTGAACGCACGGAAGTCGTGCTCGCCGAGCACGAGGTCGGCGCACTCGGCCAGCCGCTGCTCGTCGAGCGCGTGCGGGTACCACCAGGAGCGGTTGGCCTCGAACGGGGAGCGGGCTGCCCGCCCGTAGACCCGGTAGCGATAGCTCCGCGCCCGGGCCGAGTGGCGCGCATGGAAGTCCGCCGGCGCCTCCTCGGCGGCGGTCACGGCCACGTCGTCGGGCAGCGCCGCGTTGAGAGCGGTAGCAGCGCGCTCGGCGGGCGCGCCACCGTCGACGTCGACGGACGCAACCTGCCCGAGCGCGTGGACGCCGGTGTCGGTGCGCCCGGCGACGGCCAGGGAGGACCAGCCGGAGAAGACGCGCTCCAGCGCCTCCTGCAGCGAGCCCTCGACCGTCCGCAAGCCCGGCTGAGCGGCCCATCCGCGGAAGCCGCTGCCGTCGTACTCCAGCGTTAGCCTCAGGCGCACGTCAGGAGCCCCTGACTCGGCTTGTAAGGTGTTCCTTATGCTCTGGTGACCTGCGTTTTGGTTGGTATACTCTATTCATGACCGAGCGCGCATTCCTCCTTCAGCGGGTTCAGCCCGCGCTCACCGGCCTGATCGACGGGTCGTTGTCCACGATCGCGCCCATCTTCTCGGTCGCGCTGTACACGCACGAGCCGCACGTCGCCTTCATCGCCGGCACCGCTACCGCGATCGCGGCCGGCATCAGCATGGCGTACTCGGAGGGACTCTCGGACACCGGCGAGCTGACCGGCCGCGGGAGCCCGCTCGCCCGCGGCGCGATCACTGGCGTGGGGACGTTCCTCGGCGGCATCCTGCACACACTGCCGTTCCTGATCCCGCACTACGAGGTCGCCATCGCTACCGCCACCGTCGTGGTCGCGTTCGAGCTCGTCGCCCTCGCCTACCTGCGTTGGCGGTTCTTCCAGACGAGCTTCGTGGGCTCGCTGGGCTACGTGACGCTGGCGGGGCTCGTGATCGCCGCCGTGAGCGCCGGCCTAGGCGTCAGCGGCTGAGACCGCCTCGGGCTCTTCCTCGCGACGGGCACGCGGGCGAGGCTCGATCGTCCCGTCCGGCGTGAAGTCCACGAGCTCGAGGTAGACCATCTCGGCGGCGTCGCCCTGCCGGGGCCCGATGCGGACGATCCGGGAGTAGCCGCCGTTCCGGTCGGCGAAGCGCGGCCCGACGTCGCTGAACAGCTTGTGCACGACGTCCTGCGAGCGCAGGCAGGCGAGAGCCTGCCGCCGCGCATGGACGCCGCCGCGGCGCCCGAGCGTGATCATCTGCTCGGCGATCGGCTTGACCTCCTTCGCCTTGGCGGCGGTCGTCCTGATTCGGCCGTGCTCGATCAGCGCGCTCGCGAGGTTGGCGTAGAGCGCCTTGCGGTGCGAGGCGTCGCGGCCGAGCTTCCTGCCTGACCGCCGGTGCCTCACGCGGAGGCGCCCTCTTCGCCGCGCAGCGTCAGCCCGTGGGTGCCGAGCGTCTCCTTGACCTCTTCGATCGACTTCTTGCCGAAGTTCGGGATCGCGGCGAGCTCGTTCTCGGTCTTCGTGACCAGGTCGCCGATCGTCTCGATGCCCACACGCTTGAGGCAGTTGTACGAGCGCACCCCGAGCTCGAGCTCCTCGATCGGGAAGTTCTCCATCCCGTGAGCCAGCGCCGGCTCGGCCTGAGTCTCGGCGGCTGCCTGCTCGCCGAAGCCCTCGATGCGGTCGAGGTCGGTGAAGATCGCGAGCTGGCGGATCAGGATCTCCGCCGCCTGGCCGATCGACTCGCGCGGGTCGATCGAGCCGTCGGTGGTGACGTCGATGCGCAGCTTGTCGTAGTCGGTGCGCTGCCCGACGCGGGCGGCCTCGACGTCGTACGAGACGCGCCGCACCGGCGAGAAGATCGAGTCGATCGGGATCACGCCGATGGTGTGCTCCGGGCCACGGTTCAGCTCGGCCGGGACGTAGCCGCGGCCGCGGCCGATCGTGAGCGTCACCTCGAGCTTGCCCTTGTCGGAGAGGTTCGCGATCTCGAGGTCCGGGTTGAGGATCTCGAGCTCCGCCGGCGCTTCGATGTCGGACGCCTTGACGGTTCCCGCGCCCTTCTTGGAAAGGCGCACCTCGATCTCGGGCGACTCGCCGTGCAGCCGGCAGATCAGGTTCTTGAAGTTGAGCAGGATGTCCGTCACGTCCTCGCGGACGCCCGGAAGCGTCGTGAACTCGTGCGCGACACCCTCGATCTTGACCGAGGTGACCGCGGCGCCCTCGAGCGACGAGAGCAGCACGCGGCGCAGTGAGTTCCCGAACGTGTAGCCGAAGCCGCGATCGAGCGGCTCGATCACAAACACGCCACGGGTGTCCTCGACCTCCTCGTGGACGATGCGCGGGATCTGGAACTCCATCAAGCTGGTTCGAACTGCCATTGCCTTCCTTTCGGACGAGCTACTTCGAGTAGAGCTCGACGATCAATGATTCCTGGACGGGGGTGTCGATCTCTTCACGCTCCGGCCACTTGAGCACCTTGCCGGTGAGGCCGTCGTGGTCGGCCTGGAGCCATGGCGTCACGGAGGCGGTGAGGTCGGTCGCGTCGCGAACGACCTGCTCGGCCGAGCTGCCCGGCCGGAGCATGACCACGTCGTCCGGCTTCACCTGGTAGCTGGGGATGTTGACGCGGCGGCCGTTGACCTGGAAATGCCCGTGGCGGACGAGCTGGCGGGCCTGCGCGCGCGAGGCTGCGAAGCCGAGCCGGTAGATGACGTTGTCGAGGCGCGTCTCGAGCATCCGCAGCAGGGTCTCGCCCGTGATGCCGGAGCCCTTGGCGGCCTTGGAGTAGTAGGTACGGAACTGCTTCTCGAGCAGGCCGTAGTACCGGCGCGCCTTCTGCTTCTCGCGCAGCTGCAGAAGGTACTCGGACTGCTTGATGCGGCCGCGGCCGTGCTCGCCCGGCGGGTAGCTACGACGCTCGATGGCGCATTTCTCGGTCAGGCAGCGCTCGCCCTTGAGGAAGAGCTTCATGCCCTCTCGGCGGCACTGCCGGCACTTCGGTGAGCGATCGCGGGCCACTAGACGCGCCTCCGCTTCTTCGGGCGGACGCCGTTGTGGGCCTGCGGGGTGACGTCCTTCACACCGAGGATCTCGAGCCCCGCGGCCTGGAGCGAGCGGATCGCGGTCTCGCGGCCCGAGCCGGGACCCTTGACGAAGACCTCGACCTTCTGGAGCCCGTGCTCCATCCCCTTGCGCGCGCAGGCATCGGCGGTGACCTGCGCCGCGAACGGGGTCGACTTGCGCGAGCCCTTGAACCCGGCCGAACCGGCGGACTCCCACGCGATCACGTTTCCCTCGTTGTCGGTGAGGGAGACGATCGTGTTGTTGAACGAGGTCTTGATGTGTGCCTGGCCGATCGCGATGTTCTTCTTCACGCGGCGGCGCGCGCGACCACGGGTCGCCTGTCTACGCGGAGGTGCCATCAGGTCTTGGTCGCCGCCTTCTTACCGCGGCCGACCGTCTTCTTCGGGCCCTTCCTGGTGCGCCCGTTCGTCTTCGTGCGCTGGCCACGGACCGGCAGCCCGCGCCGGTGGCGGATGCCCCGGTAGGCGCCGATCTCGCCGAGGCGCTTGATCGCCTGCGTACGCTCGCGCCGAAGGTCGCCCTCGACCTGGAGGTTGGAGTCGATGTACTCGCGGAGCTTCGTGATCTCCTCGTCGGTCAGGTCCTTGATCTTCTCGTCGGTGGAGAGGCCGGTCTCCGTGCAGATCTTCTTGGCGGTCGACTGGCCGATGCCGTAGATGTAGGTCAGCCCGATCTCGAGCCGCTTCTGGTTCGGGAGGTTGACTCCGGCGATGCGCGCCATCAGTGGCTCTCCTGGCCGTATTGGTCGATGACTGGGTCGCCAGCGCCAAGCGAGGCAAGGACGCAGGGAGTGCTCGGGCCGAGAAGCCCGGGCGCGAGCGAGGACGCCGCATCGCGCGGCGTGATAGCGGGCCAGGCGCCGCCGAATGGTGTCAGGGGAGCCACTAGCCCTGCCTCTGCTTGTGGCGCGGGTTCGTGCAGATGACCATGGTCTTGCCGTGCCGCTTGATCACGCGGCAGCGCTCACACATGGGCTTTACCGATGCTCTGACCTTCATCTCTCCTCATTCGACCGCTCGTAGACACGAAAAAACACGGCTCCCGCCGCGGCTGAGTATGGTAGCAAACCGCTTAAACCAGCCAGCGGCCGCTCTCCTGCACGAGGCGGCCGTCTACCTCGATCCTGCCGCCTTCGCGTAGGTCCTTGACGATGTCCCAGTGCAGCTGGCTGACGTTGGTCCCTCCGACCTCGGGTAGTCCGTTTCCGAGCGCGAGATGGGCGGTGCCGTCGATCTTCTCGTCGAAGAGCGTGTTCTTCATGTAGCGGGTGATCCCGGGGTTGCAGCCGATGCCGAGCTCTCCGAGCCGGCGCGCGCCCTCGTCCAGGTCGAGCATCTCGGTCAGGAACTCCTCGTTCGACGCGGCCGAGGCCTCGACGACGAGGCCGCCCTCGAAGCGGAGCGCGATCCCGGTCACCTCGCGGCCGTTGTAGACGGCGGGGAACTCGTCGAACACGATCTCTCCCTCGGCCGAATCCTCGACCGGCGAGAAGAAGAACTCGCCGCCGGGCATGTTGGCGCCCCCGGCGTCGATCTCGGCCGAGCGGCCGGCGAGGCCGAGGCGGATGTCGGTCCGGTTCGCGACGATCCTGACCTCCTCGGCGTCGTCGAACTGCTGGGCGTACCGGGCCATCCGCTCGCGCTCGGCGTCCCAGTCGAGCAGGCAGGCGCCGTAGAGGAAGTCCTCGAACTCCTGGAGCGAGAGGCCCGCCTCCTGCGCAAGCGATGCCGTCGGGTACTGGCACCCGACCCACTTCAGCTCGTGCGTGAACACGCGCTCCAGGTGCGGGCGCAGACCGGACTGAAGGCGTGAGAGCCGCTCGGCCGCGAGACCCGTCAGCTCGCGCGTGTTCTCGGGAGCCTCGATCGAGATCAGCCCATCTGCGTTGTCGAGCGCGTAGGCCTCGATCGGCGCCGGCGAGGCGAGCAGCTCTTCGGGCGCCTCTTGCGCCCACGGGATGTTCGTCCCCCAGCCGGTCAGGCTCGCGCGCTGGATCGCATAGGCGCCGCGCCTGCCGATCGCGCGGCTGACCTCCTCGAGGAGCGGTCGCGCGAGGTGGCCCCCGTTCACGAGCACCTGCCAGCCGGGCTGCACGTCGACGCACGTCTCCACCAGGAGCGCCGCGTAGGCCTCGACACGCGGGTCGGCGCTCACGTACTGACGGCCGTCTGCGCCGCGGTCAGGATCCTCGGCCCTTCATCCGTTATCGCCACCGTGTGCTCGAAATGGGCGGAGAGCGAATGGTCGGACGTCGAGATCGACCATTCGTCCTCGTGCAGGACGACCTCGGGGCTGCCGGCGTTGATCATCGGCTCGATCGCAAAGGTCATCCCCTCCGAGAGCAGCGGGCCCCGGCCCGGCTCGCCGAAGTTCGGGATCTGCGGCTCTTCGTGCATCGCCCGGCCGACGCCGTGGCCGACCAGGCTGCGAACGACGGAGTAGCCGTGCTCCTCGGTCACCCGCTGGATGGCGTGCGAAATGTCCGAGAGCCGGTTGCCGACGCGGCACTGCTCGATCCCGGCCGCCAGGGCCGCCTGGCAGCCCTCGAGCAGGCGCTCGGCGTCGGCGGAGGTCTCGCCGATCGGGAACGTGTAGGCGGAGTCCGCCACGAACCCGCCGAGCGTCACGCCCACGTCGACCGAGAGCACGTCGCCCTCGCCGAGCGAGTAGGGGCCCGGGATCCCGTGGACGACCATGTCGTTCGGTGACGTGCAGATCGAGGCCGGGTAGCCGCGGTAGCCCTTGAACGTCGGAACGCCGTCGCGGGAGCGGATGTACTCGTCCGCGAGCTCGTCGAGCTCCTGGGTCGTGACGCCGGGCCGAGCGCGCTCGCCGATCAGCGCGAGCGTGTCGGCGACGACCGCTCCGGCCCGCGCCATCCGGTCGATCTCTGCCGGAGCCTTCCGGATGATCACCGGACCGCCACCTGCTCGAGCGCCTGCTGGATCTCCCCGAAAACGTCGTCGACCGACGCCTCTGCGTGCACCGGGACGAGGATGCCGCGTGCCCGGTAGTACTCGATCAGCGGCGCGGTCTGCTCGTTGTAGAGACGGAGGCGCGTGCGGATCGCTTCCGGCGTGTCGTCGGCTCGGCCCTCCTCCCGCGCGCGGTGGAGCAGGCGCTCGACGGACAGCTCCTCGGGCAGCTGGAACTCGAAGACGATCCCCAGCGGACGGTCGATCTCGGTCAGCATCTCGTCGAGGGCTTCGGCCTGGGGCGCGGTCCGCGGGAAGCCGTCGAGGACGAACCCGCGCTCGGTGTCCTCGTGAGCCAGCCGGTCGCGTATCAGGTCGATCATGATCCCGTCCGGCACCAGCTTTCCCGAGTTGAGCAGCGGCTCCGCCGTTCGCCCGAGCTCGGTGCCCTCGGCGATGGCCTCTCGGAGGATGTCGCCTGTGGCGATGTGGGGAACGCCGTACTCGCGGGAGATCAACTTCCCCTGAGTTCCCTTGCCCGCGCCCTGGGGGCCGAGCAGGAGGATGTCCAGCGGCATCGCTACTTGAGGAAGCCTTCGTAGGAGCGCATCATCATCTGCGACTCCATCTGGCGCATCGTGTCGAGGGCCACGCCGACCACGATCAGCACCGAGGTACCTCCAAGCGCGCGCGAGGTCGCCTGCGAGAAGCCGCCGTAACGGATGAAGAGGCTGGGCAGAACGGCGACCAGGGCCAGGTAGATCGACCCCGGCAGGGTCAGCCTCGTCAATACGCGGTCGAGGTACTGCGCTGTCGGCGGCCCCGGGCGGATGCCTGGGATGTAGCCGCCTTGCTTGCGCAGATTGTCGGCCTGGTCGACGGGATTGAACTGCACGGCCGTGTAGAAGTAGGTGAAGACGATGATCAGGAAGGCCTCGAGCGTGAGGTACGTGAGGCTCGACGGCTGGAAGTGCCGGTTGACGAAGGTTTGCGTCTGCGGGAAGTACTGGCCGATCGTCGGCGGGAAGGCCATCACCGCGGCCGCGAAGATGATCGGGATGACGCCGGCCATGTTCACGCGCAGCGGCATATAGGTCGAGTCGCCCGTGGTCATCCGGCGACCCACCATGCGCTTGGCGTACTGGATGGGGATCCGCCGCTGCCCTTCCTGGATGAAGACGACCGCGACGACGATCCCGATCGCGATCAGCGGGAAGAACAGCTTCTCCATCGGGCCGCCGTTGTACCAGGCGGTCACGCCCGCGGGCGCGGAGGCGAGGATCGACGCGAAGATCAGCAGCGAGATGCCGTTGCCGATCCCCCGCTTCGTGACCATCTCGCCCATCCACATGAGCAAGGTCGTGCCGGCGGTGAGCGTGATCACGATCAGGACGGTGCGGCCGGCGTTCGCGTTCAGCGCGCCCTGGCGCTGGAAGAGGTACGCGTAGCCGGTGGCCTGGGCAGCCGCGAGCACGACTGTTAGGTAGCGCGTGTACTGGTTGATCTTGGCGTAGCCGGACTCGCCTTCCTTCTGCAGCTGCTCCAACTTCGGGATCACGACCGTCAGGAGCTGCAGGATGATCGAGGCCGTGACGTACGGCATGATCCCGAGTGCGAACAGCGAGAACTGCGAGAGCGCTCCGCCCGAGAAGACGTTCAGCAGGCCGAGGATCGTGCCACCCTGGTTGCTGAAGTACTGCTTGATCGAGTCGGAGTCGACTCCAGGCGCGGGAATCCACGAGCCGAGCCGGTAGAGGCCCAGCACCATCGCGGTGAAGAGGACGCGCTTCCGGAGCTCCGGCACGCGCCACGCATTCGCCAGCCAGGAGAACACCTAGCTCTCCTCCCCTTCCGCCTCTGCCTCCGCCCCGGCCTCTGCCTCCGGCCCCGTTTCTGCCTCTGCCTCCGGCCCGGTCTCCTCGACCTTGGGCTCGCTCGGCGCGGCGCTCTTCGGGCGGCGCTTCGGACGGCGCATCTTCGGCTCGCGCAGAAGCGTCAAAGAGCCGCCGGCTGCCTCGACCTTCTCGCGGGCGCTCGCAGAGGCGGCATGGACGGTGATGCTGAGCTTTTTGCTCAGCTCGCCGTTGCCGAGCAGCTTCACGTCGGTGCGCGAGTTACGGATCAAGCCCTTCTCGACGAGCGCCTCGATCGTGACATCCGCGCCGCCGTCGAAACGCTCCTCGAGCGCCGCGACGTTGACCGGGACGGTCGAGGTTCGATGCGGGCCCATCGGCATCGCATCCCTCGAGTACGGCCCGCGCTGCTTGCCCAGGCGCATGTAGATCGGGTTCTGGCCGCCCTCGAATCCCGGGCGCATCTTGTTCGACCCCGAGCGCGACTTCTGGCCTTTGATCCCACGGCCGGAGTAGCGGCCTTTGCCGGAGCCCAGGCCACGGCCCACGCGCTTGCGGTTCTTTCGCGCCTGCGCGGGCTTCAGGTTCGAAAGGTTGAGCTGGTCGGCCATCAGTCGGTGTCCACCCTGACGAGGTGACGGACCTTCCTCAGCATACCGGCGACCTGCGGGCTTTCGTCCTTCTCGACGCTGCGGCCGATCTTGCCGAGGCCGAGCGCACGCAGGGTGCCTCGGTGCCTGGCGCTCTGGCCGATCGAGCTACGCGTCTGCGTGATCTTCAGCTTCGCCATCGCTCACCTCCGGGGCCGCCACGGCGACCGGCTCCGGCTCCTCCTCCTTCGGCTTCGCGCTCACGGGCAGGACCTGCTGGATCGTGAGGCCGCGGCTCGCGGCCACCTCGGCCGGACGGCGCAGGCTCTGCAGGCCCTGAACCGTCGCCTTCAGCATGTTGATCGGGTTCGTCGTCCCCAGGCTCTTCGCCAGGATGTCGCGGATCCCGGCCAGCTCGAGCACGGCGCGGACACCGCCTCCGGCGATGACGCCGGTACCCTCGCTCGCAGGCCGCAGCAGGACGCGGGCAGCACCGAACTCGCCCAGGATCTCGTGCGTGATCGTCGTCCCGTGCCGCGGCACCTGGAAGAGGTTCTTCTTGGCGTCGTCGACTGCCTTCGAGATCGCCAGCGGCACCTCGCGCGCCTTGCCGTAGCCAAGGCCGACCCGGTCGACCTCGTCGCCGATCACGACGAGCGCCGTGAACGAGAACCGCCGCCCTCCCTTCACGACCTTGGCGACGCGGTTGATCTCGACCACGCGCTCCTTGAGCTCTCTCGTCTCCTGAACATCAATTGCCACTAGAACTTGAGTCCTCCTTCGCGTGCCGCATCGGCCAGCGCCTTGACGCGGCCGTGGTAGAGGTAGCCCCCGCGGTCGAACACCACGGTCTCGACATCGGCCTTCTTCGCGTTCTGGGCCAGCAGCTTGCCGACCGCGGCCGCCTGGTCGGTCTTCGAGCCCTTGGCTCCTTTCAACTGGAGCCAGCTCGCGGCGGCGAGCGTCTTGCCCTCGAGGTCGTCGACGAGCTGCGCCTCGATGCCCCGGTTCGAACGGAACACGACCAGGCGCGGGCGCTCGGCGGTACCGAACATCTTGCCCCGCACGCGCTTGTGCCTGCGTGCGCGGGCCTGCCTGACGGAGAGCACGGTCACGCGTGCTGCTCCGTATGATCGACGGGTCGACCGGTCGTTTCAGACGGCCGCACGGGCAAAGCCCGTCCGGTCTGACGGAGACATCGCAAGCGACGTCTCATGCGCGCTTCCCGACCTTCCGGCGCACGTACTCGCCCTCGTAGCGGATCCCCTTGCCCTTGTACGGCTCGGGCGGGCGCACCTTGCGCACCTCGGCAGCGATCTGGCCCACCTGCTGCTTGTCGATGCCCTTGACGATCACTTCGGTCGGCGTCGGCACCTCGAACGTGATCCCCTGCGGCGCCTTCAACACGACCGGGTGCGAGAAGCCGACGTTGAGCTCGAGATCGGTGCCGCGCAAGGACGCGCGGTAGCCGACGCCCTGGATCTCCAGGCGCTTCTGGAACCCGTTCGTGACGCCCTCGACCATGTTGGCGATCAGGCTGCGCGTGAGCCCGTGCAACGCGCGGTCCTCCCCGCGTTCGGTCGGCCGCTTGACGATGACGGTGGCGTCCTCCTGCTCGACCTGCATGCGCAGCGGCACCTGCTGGCTGAGCTCGCCCAGCGGCCCGTTGACCATCACGCGGCCGGGTGAGAGCGAGACCGCCACGCCGGCCGGAATCTCGATGGGCTGTCTACCGATTCGACTCATGGCTCACCAGACGAAACAGACGACCTCGCCGCCGACGCCTTGCTCGGCTGCTGTACGGCTCGTGATCACGCCGTTGGAGGTGGACAGGATCGAGATGCCCATCCCGCCGAGGACGCGCGGGAGCCGGTCTTTGCGCGCGTAGACGCGCCGGCCGGGCTTGGAGACACGCTTGAGGTCGGTGATCACGCGCTCGCGGTTGCGGCCGAACTTCAGCTCGATCACGAGCGTGTCGTACGGCGTGTCCTCCTCGCGCTTGACCTCGTAGTCGCGGATGTAGCCCTCCTCCTTGAGCAGCCGCGCGATCTCGGTCTTCAGCCGCGAGCTCGGCATCTCGGCGCGCTCGTGCAGCGCGCGGTTGGCGTTGCGAATCCGGGTCAGCATGTCTGCGATCGGGTCGGTCTGCATGCCCCCTCCTACCAGCTCGACTTGGTCATGCCCGGGATGACGCCCTCGTGGGCGAGATCGCGCAGGCAGATTCGGCAGAGCCCGAACTTCTTGTAGACCGCGCGCGGCCGGCCGCAGCGGTTGCAGCGCGTGTAGGCACGCACCTTGAAGCGCTGTGGCTTGCGCGACTTCTCGATCAGGGCCTTTCTCGCCATTCCTTACGACTCTCCTTCGCTGCTCGTCTGTGCAAACGGCATTCCGAGCGCGCGCAGGAGCGCCAGCCCCTGCTCGTCGTCCGCTGCCGTGGTCGTGATCGCGACGTCGAGGCCGCGGATCGCGGCGATCGAGTCGTAGTCGATTTCCGGGAAGATGATCTGCTCGCGAATCCCGAGCGAGAAGTTGCCGCGGCCGTCGAACGAGCCCGGGTCAAGCCCTCGGAAGTCGCGGATGCGCGGGAGCGCGATCGAGACGAGCCGGTCGAGGAACTCCCCCCTGCGGGCGCCGCGAAGCGTCACGCGCGCGCCGACGGGCATGCCCTCGCGCACCTTGAAGCCGGCGATCGACTTGCGGGCCTTGCGCATCTGGGCACGCTGCCCCGCGATCGTGGTCAGTTCCTCGATCGCGCTGTCGAGCGCCTTCGCCTCGGTCTTCGCCTCTCCGACCCCCATGTTGAGCGTGATCTTCTGGACGCGCGGGACCTGCATCACCGAGCTCAGCTGGAGCTCGTCCTTCAGGCGCGGGCGCACGTCCTGCTCGTAGGTCGTCTTCAGTCGCGGCACGTAGCCGTTCGTCCCCTCGGTGCGGCGCCGCGGGCTCACGTGTCGATCTCCTGACAGACGGCGCATCGACCGGACAGTTCAGACGGAGGCACGAGCAGAGCTCGTGCCTCCAGAGGACGGCATCGCAAGCGACGCCTCACTTGTCGATCTCCTGACCGCAGTCGACCCGCTTGCAGACACGCACGTGCACGTCTCGGCCCTTGACTTCCTTGGTCGTCATCCCGATCCGCGTCGGGCGGTTGCACGTGGGGCAGACGAGCATCACGTTCGCGACCGGAACGGGCGAGGGCTTCTCGATCACGCCGCCGGGAGTCATCTGCGTACCGCCCATGCGGCTCGAGTCCTTGATCGGCCGGGGCCTCGTGTGGCGCTTGACGACGTTCAGATTCTCGACCACGACCCGCCGCTCGCGGGGGCGCGCCTCGACGACGCGGCCCTGCTTGCCGCGGTCCTTGCCCGAGAGCATGTGGACGAGATCTCCTTTGCGGACTTTCATCTTGTGGCTCATCAGAGGACCTCTGGGGCGAGGGACACGATCTTCATGAAGTTCTTCTCGCGCAGCTCGCGCGCGACAGGGCCGAAGATGCGGGTGCCGCGCGGGTTGCGTGCCGTGTCGATCAATACCGCGGCGTTCTCGTCGAAGGCGATCGAGGTGCCGTCGTTGCGGCCGAAGGGCTTGCGGGTGCGGACGACCACGGCCTCCACGACCTCGCCCTTCTTGACGGCGCCCTGCGGGCTCGCACTCTTGACGGTGGCGGTGATCACATCGCCCACGCGGGCGTAGCGGCGCTTGGAGCCGCCCTTGACGCGGATGCACAGGATCTCACGGGCGCCCGTGTTGTCGGCGACGCGGAGGCGGGATTCCTGCTGGATCACAGGTCGCCCTCCTTGTAGATCGTGCTCTGGGGTCGCGAAGAGCGAGGATGGCAAGGAGGCAGGGAGCGCTCGTAGCCGGAGGCCGTGACTCCAGGGCGGACGCCATCGAGGTGCGCCAGCCGCCGCTTGGCAGCGCTCCGCAGAGTGCGAGATGCGAGGAGGGTGACCGTCACTACTTGGCCTCCTCGAGCACTTCCGCGAGGCGCCAGTTCTTCGTCTTCGAGAGCGGACGCGTCTCGACGATCCGGACCAGGTCGCCGACCTTGGCCGCGTTCTGCTCGTCGTGGGCATGGAACTTGGACGAGCGGCGGACGACCTTCTTGTACTTCGGGTGCGCCTTCACGGTGTCGACCTTGACGACGATCGTCTTGTCCATCGCGCTCGAGACGACGACGCCGCGCCGCTCCTGGCTGCGCCCGCGATCGTGCTCGGGCTTGGGCAGCCGCACGATCGGACGCCGCTCGGCAGGGCGCTCGCGCTTCGGCTTCGAGTGCTTGTGGCGCTGCGAGCGCGGCAAGCGCTTGCGCTTCGGCTTGGCGACCGACTGTGGGGCCGGAGCGGCCTCCTCCGCGGCTGTCGGCTTCTCCTGGACAGGCTCCTCCGCGGCCTCGGCGGCAGGCTCCTGCGCAGGCTCCTGGTCGGCCGGAGGCTCGTCCGCCGCCGGCTCGGCTTCCTCCGCCTCCGGCGGAGACTCTTCGGCGACGGGGGTTTCCTCCACCGTCTCCTCCGAGGCGGCCTGGGTCTCGTCTTCCTTCGGCTCTTCTTCTGGTGTCTGGTTCTCGTCAGCCATTCGTCTCTCTCGTGATCAGGCTTCCTTCCCGCTCGTTTCGGACGGTCAGGATGCGTGCGATCTCACGCTTGGCGTGCTTCAGACGCGCGGGATTCTCGAGCGCGCCGGTCGCGGACTGGAAGCGCAGGTTGAACAGCTCCTGGCGCGTGTCGGCGAGCCGCATCTCCAGCTCCTCGTCGGTCAGGTCGCGCAGCTCTCTAGCTCGCAAAGAGATCCGCCTCCCTCGTGACGACCTTTGTCTTGATCGGCAGCTTGCGGCCGGCCAGGCGCAGGGCCTCCTTCGCGAGCGCGTCGTCGACGCCGGCGAGCTCGAACATCACGCGGCCCGGCTTCACGACCGCGACCCAGTGCTCGGGTGCGCCCTTGCCGGAACCCATCCGCGTCTCGGCCGGCTTCTGCGTCACCGGCTTGTCCGGGAAGACGTTGATCCAGACCTTCCCGCCGCGGCGGATCTTCCGCGTCATCGCAATTCGGGCCGCCTCGATCTGTCGGTTGGTGATCCAGCCGGCCTCGAGCGCCTTCAGGCCGTAGTCGCCGGCCTGAACGGTCGTCTGACCCTTCGAGACGCCTCTGCGGCGGCCTCGCTGGTACTTGCGGTACTTGGTCTTCTTCGGGAGCAGCATCAGCCGTCACTCTTCTCCGTGGACTCGTCGCCCGAGCTCTCGGGCTTCGGCTGGTCCTCTGCCTGTGCGGGCGCTTCGGCGACGGTCTCCGCCTCCGGCCTGGTCTCCTCCGGCTCGACCGGCGGCTGCTCGGCCCCCTCGGTGGAGGTCGCCTGCTCGTCGGTGCGAGGGCGCTCGACATTGTCCTGAGCGCTGGCGCGCCCGCGGCCTGACCGCCTCGGGCCGCCACCCTGGCCGCGCCTGCGCTGACGCACCGGACCGAGACCCTCGCGGTCGGGACCGCGCCCGCGGCCGCCCTCACGGGAGGCGCCGAGGCCTTCGGCGGTGCCACCACGCCGGCGGGCCTGATCCTGGTCGCCCAGGCGGGAGTCGCGCTGTGAGACGCCCTCGTAGCCCTCGGGCATGATCTCGCCCTTGTTGATCCAGACCTTGACGCCGATGCGGCCGAAGGTCGTCTTGGCCTCGGCGAAGCCGTAGTCGATGTCGGCGCGGATCGTGTGCAGCGGCACGCGGCCCTCGGAGTACATCTCCGAGCGGCTCATCTCGCCGCCGCCGAGCCGACCGCCGCAGATGACCTTCACGCCCTGGGCGCCGGAGCGCATCGCGGAGGCGAGCGAGCGCTTCATCGCGCGCCGGAAGCTCACGCGGTTCTCGAGCTGCTCCGCGATCGACTGGGCGACGAGCTTCGCGTCCAGCTCGGGGCGCTTGATCTCGTTGATGTTGATATGGACGGCCTTGTTAGTCATGCCGTGGATGTCCTTGCGCAGTGCGTCCACCTCGACGCCTGACTTGCCGATCACGATTCCAGGGCGGGCCGTGTAGATGTCGATCGTGATCCGCTGCGCGTCCTTGCGGATCAGGATGTCGGACAGGCCCGCGTGCGCGAGCTTGCCGTAGATGTGCTCGCGGATCTTGATGTCCTCGAGCAGGAACGCCGAGAACTCCTTCGTGCCTGTGTACCAGTTCGACTTCCAGTCGTGGATGACGCCCACGCGCAGGCCGCCGGGATGGATTTTCTGACCCATTTAGGCCTCTGCCTCCTTCTTCTTCGCAGGCGTCCTTCGCTTCGGCGCGGCTGCCTTGTTCGCGGCCGACTTTCGCTTGGGCTTTTCCTCGGCCTCGGGCTCGAGCGGCGGCGCCGGCTCCGGCGCCCGCTCGACCTCGACCAGCTTCACGGTGATGTGACAGGTGGGCTTCTGGATCCGGGCTGCGCGGCCGCGCGCACGGGCGCGCCAGCGCTTCATGACCGGGCCCTCGTCCACGTAGGCAGCCGAGACGATCAGGTCGTCGCCGACGAGGTTGTGGTTCGCCTCGGCGTTCGCGACCGCCGAGCTCAGCACCTTCTCGATCTCGCGGGCGGCGGCGCGCTGGGTGAACGCGAGCACGGTTCGAGCCTCCGGGACCGATCGGCCCCGGATGTGCTCGACCACGAGCCGCGCCTTGCGGGGCGACATGCGCACCCACTTGGCTACGGCCTTCACCTCTTGTCGCTCGACGGTCGCCATCGCTAGCGCTTGACCTCCGTCTTGCGGTCGCCGGAATGGCCGCGGAAAGTCCGCGTGGGAGCGAACTCGCCAAGCTTGTGCCCGACCATCTGCTCGGTGATGAAGACGGGCACGTGCTTGCGGCCGTCGTGGACCGCGATCGTGTGGCCGACCATCTCCGGGAAGACAGTCGACGAGCGCGACCAGGTCCGGATCATCTGCTTCGACCCGGATTCGTTCATGCCCTGGACACGGTTCAGAAGCCGCTCCTCCACGAACGGCCCTTTCTTGCTAGACCTGCTCAAGCTTCTTCTCCTCTCGACCACATCTCGTGACCCGGAGACCGGGCCGGAGTCTGCGCGGATTCCACTAGCGCTTGTCCTTCCCTCGCCGCCTGCCGCGGACGATCAACTTGTCGGATTCCTTGTGCTTGCGCCGGGTGCGCTTGCCGAGCGTGGGCACGCCCCAGGGCGTGACCGGATGCCGGCCGCCCTTCGACTTGCCCTCGCCGCCGCCGTGCGGGTGGTCGACCGGGTTCATCGCAGAGCCGCGCACCGTCGGGCGCTTGCCCTTCCAGCGGCTGCGCCCCGCCTTGCCGCCGGTGATGTTCTCGTGGTCGACGTTTCCGACCTGGCCGATCGTCGCCCGGCACGTGAGCGGGACCCGGCGCAGCTCGCCCGATGGTAGCCGAAGGACGCCTTGGCCCTCGTCCTTCGCAACGAGCTGGACGCCCGAGCCGGCGCTGCGCGCGAGCTGGCCGCCCCTGCCCGGCTTGAGCTCGACGTTGTGGACGAGCGTGCCCGTCGGGATGTTCTGCAGCGGCAGGGCGTTGCCGGGCTTGATGTCGGCCTCGGGGCCGGACTCGACCGACGCGCCGACCTGCAGCCGTGCGGGGGCGAGGATGTACGACTTGGCCCCGTCCGCGTAATGGAGCAGCGCGATCCGCGCTGAGCGGTTGGGGTCGTACTCGATCGCGGCCACCTTCGCCGGCACGCCGTCCTTGAGGCGCTTGAAGTCGATCACGCGGTAGCGGCGCTTGTGCCCGCCGCCCTGGTGGCGCCGAGTGATGCGGCCGTACTTGTTGCGCCCGCCGCTCTTCTTCAGCGGCTCGAGCAGACTCTTCTCCGGCTCGGTCTTCGTGATCTCCTCGAAGGTCGAGACGGACATGAAGCGCCGCCCGGGCGAGGTCGGCTTGTACTTGCGGACCGGCACTACGCCTGAGCCCCCTCGAAGATCTCGATCGACTCACCCTGGCGGAGCTGGACGATCGCCTTCTTCCACCCGGGCTTGCGGCCGCGGATCAGCCCGCGCCGCTTCGGCTTCGACTGGACCTTGATCACATTGACGGCGATCACGTTCACGCCGAAGAGCTCCTCGACGGCCTGACGGATCTGGGTCTTGTGCGCATCCGGGTGGACCCGGAACGAGTACTTGCGGTCCTCGATCATTCCGTAGCTCTTCTCGGAGACCACGGGCGCGAGCAGGACCTCGTTCGGATGGAGGCTCAACTCGCCCTCCCCTGCACCTGCTCGAGCGCCGGCTCGCTGATGAGCAGCGAGCTCGCGCGCACGAGGTGGCGCACCTCGAGCTCGCTCGGGACCGTGATCTCCACGCGCTCGAGGTTGCGGAAGGACTTGATCAGCGCCTCGTCCTCCGGCTGGGCCACGACGAGCAGCGGCGCGTCCTTGCCCCAGGCGTCGACGAGGTCGGCCGCGGCCTTCGTGGAGGGGGCGTCGAACACCCCCGGATCCAGTACGGCGAGCGTGCCGGCCTGTGCATGCGCCGAGAGGACGCTGCGGAGCGCGGCACGACGGGCCTTGCGGTTGACCTTCCCGTCGAAGCTGCGCATCGTCGGCGGGAACGCGAGGCCACCGCCGGTCCAATGCGGAGCGCGGGTCGTGCCCGCGCGCGCGCGGCCTGTGCCCTTCTGGCGCCACGGCTTGGCGCGACCGCCGGCGACGAGGCCGCGGCTCTTCGCCCCGCGCGTTCCCGCGCGGGCGGCGTTCAGCTCGGCACGCACGGTCTCGTGCACCAGGTGCGCCTTCGGCTCCACGCCGAAGACGGCCTTCTCGAGCGTGAGGCTCTTCGCCGACTTCCCGGCTTTGTCGAGCAGAGGCGCCTTAGGCGCGGCCACGATTCTTGTCCTCCCTGACCTCGACGAACCCGTTCTTGGGCCCGGGCACTGCGCCCTTGACCAGAAGCAGGTTCCGCTCCGGGTCGACCTCGTGCACCGTCAGCCCAACTTGCGTAACCCGCTTGCCGCCCATGCGACCCGCCATCCGCACGCCCTTGAAGACACGCGAGGGCGTGGCGGACGCGCCGATCGAGCCCGGTTTGCGGATGTTGTGCGAGCCGTGCGAGACGGGGCCGCGGCTGAAGTTGTGCCGTTTGATCGTGCCGGCGAAGCCCTTGCCGATCCCGATTCCGGAAACCTTGATCGCTTCGCCGGGTTCGAAGGCCTCGACGGTGATCGACTCACCTTCGGTCAGCTCGGTCGTCCCGCGGAACTCGACCAGGCGCCGGTGCGGCTCGATCTGGCCGAGGTGGCCGCGCTCGGCCCTGGAGATCTTGCGCTCCGGAACCTTGTCGAACGCGAGCTGGACGGCCTCGTAGCCGTCCGAGTCCACCGTCTTGACCCTCACGATCGGGCACGGTCCTGCCTCGATCACGGTCACGGGGGTCACCCGCCCGGTCTCCGCGTCGAAGACCTGGGTCATGCCGAGCTTCCTGCCGATGATGCCTTTCACTCGGGCCTCACAGCTTGATCTCGATGTCGACGCCGGCCGGGAGATCGAGCCGCATCAGCGAGTCGACCGTCTTCGGCGTGGGCGAGTGGATGTCGATCAGGCGCTTGTGCGTGCGCACCTCGAAATGCTCCCGCGAGTCCTTGTCCTTGAACGGGCTCCGGATCACGCAGTAGACGTTCTTCTCGGTAGGCAGGGGCACTGGCCCGGTGATGGTCGCGCCGGTGCGCTGAGCGGTTTCCACGATCTGGCTCGCGGACTTGTCCAGCTGCTGGTGGTCGTAGCCCTTGAGGCGGATGCGGATCTTGTTCTGCGGCACCGGCGCTCCCTTACTGCTCGATCGCTGTCACGACACCGGCGCCGACCGTGCGGCCACCCTCGCGAATCGCGAAGCGCAGCCCCTGGTCCATGGCGATCGGCTGGATCAACTCGATGTCCATGTTCGTGTTGTCGCCCGGCATGACCATCTCCTGGCCCTCCGGGAGCTTGATCGCGCCCGTCACGTCCGTCGTGCGGAAGTAGAACTGCGGGCGGTAGTTATTGAAGAACGGCGTGTGCCGGCCGCCCTCGTCCTTCGAGAGGACGTAGACCTCGGCCTTGAACACCGTGTGCGGCGTGATCGAGCCCGGCTTCGCGAGCACCTGACCACGCTCGACCTCCTCGCGCTTGGTGCCGCGCAGGAGCGCCCCGGCGTTGTCGCCCGCCTGGGCGAAGTCGAGCGTCTTGTTGAACATCTCGAGCCCGGTAACGACGGTCTTCTCCGTCTCCGGGTGGATGCCGACGATCTCGACCTCGTCGCCCGACTTGATCTGGCCCTGCTCGATGCGGCCCGTGACGACGGTGCCGCGGCCGGTGATCGTGAAGACGTCCTCGATCGGCATCAAGAACGGCTTGTCCGTGTCCCGCTCCGGCTCGGGGATGTAGTCGTCCACGGCCTGCATCAGCTCGAGGATCTTCTGAGCGGCCTCCTCGTCACCCTCGAGCGCCTTGAGCGCCGAGCCGGTCACGATCGGGATGTCGTCGCCCGGGAACTCGTAGCTGGAGAGCAGCTCGCGAACCTCCATCTCGACGAGCTCGAGCAGCTCGGGGTCGTCGACCATGTCGGCCTTGTTCAGGAACACGACGATGTAGGGCACCTCGACCTGGCGTGCGAGCAGGATGTGCTCCCGCGTCTGCGGCATCGGGCCGTCGGCCGCCGAGACCACCAGAATCGCGCCGTCCATCTGCGCGGCGCCGGTGATCATGTTCTTGATGTAGTCGGCGTGACCGGGGCAGTCGACGTGGGCGTAGTGACGGTTCTCCGTCTCGTACTCCACGTGCGACGTGTTGATCGTGATGCCGCGCTGCTTCTCCTCGGGCGCGTTGTCGATCTCGTCGAACGACCTGATTGTGGTGTTGCCGCCCTTCTCTGCGAGCACCTTCGTGATCGCGGCGGTGAGCGTCGTCTTGCCGTGGTCGATGTGACCGATCGTCCCGACGTTCAGATGCGGCTTGTTCCGCTCGAACTTCTGCTTGGCCATTCTCTCCTCCGGTTGCTTACGTCTGGGCGTCGACGATTTCGCCCGCGATCGACTGAGGCACTTCCTCGTAGCGATCGAATTGCATGGTGAACGTGGCTCGCCCCTGCGTCGTCGAGCGCAGGTCGGTGGCGTAGCCGAACATCGTTGCGAGGGGGACGTGCGCCCGGATCGCCTGCGCATTCCCGCGCGGCTCCAGGCCCTCGACGCGCCCGCGGCGCGAGTTGAGGTCGCCCATCACGTCGCCGAGGTACTCCTCCGGAGTCACGACCTCTACGGCCATGACCGGCTCGAGCAGCTTCGGCTTAGAGCGCTTCATCGCCTCCTTGAAGGCCATCGAGCCGGCGACCTTGAAGGCCATCTCGCTGGAGTCGACGTCGTGGAACGAGCCGTCGACGAGCTCGATCCTGACGTCCACGACGGGGTAACCCGCCAGGATCCCCGAGTCCATTGCCTCCTGGATGCCGAGGTCGACGGCCGGGATGTACTCGCGCGGAATCTTGCCTCCGACGATCTTGTCGAGGAACTCGTACCCCTCGCCCGGCTCGGTCGGCTCGGCGTTGATGACGGCGTGGCCGTACTGGCCGCGTCCACCGGTCTGTCGGACGAACTTGCCCTCGATCTTCTCCACCGGCCGGCCGAAGGTCTCGCGGTAGGCGACCTGCGGGCGGCCGACGTTCGCGTCGACCGAGAACTCGCGCAGGAGGCGGTCGACGATGATCTCGAGGTGGAGCTCGCCCATGCCCGAGATCAGGGTCTGGCCGGTCTCCTCGTCGGTCCGGACGCGGAAGGTCGGATCCTCTTCTGACAGGCGCTGGAGCCCCGCTCCGAGCTTGTCCTGATCGGCCTTCGTCTTCGGCTCGATCGCGACGGCGATGACCGGGTCGGGGAAATCCATCGACTCGAGCCGGATCGGCGCGGTGTCGATCGCGAGCGTGTCGCCGGTGGTCGAGCTCTTGATGCCGACCGCAGCGGCGATCTCGCCCGCGCCGATCTCCTCGCGCTCCTCGCGGTGATTCGCGTGCATCTGGAGAATCCGGCCGATCCGTTCGGTCTTGCCGGTCGAGGTGTTCATCACCCGGTCGCCGGCCTGGACCTGGCCTGAATAGACGCGGAAGTACGTGAGCTTGCCGACGTACGGGTCGGACATGACCTTGAAGACCAGTGCCGAGAAGGGCTCGT
Source organism: Gaiellaceae bacterium (assembly GCA_036265535.1). Classification (GTDB taxonomy): domain Bacteria; phylum Actinomycetota; class Thermoleophilia; order Gaiellales; family Gaiellaceae; genus AC-32. The sequence continues at coordinate 6,528 of DATAOV010000083.1, read as the reverse complement.
CGAGCGCCGGGCGGCGTGAGAGCTCGTTCTCGGTGCGCGGGTCGATCCCGTGGATCGGCGGCACGTCGAGCGGGCTCGGGAGATAGTCGATCACGCCGTCGAGCAGGGGCTGGATGCCCTTGTTCTTGAACGCCGAGCCGGCGAGCACCGGCGTCACGGTGATGTCGAGCGTCGCCGCCCGTAGAGCGCGCTTCAGCATCTCGGGCGTGACCGCCTCCTCGTCGAGGAGGTAGGTCTCCACGAGCTCGTCATCGTGGTCGGCGACGGCGTCGATCAGCTGGTGGTGGTACTCCCGCGCCTGCTCGAGCAGCTCGGCCGGGATCTCGCCGACCTCCATCTTCTCGCCCAGATCGTCCGCCCAGCTGATCGCGCGCATCTCGATCAGGTCGACGACTCCGCGGAAATGCTCCTCCTGGCCCAGCGGAAGCTGCACCGGGACCGGGCGAGCGCCGAGGCGGTCGATCATCGACTGCACGGCTGCGAAGAAGTCCGCGCCGGTGCGGTCCATCTTGTTGATGAAGGCAATGCGGGGGACGCGGTAGCGGTCGGCCTGCCGCCAGACCGTCTCGGACTGCGGCTCGACGCCGGCGACCGAGTCGAAGACGGCGATCGCGCCGTCCAGGACGCGGAGGCTGCGCTCGACCTCGACCGTAAAGTCCACGTGCCCGGGCGTATCGATGATGTTGATACGAAAATCGCGCCAGGACGCCGTCGTCGCAGCAGACGTGATCGTGATGCCCCGCTCCTGCTCCTGGGCCATCCAGTCCATGACCGCGGCGCCCTCGTGCACCTCGCCCATCTTGTGGGTGCGTCCGGTGTAGTAGAGGATCCGCTCGGTCGTGGTCGTCTTGCCCGCGTCGATGTGGGCCATGATCCCGATGTTGCGGACGTTCTCGAGTGCGACCTGTGTCTTGGTGGCAGCCATGGTCCCGGTTACCACCTGTAGTGCGCGAAGGCCTTGTTGGCCTGCGCCATCCGGTAGAGGTCGTCCTTGCGCTTGAACGCACCGCCCTGCTGGTTGAGCGCGTCGAGGATCTCGGCGGCGAGCTTGTCGTGCATCTGCTTCTCGCGCCGATCGCGCGCGAACTGGACGAGCCAGCGCACGGCGAGCGTCCGCGCTCGACGCTGCGGCACCTCGACGGGCACCTGGTAGTTCGCCCCGCCGACGCGGCGCGAGCGCACCTCGAGCACCGGAGTCACGGTCTTGATCGCCTGCTCCAGCACTTCGACCGGCGGCTTGCCGGTCTGCTCGCCGATCCGGTCCATGGCCCGGTAGACGATCGACTCGGCGGTCGACTTCTTGCCGGCGGTCATCACCTTGTTGATCACCTGGGTGACGAGGCGCGAGCTGTAGACGGGATCCGGCTCCAACGGCCGGGGCTGAATGGTGGCCCGGCGCGGCATTAGGAGCCCTTCTTGGCGCCGTACTTCGAGCGCCCCTGCCGGCGCTCGCCGACGCCGGAGGCGTCGAGACCGCCGCGGATCACCTTGTACCGGAAGCCCGGCAGGTCCTTGACGCGGCCTCCACGGACGAGGACGACCGAGTGCTCCTGCAGGTTGTGCCCCTCGCCCGGGATGTAGGCGCCGACCTCCATGCCGTTGGTCAGGCGGACGCGCGCGACCTTCCGCAGAGCCGAGTTCGGCTTCTTCGGCGTGGTCGTGTACACGCGCGTGCAGACGCCGCGCTTCTGCGGTGCGCCGCGAAGCGCAGGGGTCTTCATCTTCGCCGGCGGCGAGACCCTGCCCTTCCGGACCAGCTGATTTACGGTCGGCATGTATTCCTTACGTGATGAGGGGCGGACACAACAAAGGTTGGCCAAGGGGCTGGGCCCCTGCCAACCGAGGGACGATGGTAGCGAAGCCGACCCCCCAGCGTCAAACGGCCAAACGGGCATGGCTGCACGGAATCGCCCGGCTCTCGTGTTATCCGCTCGACCACTTTTTACCGTTTGCGAATCATAGCCCCCGGCCCTGAAGGCGATTACAGTGAGAACGCCCGGCGCCTCCAGGGATCACACCGGGCAGGGCGGAGGGCAAGACGCGGGAGATGATCGCTGAGGTATTGACGGCTACCACCGTCTTCGTCGCGGTCGGCGCGGCGCTGGCGACGCTCGTGCTGGTGGCAGTCGTCGCCGTTGCGCGGACGCGGAGGCGCAGGAGCAGCCGGCAGGACGTCGTGGCCCTCGTCGCCCAGCTGAACATCCGCATGGAGTCGCTGGTTCAGGAGCTGGCCGATGCCCTCGAGCGGATGCGGGAAGAGGGCAGGCGAAACCGTTTCCTGAACGAGCTCGGGAGCTCGATCGACCTCGAGGAGGTGCTGGCGCGCACACTCGAGGCCGGTGGTGCGGTCCCGGGCGCCGACGCAGCGCTCGTCTCGATCCAAAACGCCGACAAGCCGATCGTCGCCACGATGGGCCTTTCCGACGAGGAGGCGCGGCGTCAGGCGATCTCCGGCCCGCCCAACGGGCACGAGGCGCGCGCGATCTCGATCGCCTACCGGTACCCGTCGGCGCTGGAAGGCGAGGAACTGGTTCACTCCGGCCTGGCCGTGCCCGTTCCCGGTGAGACCGGCACCATCGGGTTCATCGCGATCTACAGCCGCTCGCCCTCGTTCCGCTTCGAGGAGGAGATGATTCGGGAGCTCGAGGAGCTGTCCAGGCGCGCGGGCCCCGCGATCGAGAACGCCCGTCGCTTCCGCGAGGCGCGTCGACTCGCCGATCTCGACGCCCTCACCGGGCTCCACAACCGCCGCTACTTCCACGAGACCCTGGCGCGCGAGGTGGCGCGTGCGCAGCGCTACGAGCGCCGGCTGGCATTGATCATCTTCGACCTGGACGACTTCAAGGCGATCAACGACCGCATCGGCCATCTCTCCGGAGACACGGTGCTCGCGGAGACCGCCGAGCGGGTGCGGGAAGCGGTTCGATCGGCCGACATCGCCTGCCGGGTCGGAGGCGACGAGTTCGCGGTCGTCCTCCCGGAGGCCTCGACCGACGACGCCGACCAGCTCTACCACCGGCTCCGCGGTGCGATCTCCTCGCGCCCCGTCGGGCAGGCCGGGCGGCTCTTCGTCTCGGCGGGCATCGCGGAGCTCAAGCCCGGCGATGACCCGACCGCGTTCTTCGAGCGGGCGGACGAGGCGCTCTACCGCGCCAAGGAGCTCGGCAAGGGGCAGGTCGTGGAGGCGCCTCGGATCGAGGCCGAGGCCGGCTAGCCCGCCGAGAGGAACGGCAGGTAGTCCGTGAGCGGCACGACGCCGGGCGTCGGAAGCTGGTCGTTGCGGCACGTCGCCTGCTCGACGAAGGCCTTCTGCCTTCCCAGCAGCCAGCTGTCGTAGCGCTCCTCACGGCCGAGCGCCTTCAGTGCCGCGACGAGCGCAGGCCGGACGAGTCCGAACGGCAGCGCCCCGATCGGAACTGCGGGGTCGACGGCCCGGACGTCGTACGTGCCCGTCATCGTCCGCACCTTCAGCCACTTGCCCTCCGGAATCGAGAACAGCTGCGGCGGCGAGTTGGACGCGAGGGCGAAGCCGCGGCGGCGGTTGCCGAGCCACGGCGCCGGAGCCTTCGTCTCGATCAGGCGGGCGTCGCTCTGGAGGTAGGAGTCGTAGTAGGCCTGGACATCATCCGAGGACGGGTTCGGCACGTGCATCCGAGCCTCGATCTGCGCTCGGCGCAGCTCGTCGGCGATCACACCGCGGGCCGCCCTCGGGCTCGCGTGGGCCTTGGCCAGCGCCGCCCGGTAGCGGGCATAGCTCCCGAAATTGCCGGCCGCCACCGCCTTCTCGGCCGCCGAGACCTGCTTTCCCTTGATCGGCGCGTAGAGGCCGGCGATCAGCCGGGCGAACGCCGCAGTGAACGCGGCGTCCTCGTCGCCGGTCACCGGCGTCAGCTCGGCGATCGCGGTCGAATCGATCTGCTTGCCGAGCAGCGTGCACCGTGCACCCGGGGGGAAGACGAGCTGCCCCTGCGTGAGCGAGGCGTTGAAGCCCGTCCCTGCCGCAGCGGGACCATCGCAGAGCTTGGCCGAGCGCGCCCAGAGGTAGACGCACGCGGCGGCAGGCTTGTCGGGATCGGTCTCCCCCGCGCTCCAGACTCCCCAGCCCCAGGACCAGACCGAGCGTAGGTTGAGCTCCTTCGCCACCTGGCGCGCGGCGAGCGCCTGCAGCTTCGTCACCTCCAGCCACGCAGCTCGCGGCGCCCGCTCCCGGCCGCCCGAGCCGGGTGTCGTGTGGAATCCGAGCATCAGTCCGAGCTTGCGCGGCGAGATGCCGGTGCTCGTGAACTCGCTGATGCGCTTCCGGAACATGTTCCGCAGCGTGCGACTGCCCATCACCGGCCCCTGCTTTGCGATCTGCGGCGCCGCAAAGTAGGACTCGCGCACGATGTCGGCGTAGTTCGACACCTGACGCCACCAATCCCCGGCCTCGCCGCCGATGTAAGGGACGCTCGGGACGAGCAGCACCGGCTTCGCACCGCGCGCGGCGAGAGTCTGGACGTAGATCAGGACGTTGCGCCGGTACTGCGCGTTGGTCGCGGTCCACGGCGTGAGCGTGTTGGCCCCGTTGAGCTCGTTCTCGGCGATCATGGGCTGGGTGCAGCCGCTCGACATCGTCGCTGTGTCGTAGATGCGATTGGCACGGTCGATCACGACCGCGGGGTCGAAGGGCTCGAGCGGCGTGCCCACCCGCCTCGGCAGGTACATGTCCCAGTAGATCGTCTTCGCCCCGAGCGCGCGCAGCTGCGGCGGGTAGATGAAGTTTGCCGCTGCCGCGATCACGCCCGGGCGGGCGAACTCCTGCCAGAACGGCACCGAGCCGTCGGCGAAGTCGATCCAGAGCGTTCCCTTGCCGGAGATGCCGCACGTGCCCGCCTCCGCCCGGTGTGGAACGGCCGCAAATGCCGCGCAAGCGGCGAGCGCGATGAGGAGGAGCTTCTTCACGACCCGGCGTTCCAAAAGTAGCAGCGCGGGAGGCCTCTCACCTCCCGCGCTGCGTTCGTGCGCTATTCGTCGAGGGGAGTGTCGACTTCGGGCACTTCTTCGGCCTCCGTCGATTCGCGCGGCGTTCCCTCGCCGTTCGTCTCCGGCTCGCCGCCGAAGTCGAGGCCGAGACTCGCCAGGTCGATCCCTTCGCCGCCGTCGGAGCCGATCTCCTCGAGCGCGGCCAGCAGAGCCTCGCGCTCGTACGTCTCCTTCGGCACCTTCTCGGAAGGCCCGATGTCGATCATGCGGTAGCGCTTGAGCCCGGTCGCGGCCGGGATCAGCTTGCCGATGATCACGTTCTCCTTCAGGCCCAGGAGCCGGTCGACCTTGCCTTCGATAGAGGCGTCGGTCAGCACCTTCGTCGTCTCCTGGAAGGAGGCGGCGGAGAGGAACGACTCCGTCGCGAGCGAGGCCTTGGTGATGCCAAGGATCAGCGGCTCGAAGGTCGCCTGCTCCTTCTTGCCCTTCTCCTTCTTCACGCGCGCGTTCTCGCGCTCGAGCACCACGCGGTCGACGAGCTGTCCGGGCAGCAGGTCGGTGTCGCCTGCGTTCTCGACGCGCACCTTCTTCAGCATCTGCCGCACGATCAGCTCGATGTGCTTGTCGTGGATGTCGACGCCCTGCGACTTGTAGACCTTCTGCACCTCGGAGACGAGGTACAGCTCGATCGCCGTCGAGCCCTTCAGCCGCAGGAGGTCGGCCGGGTTGATCGAGCCCTCGTGGAGGGCGTCGCCCGGCTCGACCAGCTGACCGTTCTCGACGAGGATCCGCGTGCGGCGCGGCAGCGCGTAGGCCACCGGCTCGAGCGGCTCGCCGTTCTCGTCTACCTCGTCGGTGTGGATCGTGATCTTCGGACCACGCTCGGTGTCCTCGAGCTCGACCTTGCCGCCGACCTCGGCGAGCTTGGCCGCGCCCTTCGGGTTGCGCGCCTCGAAGATCTCGACCACGCGCGGGAGGCCGTGCGTGATGTCCGCTCCCGCGACGCCGCCCGTGTGGAAGGTCCGCATCGTCAGCTGCGTGCCGGGCTCGCCGATCGACTGCGCGGCGATGATCCCGACCGCGTCGCCGACCTCGCACATCCCGCCGGTGGCGAGGAAGATCCCGTAACAGGCCTGGCAGACGCCGAACTCGCTGCGGCACTTCAGCACCGAGCGGACCGGCACCGCCGCCTCCTCTTCACCCTCGGCGAACGCCTCCTCGATCTCGAGCAGGAGCGGGTTGGTCACGATCGTGCCCTTCTCGGCCACGACCGTCTTGCCCGGCTTCCCGCTGGCGAGCGGCTTGTGGACGTCCTCGGCGAGCGTGCGCCCGAGCAGGCTCCTGTTCAGGCCCTCGGGCACGTGGAGCGGTAGGTCGACGTGCTCCTTGGTCTTGCAGTCCGCGTCGCGGATGATCACGTCCTGAGAGACGTCGACCAGGCGCCGCGTCAGGTAGCCGGAGTCGGCCGTGCGCAGCGCCGTGTCCGCGAGGCCCTTGCGGGCGCCGTGGGTGGAGATGAAGTACTCGAGCACCGACAGGCCCTCCATGAAGTTGGCCTTGATCGGG